>NZ_JBHRYH010000017.1:0-266963 GCF_042648905.1 Vogesella amnigena | reverse complement strand
GTGGATGCTGTCGTCGTCGGCGAAGTGGGCCGCCACGTTGTAGCTGAAGGCGCTGTCCTCATCGACACTGGTATCGGCAATGGCACTGTCCAGCACCGGCGCATCATTGCTGCCGGTAACCGTAATGCTCAGGCTGGCGGTGGATGTTGCTCCGGTGCTGTCGCTGATGGTGTAGCTGAAGACATCGTGTTCCGTCATGCCCTGGGCCAGGCCTTGCGTATTGATGTTGTTGTTGTCCAGCTGGTAGCTGTAGCTGCCGTTGGCGTGGAGGGTCAGCGTGCCGTAGGTGCCGCTAATGCTGGTGCCGACGTTGGCCGCATGGCCGTTGACGGCAGAGACGGTGAGGGTATCGAACGGGGCGTCCGGGTCGCTGTCGTTGCCCAGCACATTGCCGCTGGCGCTGTCGTCGCCGGGCTGGTTGTTGTTGACGCCGCCGGCCTCGATAACAGTGTCGCTGGCATTGCCGTCTGCCAGGGCAAGCGGGCCGTGATTTTCCACGCCCAGAAAGTCGCCAAGCAGCAGTTGATGAATGCCCTGCAGCTTGATGGCCAGCTCCGGTGTGCCCGGGTTGCCGTTGATATCGGCGTAGACGTAGGTGTTGCCGTCGCTCCCGTGTACGAACCACACGCCGTTGGCGGTGGGGGTGTTGCCGCCCCAGTGCAGGTCCACTGTGTCGCCCAGTAGCTGGCGCAGGTCGATTTTGTCGCGTTGCAGCGGGTTGGTGGTGTCCTGGATGCCCTGGAAGTCGGTAATGGTATCCATCGCGCCGACGGTGCTATCCGACCAGCTTGGCTGATCGTCGTGGTCATAGCCGCTGTGGCGATGGGTTTCATCGCGGTGGGTGCCGGTGCTGGCGGTGAATACGAAGCTATCGGCGCCCTTGCCGCCACTGAGGGTATCGGCTCCCATGCCGCCATTCAGGGTGTCGTTGCCGGCGCCGCCGATCAGGTTGTCGTTGCCCCGTTCGCCATACAGGGCATCATCGCCGCCTTCGCCGTAGACGATATCGTTGCCGCTGCCGGCGTAGATGGTGTCGCTGCCACCATTGTTGTCGTCGCTGTTGGCCGCCTGGTTGTTGCCATTGTCGCCATAGATGATGTCATTGCCGCGCCCGGCAAAAATCCTGTCATTGCCCGTGGCTGTGGCGTTGCCGCCGCCGGCGGATTCCAGCCCGTCGCCATAGATGATATCGCGGCCGTTTTCGCTGTTCTCGCCGTGTCGCCCGCTGTCGTTGAGACCGATGGTGTCATCGCCGGAGCCGCCGTACAGTGTGTCTTTGCCGTCAGCACCCTGAATGATGTCGTTACCTGCACCGCCGAATACGGTGTCCTTGCCCTCGCCGCCGTTCAGGGTGTCGTCACCGCTGCCGCCTTCGATGGTGTCATCGCCGTTGCCGCCGCTGATCAGGTCATTGCCGGCGCCGCCATACAGCCTGTCATTGCCGTTTTCACCGTAGATGCTGTCGTCGCCACCTTCGCCATAAACGATATCGCTGCCGCTGCCGGCGTAGATGATGTCGTTACCGCCGATATTCTGTGTGCTGGCGTTGCCGTTATCGCCATAGATGAGGTCGTTGCCGCTGCCGCCGTAGATGATGTCGTTGCCGATCTGGGTAGCCAGGCTGCCTTGGCCGATATCGATAAGCCGGCCCTGGCTGTCATAGATGTTCTGGCCGTTGAAGCCATCACCGTAAATGGTGTCGCCGCCGCTCTCGCTACTGTCGTCGTTGCGGCTGTCGCTGCGGCCGATGGTGTCATTGCCGTCACCACCAAAGATGTTGTCGGCACCGCTACCGCCCAGGATGATGTCGTTGCCCTTGTTGCCGTACAGGGTGTCGAAGCCGCTGCCGCCGTCCAGGTAGTCGTTGCCGTCGCCGCCATTGAGGATGTCGTCGCCACTGTCGCCATAAAGCTTGTCGCTGCCTTCGCCGCCATCCAGCAGATCGTCGCCACTACCACCCTGCAAGCTATCGTCACCGGTGCCGCCTAGCAGGGTGTCGTCACCATTGCCGCCATCCAGCTTGTCGTTGCCGCTGCCACCATCCACGTAGTCATCGCCGTTGCCGCTGTTTACCGTGTCGTTGCCTGCGGCGGCATAGATTACGTCGTCCTTGTTGGTGCCGGAGAGGGTATTGCTGGCGTCAGTTCCGTTGATGGTAGCCATGGTGATCTCCCTGAATGCGTGGCATGCATGGACAGTTGCTCTGCCCGCCCATTTGTAAACATCTCAAATGGTAGTTTTCAGGTGAATTAATTCTATTGTTCTTCGGTACACCCCACTTTTTTCTGGCAATCCCGGCTTGCGTGTTCTACGGCGGCGCAGAAATGCAAAAACCCCCGCACAGAGTGTGGGGGTTTTTGCGGCCAACGTGGGAGGTGTTTAGCGATCCACGTGGTAGTTCGGTGCTTCCTTGGTGATCTGTACGTCGTGCACGTGCGATTCACGCATGCCGGCGGAGGTAATCTCCACAAAGCCGGCTTTCTGGTGCATTTCGTCGATGGTGCGGCAGCCGAGGTAGCCCATGGAGGAGCGCAGGCCGCCCACCAGCTGGTGGATCACCTGGGCGATGGGGCCCTTGTACGGCACGCGGCCTTCGATGCCTTCCGGCACGAACTTGTCGGCGGCATTGGTGGTGTCCTGGAAGTAGCGATCGGCGGAGCCCTGGCTCATCGCGCCCAGGCTGCCCATGCCACGGTAGGACTTGTAGGAGCGGCCCTGATACAGCTCGACTTCACCCGGCGCTTCCTCGGTGCCGGCGAACATGCCGCCCAGCATCACGGCGTTGCCGCCTGCTGCCAGTGCCTTGGAGATATCACCGGAGAAGCGGATGCCGCCGTCGGCGATCATCGGCACGCCGGTGCCTTTCAGCGCTTCGGACACATTGTGAATGGCGGTCAGCTGCGGTACGCCCACGCCGGCCACGATACGGGTGGTGCAGATGGAGCCGGGGCCAATGCCCACTTTCACGCCGTCGGCGCCGGCGGCCACCAGGGCGAGGGCGGCGTCGGCGGTGGCGATGTTGCCGCCAATCACATCAACGTGCGGGTAGGTGGTTTTCACCCACTTCACGCGATCCAGTACGCCCTGGCTATGGCCGTGGGCGGTATCCACCACGATCACATCCACGCCAGCAGCCACCAGCGCGGCTACGCGCTCGTCGGTGTCGCCGCCGGTGCCTACCGCGGCGCCTACGCGCAGACGGCCCTGGCTGTCCTTGTTGGCGTTCGGGTGTTCGCTGGTCTTGATGATGTCTTTAACGGTAATCAGGCCCTTCAGTTCGAAGGCCTCATTGATTACCAGTACGCGTTCCAGGCGATGCTTGTGCATCAGCTCGCGGGCTTCTTCGATGCTGGCACCTTCCTTTACCGTCACCAGACGCTCGCGCGGGGTCATGATGCTGGCTACCGGCTGGTCCAGGCGGGTTTCGAAGCGCAGGTCACGGTTGGTGACGATGCCTACTACCTTGCCATCCTGCACCACCGGCAGGCCGGAAATCTTGTGCTGACGGGTAAGCAGTACCAGGTCACGTACCAGCATGTCCGGTGCGATGGTGATCGGGTCTTTCACCACGCCGCTTTCATGGCGCTTAACCTTGGAGACTTCCAGTGCCTGCTTTTCGGCAGACATATTCTTGTGGACGATGCCGATACCGCCTTCCTGCGCCATGGCAATGGCCAGGCGGGATTCGGTAACGGTGTCCATCGCGGCGGAAATCAGCGGCAGGTTCAGGCTGATGTTGCGGGTGAGCTTGGTAGAGAGGGAGACGTCGCGCGGCAGTACGGAGGAGTGGGCCGGGACGAGGAGAACGTCGTCGAAAGTATAGGCTTTCTCGATGATGCGCATCTTGGCGTTCCTTAGGCGGCAAAAACGCATTATACCGATATGCCTGTTGCTGTGCAAAACCCGATTCCCGGTTTCGGCGGGGCAAGCCATACGTATACAATCAGTTTATTGCCATCATTGAAACGGAACCCGACCATGCGTGTGGGCAGCAAAATTTTTCTGGTGCTGGCCGGCTTGCTGGCAGCAGCAGCGGTACAGGCGGTGGATGTGTATCGCTGGAAGGATGACCGCGGGCGCACCGTGTATTCCGACACTCCCCCGGTAGGCCGTGCCTTTACCAAGATCGCGCTGCAGCCAGGCGGTGGTGGCATCGCCGTGCCGGATGCCTCGGCACCGGCGGAAAAGCCGCCGCTGGATGCCGCGGCCATCAATGCCAAGGCCAAGGAGCAGAACAAGCGCATCATGGAGGTGAACTGCCGCACGGCAAAGGAAAACCTGGCCATGGTGTCCAAGCCGCTGCAGCCGGGGGCTAAATCCACCCCGGCGCGCGAAGATGGTATTCGCCGCGCACAGGAAGACGTGAAGACCTGGTGCCAGTAGTAATGACCCGACTGTTTGACCCCAAGCCGGTGCTGGCCAGCTTGCCTGGCCTGCCCGGCGTTTATCGCATGCTGGATGCCGATGGCAATGTGCTGTATGTCGGCAAGGCCATCGATCTCAAAAAACGCGTCAGCTCCTATTTTCAGAAAAGCGATCTCAGCCCGCGCATCCAGCTGATGGTGGCGCAGATCGCCGCCATCGAAACCACCGTGGTGCGTAGCGAGGCCGAAGCGCTGATTCTGGAAAACAACCTGATCAAGGCGCTGGCTCCCAAGTACAACATTCTGTTCCGCGACGATAAGTCCTATCCGTACCTGATGTTGTCCGGCCATCAATACCCGCAGCTGGCGTATTTTCGTGGCGACCCCAAGAAACCCAATCAGTATTTCGGCCCGTACCCCAACGGCTACGCGGTGCGCGAGAGCATCCAGATACTGCAGAAGGTATTCCGGCTGCGTACCTGCGAAGACAGCGTGTTCAGCAACCGCTCGCGCCCCTGCCTGCTGTTCCAGATCAAGCGCTGCACCGCGCCTTGCACCGGCGAGATCACACCGGAGCAGTATCGTGAGGACGTGCGCCGCGCGGTGACCTTTCTGCAGGGCAAGCAGAACGAGCTGATCGACGAGCTGACCGAGCGCATGTTGGCCGCATCGGAGAACCTGGACTTTGAACACGCGGCAGAGCTGCGGGACCAGATCCAGGCATTGTCGCGGGTGCAGGAGAAGCAGTTTGTTTCCAGCAATGCCAGCCAGCTGGATGCCGACGTGGTGGCCATTGCCAGCGAAGGCGGCCTGGTGTGCGTCAATCTGGTGATGATTCGTGGTGGCCGCCACCTGGGTGACAAGAGCTTCTTCCCCAGCAATGCCGACGACACGCTTGCGGCCAACCTGGAAGCTTTCCTGGCCCAGCACTACCTGGGTGCGACCTTGCCGGCAGTGATCATTCATAACGAAGCGGTAAGCACCGAGTTGCAGCAGCTGCTGATTGAACAGGCGCAGAAGCGGCTGGCCTTTGTCGGCAACCCCATCGGCGAGCGCCGGGTGTGGCTGGAAATGGCGGAGAAGAACGCCCGCATCGCCATCGGCCAGCGCCTGCTGAGTGCCGCCAGTCAAAATGCCAGGCTGGCCGCATTGGCCGAGCTGATGGAGATGGACGAGATTGCCAGGCTGGAGTGCTTCGACATCAGCCACACCATGGGCGAGGCCACGGTGGCGTCCTGCGTGGTGTACGACCGCGGCGGCATGCAGCCATCGGAATACCGGCGCTTCAATATCGAAACCGCGGCGGCCGGCGACGATTACGCCGCGATGCGCGAGGCGCTGACCCGGCGCTACACCCGGCTGGCAGCTGGCGATGGCAAGTTGCCGGACGTACTGCTGATCGACGGCGGCAAAGGGCAGGTGGGTGTGGCGCTGGAAGTGCTGGCCGAAGTTGGCGTGGATGTACCCATAGTCGGCGTGGCCAAGGGCGAGGAGCGCAAGCCGGGGCTGGAAACACTGATCGTGCCGCATCTGCAAAAGACGCTACAATTGCCGCGCGATCACGCTGCCCTGCACTTGATCCAGACCGTGCGCGACGAAGCGCACCGCTTTGCCATTACCGGTCACCGTGCGCGGCGCGCCAAGGCGCGCACCCAGTCCACGCTGGAGGATATTCCCGGTGTGGGGCCTACGCGCCGGCAGCGGCTGCTCACCCGCTTTGGCGGTTTGCGCGGGGTGGTGGCAGCCAGCATCGACGACCTGGCGCAAGTAGACGGCATCAGCCGCGCGCTGGCCGAAAAAATCCACAATGCCCTGCATTAAAAACTAGAAAACCCGACACATGCCCTTCAACCTGCCGATTCTGCTTACCTGGCTGCGCGTGGCGCTGATCCCCGTCTGCGTTGCCGTGTTCTTTCTGCCGGACAGCGTGCTGATCCAGCACCACCGCAATAGTGTGGGAGCATTCATCTTTGGCCTGGCGGCTGCCACCGACTGGCTGGATGGCTACCTTGCCCGCCGCCTGGGGCAGACCTCGGCCTTCGGTGCCTTCCTCGATCCTGTGGCCGACAAGCTGATCGTGGCCGCGGCGCTGATCCTGCTGGTAGAGCTGGGCCGGCTGGAAGGCTGGATGGCGATGATCATCATCGGCCGCGAGATCGCCATCTCGGCGCTGCGCGAGTGGATGGCAGAGATGGGGCGCCGCAACAGCGTGGCGGTGGCCTATATCGGCAAGCTGAAAACCGCGGCGCAGATGGTGGCCATCCTGCTGCTGCTGTACGCCGGCCCGCTGCTGCCGGGAATTGATACCATGATCGCCGGAAAATTCTTTATGGTTATCGCGGTATTTTTGACTTTGTGGTCAATGGCTTATTATTTGCAGATGGCGGCGCGGGAATTTTCAGGCAAAAAAATTGATGTATAAACGTTGACAAGCCTGAATCCATCATTATAATTCGCCTTCTCTTAACGACGCAGACGCAGCAGCGGCAGCGAAGTTGATGAGAAAACGGTTTTGCGGGAATAGCTCAGTTGGTAGAGCGCAACCTTGCCAAGGTTGAGGTCGCGAGTTCGAGCCTCGTTTCCCGCTCCAGAAAACCATAGCAGTATTGCAGTGCGGGAATAGCTCAGTTGGTAGAGCGCAACCTTGCCAAGGTTGAGGTCGCGAGTTCGAGCCTCGTTTCCCGCTCCACAACACTGCGGCAGTAATGCGACGCGGGAATAGCTCAGTTGGTAGAGCGCAACCTTGCCAAGGTTGAGGTCGCGAGTTCGAGCCTCGTTTCCCGCTCCAAAAAATTCGGCAGTATCTGTAGATGCGGGAATAGCTCAGTTGGTAGAGCGCAACCTTGCCAAGGTTGAGGTCGCGAGTTCGAGCCTCGTTTCCCGCTCCACAAAAACTGTAGCAGTATAGCGACGCGGGAATAGCTCAGTTGGTAGAGCGCAACCTTGCCAAGGTTGAGGTCGCGAGTTCGAGCCTCGTTTCCCGCTCCACAGATTGTTCAGATTGTCTGAATGAGTTAAGCTTCAGGCAATAAAAGTTACGGCGCGGTAGCAAAGCGGTTATGCACCGGATTGCAAATCCGTGTAGGTCGGTTCGACTCCGGCCCGCGCCTCCAATAAAAACCCCGACAGACTCTGGTCTGCCGGGGTTTTTGCTATGGCCGGTCGTCATGTTGCCGTCTGTGCCTGCTGGCTATGCTGTGGCGGCTGCTTGGCACACCTACTGGCGCGGGTTGGTCTGGCGTAGCTTGGCAAGAAAAATGCCCCGCGGCGCGGGGCACGAGGCAGAGGAGAGTGGGACGCCAGCCGGCAGCTGCCGGCCGGTTGGCCGCATCAGGCGGCGGCGATGGCTGCCTTGGCGGCGTTCAGTGCTGCTTCACGGGCGTCGCCACCCATGGCCACGCCTTCGGCACGGATGAACTGCACGTCGCTGATGCCGAGGAAGCCCAGTACGGTCTTCAGGTAGTCTTCCTGGAAGTCCATCAGTTGGCCCTGCTCATTGCTGTATACGCCGCCGCGGGACGACACCACATATACCTTCTTGCCGCCAGCCAGGCCTACCGGGCCGTTTTCGGTGTACTTGAAGGTGCGGCCGGCTACGGCTACGCGGTCAATCCAGGCCTTCAGCTGCGACGGAATGGAGAAGTTGTACATCGGCGCGCCAATGATCAGGATTTCGGCAGCCAGGAATTCGCCGATCAGCTGTTCGCTGCGGGCGGCTTCCTTGCGCTGCAGCTCGCTCCAGTCGGCCTGCTCAGTAAAAGCTGCACCGAGGATTTCGCCGGACAGGTGCGGAATCTCGCTCTGTGCCAGGTCGTGGTACACCACTTCGGTCTTGCCGTGGCGGTCGATCAGGGTGTCCACTAGGGCCTGGGTCAGGCCACGGGAAACAGAGTTGGCGGCGAGGATGCTGGAATCGAGATGCAGGATTTTCATGGTGCGGCTCCGTAGGGGGTGATTGCCGCGCACTGCGGCGATGGGTGTACTGTAAAACCGCTACCAATTCGCCACTAGACGGCTAGAATCGGATTCATTGTTCCACTGGTGGGATAATCGCCATGCAAGACCTGAATGACCTGCTGTTCTTTGCCAAGGTTGTGGAGCACGGCGGCTTCAATGCCGCCAGCCGCCAGCTGGGTATTCCCAAGTCCCGATTGTCGCGGCGGGTGGCCGAGCTGGAGTCGCGTCTTGGCGTGCGGCTGTTGCTGCGCACCACGCGGCGACTGGCGTTGACCGACGTTGGCGCCCAGTACTACCAGCACTGCCAGGCCATGCTGGCCGAGGCCGAGGCCGCGGCGGACACCATTGCCCGTCATACCACCGAGCCGCGTGGTCTGGTGCGAGTGAGCTGTCCGGAGCTGCTGGCCAAGTCGCTGCTGTCCGGCCTGCTGCCGGATTTCATGGCGCGTTATCCGCAGGTGCGCATCGTGCTGGAGGTCACCGGGCGCCGGGTGGATCTGATCAACGATGGTATCGACGTGGCGCTGCGCGTGCGGCAGAAGCTGGACGACAGCGCCAGCGTGGTGGCGCGGCCGCTGGCACAGAGCGAGAGCGCGCTGGTGGCCAGCCCGGCCTTGTTGGCCGCACGCGAGCTGCCGGCACACCCTGCCATGCTCAGCGGCTGGCCGGCACTGGTGATGAGCCGGCCGGATGGCCGTGCCGAATGGCCGCTGCTGGACGAGGTTGGCCAGCTGTACCGGGTGGATATCGCCGAGCCACGGCTGATGACCGACGACTTGCTGGTGCTGCGCGAGGCGGCGATTGCCGGTAGCGGGGTAGCGTTGCTGCCGCTGATGGTGTGTCACGACGCACTGGCCGACGGCCGTCTGCTGCGGCTGTTGCCGGGCTACAGTACGCCGGACGGCATTCTGCACCTGGCGTTTACCGGCCGCCGTCACCTGATTCCTGCGGTGCGCAGCTTTATCGACTTCCTGGTGGAGGCGATACCGTCACGGCTGGCCAGCACCATGGTGCAAGTCACTGCCTGTCCGCAGTAGCGGGGCGGCACGGTGGGTGGCGCATGCGCGATGACTGGGTATGGCTGTACTCTGCATCTCGATTGAATATACTTGTAACAGTTGTCAGTGCCTTGCTTGTTGTTGCGACTAGTCGCCAGCTATGTCGACACCCGCGTTCACTTCACTGTCTGGTCGCCATCATGAACATGATCTCGATGCAAAATCTTGCGGACTACTGGTCGCTGCAGCAGGTCACCACCAATCTGATCGTATTCATGAATCTGCTGGGCGCCTTGCTGCTTGGGATGGTCGTCGGTTACGAGCGCACCTTTCATGGCCGTGCCGCCGGCATGCGCACCTATGGACTGGTGTGCATGGCGGCCGCGGCGCTGACTTCCATTGCCGGCTTTCCCGAGCTGTGGTTTGGCGGCCATGCGCCCAATATCGCCCCTGCCGACCCGACACGGGTGATTCAGGGCATCGTCACCGGCATCGGTTTCCTGGGCGCCGGCATGATCATGAAAGACGGCCTCAACATCAGCGGGCTGACGACGGCGGCGTCGATCTGGGCGTCGTCCGCCATCGGCGTGTTGGTAGGGGTGGGCTTCTACGCGTCGGCGTTACTGCTTACCGGCTTGTCGGTGGTGTGCATGATGTGGATGTCGCGGCTGGAACAGTGGCTGCCTACCCGCCAGGCGGTGGCGGTGGACATCGTGTTCCAGGGAGGGGTCATTCCGCAGCGGGAGGTTCTGGAGCAGGCCGTAAACCGGCAGGGCTACTACATTGCCTGGGGCTCGCTGACCATCAAGCATCAGGAAAGCGCCACCGAATGGCACTTTGTCGCTGTGGCGCACAGCAAGGAGCATTGTAGCTCCCTGCCGGAAATCTCCCAGATGCTGGCCGACCACCAGGCGGTGGCGAGCTTCTCCTTGTCCTACGCGCGCAACTGAGTACCGGCCCAGGGCTTGGTCGCAGCCTGCGGCCAACCTTGCCAAACCCCGCCGGCAACGGTAGAACTGCCGCTTTACTGTTCAACCGGAATCCTGCCATGCACGCCGATGCCATTCGCTCCGCTGCCATTACTCTTGCCGCCCGCCGCCTTAGTGGAGAAACCGGCCCCTTGCTGAGCGGCGAGCAGGCGCCGCAGACGCTGGACGATGCGCTGGCGATTCAGCACGCGGTGCGCGAATTGCTGGGCAATGGCGTGGGTGGCTGGAAATGCGGCATGCCGGGCGAGGGCAGGGTGGTGCTGGCGCCGATCTACGCCAGCACGGTCAGCTATAGCGCACCCTGCCTGGCCTGGGTGCGTGCCGGCGTGGTGCGCACCGAGCCGGAGCTGGCTTTCGTGTTTGCCGAGGGGCTGCCGGCGCGCGGCCAACCCTACAGCCGTGACGAGGTGCTGGCGGCGGTCAGCGGGGTGCGACTGGCGCTGGAGTTGATTGACAGCCGTTTCGATGCCGAGCCCAAGCCATCGTTCCTGCAGTCGCTGGCGGATGGTCTGGTCAATCAAGGCTTATGGCTGGGGCCGGTGGTGGACAAGGCGGCGGCGCTGGCGGCAGACAGGCTGGCCATCCGTGTGCAGCAGGGAGACCGTGATGAACTGCTGGATGGCGTGCATCCGGCCGGCGACCCGCTGGCGCCGCTGCTGTGGCTGGTGGAGTACCTGCGCGCGCAGGGAGAGGGCTTGCTGCCGGGGCAGGCGGTGATTACCGGCTCCTACGCCGGGGTGGTGAATCTGCTGCCGGACGCACCGGCCACGCTGCAGTTCGGTGCCTTGGGAGTGCTGGAGGTGAGCTTTAGCGCACGCTGAGCCCGGCTTCTACCATAGATTGCAGCAGGGACGTTGGCCGCAGACCGTAACAGGTTTGCGGCCAACATGCCTTGTGCAGGCCCCTTTACGCATGCAGACATGCATGCCTGGTGAGTGGCCTGCTGAAGCCAGGTGTCACTACATATTCTGTATACAGTATTTAAATAGCAGAAAATTCTATAAGTGAAACGCTTTACGGGTGGCTGTTATATGGCTACTATTTGTGCATTGCAGCGATTGACACAAACGAACACATAGTGTTCAATTGTGATCAATTACTAGATTTAACGCCGATTTGAACACAGCTTGCGGGCGTAAAACAGCTAAAGCGTGGGGAATGTTGTAGCAACTTTCCTCCAATTTTCGAATTCGAAGATTCCATGCCTAAAGCCCGCCAGCGTTGTTCCGGCGGGCTTTATTGCTTTGGAGTCCAGCATGATTCAGCTCAAAAACGTGCACAAACGCTTCCGGCGCCCAGAAGGTGGCTGGTTCGATGCCGTGCGCGATACCACCCTCCACATCCAGGAAGGGGAGATTTTCGGCCTGATCGGTTTTTCCGGTGCCGGCAAGTCCACCCTGCTGCGCCTGATCAATCTGCTGGAGCGCCCGGATAGCGGCGAAGTCGTCGTGGATGGCCAGCAACTCACCGCGCTATCCGCCAGTGAGCTGCGCCGCGCCCGCCAGAATATCGGCATGGTATTCCAGCAGTTCAACCTGATGGCCAACCGCACCGTGGCCGACAACGTGGCGTTTCCGCTGGAAATCGCCGGCTGGAGCCGTGCCGAGATCGATGCGCGCGTAGCCGAATGCCTGGATATCGTCGGCCTGGCCGACCGCGCCGGCCACTACCCGGCGCAGCTGTCCGGCGGCCAGAAGCAGCGCGTCGGCATTGCCCGTGCGCTGGCGCCGCGTCCGCACGTGATTCTGGCCGACGAGCCAACCTCGGCGCTGGATCCGAAAACCACGCAATCCATTCTCGACTGTCTGCAGGACATCAACCGCCGCTTTGGTGTCACCGTGGTGATCGTCACCCACGAGATGCATGTGGTGCGTTCCATCTGCCACCGCGCCGCGCTGCTGGATGCCGGCCAGGTGGTGGAGATACTGCTGGTGGATCAGCAGCATGGCGTGTCGGCGCAGTCGGCACTGGCCAAATCCCTGCTGGAGGTAGCGTAAATGGAAGAACTGACTTTTGCCCAGGCAGTGAGCAATGTGCTTGAGATGTCGCCGGAGATCTGGCAGGCCAGCCTGGAGACCGGGCTGATGCTGGCCATCGGCCTGTCGGCGGCCATTCTGCTGGGTGGGCCGCTGGGCGTGCTGCTGTACCTGTCGCAGCCGGGCCAGCTGTTTGCCAATCGCGCGGTGAACGGCGTGCTGGGCTGGCTGGTGAACCTGGTGCGCTCCTTCCCCTTCATCATCCTGATGGTGTCGCTGGTGCCGCTTACCCGTGTGTTGGTGGGCTCCACTATCGGCCCGGTGGCGGCGGCAGTGCCGCTGTCGTTTGCCGCCATTCCTTACTTTGCCCGCCTGGTGGAGCAGACCCTGCGCGAGATTCCGCGCGGTGTGGTGGAGGCGGCCGAGGCCATGGGTGCCAGTCCGGCGCAGATCATTTGCAAGGTGCTGATCAATGAGGGCCGTTCCGGCCTGATTTCCAGCCTGACCATCCTCACCATCAGCTTTCTCAGCTACTCGGCGGTGGCCGGCGTAGTGGGCGGCGGCGGTATTGGCGACCTGGCCATCCGCTACGGCTACTACCGCTTCCAGACCGAGGTAATGGTGGCCATGGTGCTGCTGCTGGTGGTGATCGTGCAGATCATCCAGTTTGTCGGTAACCGCCTGGCCGCGCGGCTGGATAAACGTTAACCCCGACCGGGGCGGGTAGATGCGCCCCACCACAGGGTGCCTATAAAAACCCTGGTTTCTAAGCGAGACAAGGCGCGAACGAAAAATCCCGACGCGGCATATGGCTGATATGTAAGGAGGGATTTTTCGTGAGCAACGCAGTATCGCAACGAAAACAGGCGTTTTTTGAGGTGCCCTACAAAGAGATCACTCTCACAAGGAGCTAATAATGCGTCGTTTTGTACTGAAATCGCTGGCAGTTGCTGCCCTGGGTCTGACTGTTGCGGCCAACGTGCAGGCCGCCGATCCGGCCAAGAAGGAAATCGTCATCGGCACCACCGTGGGTGACTTCGGCGACATGGTAAAGCAGTCCATCAAGCCGATTCTGGAAAAGCAGGGCTACAGCGTGAAGCTGGTGGAGTTCACCGACTACGTGCGCCCGAACCTGGCGCTGCAGGAAGGCTCGCTGGACGTGAACGTGTTCCAGCACAAGCCGTACCTCGACAACTTCGCCAAGGAGCACAAGCTCAGCCTGAAGGAAGTGTTCCAGGTGCCGACCGCGCCGCTGGGCATCTACCCGGGCAAACTCAAGTCACTGAAGGATGTGAAGCCGGGCAGCACCGTGTCCGCGCCGAACGATCCGTCCAACTTCGCACGCGCGCTGGTGATGTTCAACGACCTGGGCTGGATCAAGCTGAAGAAGGGCATCAACCCGCTGACCGCTTCCGAGCGTGACATCGACGTGAACGTGAAGCAGATCAAGATCGTGCCGCTGGAAGCTGCCCAGCTGCCGCGTTCGCGCAATGACGTGGACTTTGCGGTGATCAACGGCAACTATGCCACCAGCTCCGGCATCAAGCTTACCGAAGCCGTGTTCCAGGAAAAGAGCTACGCCTACGTGAACTGGGGTGCAATGCGCGCCGCCGACGTGAGCAAGCCGTGGGCCAAGGACGTGATCGCAGCCTACAACTCCAAGGCATTCCGTGGCTGGGCCACCCAGAAATACGCCGGCTACAAGCTGCCAGCGGCCTGGAAGTAATTTTCAGCGCGCATGGTCTGGCTGTCGACATGCCCTTCGCCGGGTGTGTTGGCATCCGACCGTGCCGGCCGCTTGCGGCCAAGCTTTTCCTTGAAACACTCCTGGCATTCAAGGCTTCTCCGCGGACTTCGGTCCGCTTTTTTTTGTAGAGAGGGCAAAGCGTAGCGTGCCCACTGTCGGTCAACATTGGTAGCTTGCCGGTGGGTACGGCTAAGGGCCTTTTCCCGCCCTGCACGGGTTGATCCCCACGATTTAGTGACGAGCTTTTTTGATGCAGATGGCTGGGCGCAAAAAAGCCCGCCGAAGCGGGCTGTGTCTGCCACCGGGCTGTCTCAGGCTTTCACCTCGGCATCGCGCAGTGCGCGCCGCAGGATCTTGCCGACGTTGGTCTTCGGCAATTCGTCTCGGAATTCGACGAACTTCGGTACCTTGTAACCGGTGAGGTTTTCGCGGCAGTGGTGGATGATGTCCTGCTCGGTAAGGCTCTTGTCCTTGCGTACCACGAACACTTTCACTACCTCGCCCGAGCGCTCGTCCGGAATGCCAATGCAGGCCACTTCCAGCACGCCCGGGTGCAGGGCCACCACGTCTTCGATCTCGTTCGGGTACACATTGAAGCCGGACACCAGGATCATGTCCTTCTTGCGATCCACCAGTTTTACATAGCCTTCCGGCGTCAGCATGGCCATGTCGCCGGTCGCGAGGAAGCCCTGGCTGTCTATCGCCTTGGCGGTTTCGTCCGGGCGGTTCCAGTAGCCTTTCATTACCTGCGGGCCGCGGATGCACAGTTCGCCGGATTCGCCGCTGGCCACTGGCTGGCCGGCGGGGTCGCGAATCTCGATCTCGGTGGAGGGAATCGGCAGGCCGATGGTGCCGTTGTATTCCTTCATGTCCAGCGGGTTGATGCAGGCGGCGGGGCTGGTTTCGGTCAGACCGTAGGCTTCGATCAGCGGGGTGCCGGTGGTCTGCTTCCATTTTTCTGCCACCGCCTTCTGTACCGCCATGCCGCCACCCAGCGCCAGGCGCCAGCTGGAGAAATCCACGCTCTTGAAGTCCGGGTTGTTCAGCAAGGCATTGAACAGGGTGTTGACGCCGGTGATGGCGGTAACCTTGTACTTCTTCAGCTCTTTCACGAAGCCGGGGATGTCGCGCGGGTTGGTGATCAGCACGCTCAGCGCGCCTACCTCGGTGAATACCATCAGGTTCGCGGTGAGGCAGAAGATGTGGTACAGCGGCAGGGCGGTTACGATCACTTCCTCGCCTTCGCGGATAGCGTGCTTGACCCACTCGCCGGCCTGCAGCATGTTGGCCACGATGTTCTTGTGGGTGAGCATGGCACCCTTGGAAACGCCGGTGGTGCCGCCGGTGTACTGCAGGAAGGCGATGTCGTCGTGGCCGACGGCTACCGGGGTGTACTGCCTGGCGGCACCCAGCGACATGGCGTCGTTGAAGGCGATATGGCCGGCGATGTGCCATGGCGGCACCATCTTCTTGATCTTGCGTACCACGAAGTTGACCAGCAGGCGCTTGGGGAAGCCCAGCATGTCGCCGATGCTGGCCACGATCACGTTCTTCACAGGCGTGCGCGGCAGTACCTGTTCCAGCACATTGGCGAAGTTTTCCAGGATCAGGATGGTTTCGGCGCCGGAATCCTTCAGCTGATGCTCCAGCTCGCGCGGGGTGTACAGCGGGTTGACGTTCACCACGGTGCAGCCGGCGCGCAGAATGCCGAACACGGCAATCGGGTACTGCAGCAGGTTGGGCATCATGATGGCGACGCGGGCGCCTTTCTGCAGTTTCAGCTCGTGCTGCAGATAGGAGGCAAAGCGGGCGGACAGGGTGTCCAGTTCGCCGTAGCTCAGTACCTTGTCCATATTGGCCAGTGCCGGGCGGTCGCGGAACTTGGCGACGCTGCGCGCGAACACCTCGTTGATCGACTGGAAAGTATTGATATCGATGTCGTGCGCTACCCCGGCCTGGTAGTTTTTCAGCCAGATCTTTTCCATGGCGTTTGGCTTCTCCGTCGTGTTGGTATTGTCGCCGCCTCCCTTTGTGTTGTGTCGCGTTGCAGGTGGAAGGCGTGCGTGTCTGCTGGCAGACTTCACTATAGATGATTGTTGTGAAACGCCTGTTTGACAGGCGGAGCACCACTCTACCCGATGTCGCTGCCGGTGCAAAGCACACGGCTGTCCGGTGCCTGGGCGTTGGTTTTCTTTTGCCGCAGAATGGTTTATAATCGCGGCATTTTAGGGATGGGCGGGTTTCGCCCATTTTTCATTTCTGGAATTGATGCCCATGGATGTACGTTTGCTGCTCGAAAACACCCTGCCGGGTCTTGGCTATGAGCTTGTGGATTTTGAAATGACCCCAGGGGGCGGTTTCCGTGTATTCATGGATAAGCCGGGCGGCATTACCGTTGAGGACTGCGTGGCGGTGAGCAATCACCTGACCCGTTTGTTCATGGTGGAAAACGTCGATTACGAACGCCTGGAAGTGTCGTCTCCCGGGCTGGATCGCCCGCTGAAGAAGGAAGCGGACTACGTACGTTTCACCGGCAGTCTGGCCAAGATCCGTACCCGCCTGCCCATCGATAACCAGAAGCGCTTCCAGGGGCGCATCACCGGCATCGCCGATGGTGTGGTGTCGCTGGAGGTGGAAGGCCGTAGCGTTGCCATTCCCCTGTCGAACATCGACAAGGCCCGGCTGGAGCCGGAGTTCTGAGTCGTCAGGACGTTGGCCGCATAAAAAAGAATACGAAATTCGGAGGATTGAATGAGTCGCGAAATCTTGTTGTTGGTTGATGCGCTGGCGAGCGAAAAGAACGTCGGCCGTGAAGTGGTGTTTTCCGCTCTGGAAATGGCGCTGGCTTCCGCTACCAAAAAGAAATTCAACGATGAGGAAATCGACGTTCGAGTAGAGATCGATCGTCACAATGGCCAGTACCAGTCTTTCCGCCGCTGGACCGTGGTGGATGCCGAGGCGCTGGAATTCGAAGATCGCGAACTGAGCCTGGAAGACGCTCGCGAGCGTGACCCGCGTGCCGAGCTGGGTGGCGTGATCGAAGAACCGATGGAAGCGGTGGAGTTCGGCCGTATCGGTGCCCAGGCCGCCAAGCAGGTGATCCTGCAGAAGATCCGTGATGCCGAGCGCGAGCAGGTGCTGAACGATTTCCTGCAGCGTCGCGAAAGCCTGATCACCGGCACCATCAAGCGTATCGAACGTGGCAATGCCATCGTCGAGTGCGGCAAGCTGGAAGCCGTGCTGCCGCGCGACCAGATGATCCCGAAGGAAAACCTGCGCGTGGGTGACCGCGTGAAGGCATGTCTGCTGCGCATCGACCGTCTGGGTCGTGGCCCGCAGCTGATCCTGTCGCGTACCTCGCGTGACTTCCTGGTGAAGCTGTTCGAACAGGAAGTGCCGGAGATCGACGACGGCATGCTGGAAATCAAGGAAGCCGCCCGCGACCCGGGCATGCGCGCCAAGATGGCCGTCAAGTCCAATGATCCGCGCCTGGACCCGCAGGGTACCTGCATCGGCGTGCGTGGTTCCCGCGTGCAGACCGTGACCCAGGAACTGGCTGGCGAACGCATCGACATCGTGCTGTGGTCGCCGGATCCGGCGCAGTTCGTGATCAACGCCCTGTCGCCGGCCGAAGTCAGCCGCATCATGGTGGATGAAGACAGCCACACCATGGACGTGGTGGTGGAAGAAGAACAACTGGCGCTGGCTATCGGCCGCGGCGGCCAGAACGTGAAGCTCGCTGCCGAGCTGACCGGCTGGAACCTGAACATCCTGACCGTCGCCGAGGCGGAAGAAAAGCACCTGGAAGAAGACGCCAAGCTGCGCGATCACTTCATGCAGCATCTGGGTGTGGACGAAGATATTGCCACCACGCTGGTCCAGGAGGGTTTTGCCACCCTGGAAGAAGTGGCATACGTGCCGATTTCCGAAATGCTGGAAATCGACGGTTTTGACGAGGCTCTGGTGAACGAGCTGCGCAGTCGTGCCCGTGATGCCATCCTGACCCTAGCCATTGCTTCTGAAGAGAAGGTCGAAGATGTTGCCGACGACCTGAAGAGCATGGAAGGGCTGGACAGCGAACTGGTACGCAAACTGGCCGAGAACGGCGTGACCACCCGTGACGACCTGGCGGACCTCGCCGTTGACGATCTGGTCGACATGACCGGCATGGAGGCCGATGCGGCCCGCGCCCTGATCATGAAAGCGCGTGAACACTGGTTTAACTGATGTAAACCAGCCGCATACGGAAGATTGCTAGAAGGAATTAGGAATACGCATGGTTTTGACGAACGTAAAACAGTTTGCGAGCGAGTTGAGCTTGTCCCCGGAACGGTTGCTGGAGCAGCTGAAAAACGCCGGAGTACACAAGCGCAGCCTCGACGACGCCCTCACCGAGCAGGACAAGAAACAACTGCTGGACTTTTTGAAGTCCTCCCATGGCGCACGCGATGAAGGCAAGATCACCCTGACTCGCAAGCAGACCAGCGAAATCCATACCGCCGGTGGCAGCACCGTGACCGTGGAAACCCGCAAGAAGCGTGTGTTCGTGCGTCCGGAAGACGAGGCACCGAAGCCTGCAGTCGCTGCCGCCGCCCCGGTGGCCGAGCCGGCGCCTGCTCCGGTGGCACCTGCCCCGGTAGTGGAAGAGAAGCCCGCTCCGGCTCCGGTTGCCGAGCCGGTAGTGGTTGCCGAAGCCCCGAAAGTGGAAGCTGCCAAGCCGGTTGCCGCCAAGGTGGAGCAAGCTGCCGAAAGCAAGCCGGTAGAAGCCAAGGTCGAGGCCAAGGTAGCCAGCAAGCCGGAAGCCAAGCCGGCCGCGGATGCTCCGGTTGCACCGGTAAAACAGCCGACGCTGAGCCGTCCGGCATCCATCCTGTCGGATGCGGAAATGGCTACCCGTGCTTCGGAAGAAGCCCGTCAGGCCGAATTCCGTGCCCGTCAGCAAGCGCTGCTGCGTGAAAAGCAGGAGCGTGAAGCACGCCGCCTGGCTGCGCGTGCCGAAGCTGCTGCACCGAAACCGGTTGCCGCTCCAGCTCCGGCCAAGACTGAAGACATGCCGCGTTCGGCCAAGCCGACCCAGCCGCGCATGCAGCCGGCAGAGAGCACCCCGCGCGAGCCGGGCGCTCGTGACGCTGCTCGCGACGGCAACCGTTCCGCTCGCCCGGGTGGCCCGTCCGTCCGTCCGGCAGCTGGTGGCGGTGCCCGCCCGGCGCCGGGCGCTGGCGCAGCTCCGGCTCCGGCCGCAGCTCCGGCTGGCGATGCCCGTCGTGGTCCAGGTGCTGGCAAGAAAGGCCCTGGCGGCCGTGACAGCTGGAACGATGGCAAGAAGGGCAAGGGTCTGAAGACCCGCGGCGGCGATGCCAGCAACGACTGGAAATCCCGCAAGGGCGGCAAGCACAAGGGCGGCAACAACCAGCACGCCTTCCAGGCGCCGACCGAGCCTATCGTGCATGAAGTCCTGGTACCGGAAACCATCACCGTTGGCGATCTGGCTCACAAGATGGCCGTGAAGGCCGCCGAAGTGATCAAGACCCTGATGAAGATGGGCATGATGGTGACCATCAACCAGGTGCTGGACCAGGAAACCGCGCTGATCGTGGTGGAAGAAATGGGCCACGTCGGCAAGGCCGCGCAGGCGGACGATCCGGAAGCCTACCTGGGTGATGATGCTGCGCTGAGCACTGGTGAAGCGCTGCCGCGTCCGCCGGTGGTAACCGTGATGGGTCACGTCGACCACGGCAAGACCTCGCTGCTGGATTACATTCGTCGCGCCAAAGTGGCGGCGGGCGAAGCCGGCGGCATTACCCAGCACATCGGTGCCTACCACGTGGAAACCCCGCGCGGCATGATCACCTTCCTGGATACCCCGGGTCACGAGGCGTTTACCGCCATGCGTGCCCGCGGTGCCAAGGCCACCGATATCGTGGTGCTGGTGGTGGCTGCCGACGACGGCGTAATGCCGCAGACCATCGAAGCGGTACACCATGCCAAGGCTGCTGGCGTGCCGATCGTGGTGGCAGTGAACAAGATCGACAAGCAAGGTGCCAACCCGGAACGTATCCGTCAGGAACTGGTAGCCCACGAAGTGGTGCCGGAAGACTGGGGTGGCGACACCCAGTTCATCGAAGTTTCGGCCAAGATGGGTCTGAACATCGATGCGCTGCTGGAAGCCATTCTGCTGCAGGCCGAAGTGCTGGAATTGACCGCACCGGTAGCGGCACCGGCCAAGGGCATCATCGTGGAAGCGCGCCTGGACAAGGGTCGCGGCCCGGTAGCTACCCTGCTGGTACAGAGCGGTACCCTGAAGAAGGGCGACATCGTGCTGGCAGGCACCGCCTTCGGTCGCGTGCGAGCCATGATCGACGAGAACGGCAAGCCGATCGACGAGGCCGGTCCGGCCATCCCGGTGGAAATCCTGGGTCTGTCCGATGTGCCATCCGCTGGTGAAGATGCCATGGTACTGGCCGACGAGAAGAAGGCGCGTGAAATCGCCCTGTTCCGTGCCGGCAAGTTCCGCGACGTGCGTCTGGCCAAGCAGCAGGCTGCCAAGCTGGAAAACATGTTCGCCCAGATGTCCGAAGGCGAAGTGCAGAGCATGTCGGTCATCATCAAGGCCGACGTGCAGGGTTCCTACGAAGCGCTGGCCGGCAGCTTGCAGAAGCTGTCCACCGATGAGGTTCGCGTCAACATCCTGCACTCCGGTGTGGGTGGCATTACCGAATCCGACATCAACCTGGCGATCGCCTCCAAGGCCATTGTGGTTGGCTTCAACGTGCGAGCCGACGCTGCCGCCCGCAAGCTGGCGGAAGGCGAGGGCGTGGAAATCCGCTACTACAACATCATCTACGACGTAGTGGATGACGTGAAGGCGGCCATGTCCGGCATGCTGGCACCGGAGAAGAAAGAGCAGATCCTGGGTACCGTGGAGATCCGTCAGGTGATCACCGTATCCAAGGTAGGCAACATCGCCGGTTGTATGGTGACCGATGGTCTGATCAAGCGCAGTGCCTCGGTACGCCTGATCCGCAACAATGTGGTGGTGCATACCGGCGAGCTGGATTCGCTGAAGCGCTTCAAGGATGACGTGAAGGAAGTGAAGCAGGGTTACGAATGTGGCCTGATGCTGAAGAACTACAACGACATCCAGGAAGGTGACCAGCTGGAAGCATTCGAAATCGTCGAAGTGGCGCGTACGCTGTAAGACGGTGGCGAGGGGCGGGTGCGAGGTTGGCCGCAAGGCCGGCCTTGCCCCGCCTTTTTGAGTTTTATTCGCCACGAAACCCACGAAAAGACACAAACCGTCAGCTGCGGCAGGTCCGCAACGGTGCAACTGCTTCGTGTCCTTTCGTGGTGTTCGTGGCCCAATAGGTGTTTGCATTCATGGCCAAAGCCAAAAAAGGTTTTTCCCGCTCGGACCGCGTCGCCGAGCAGATCCAGCGCGAGCTGGCCGAGCTGATCCGGAAGGGTCTGAAAGACCCGCGCGTGGGTTGGGTCACCCTGACCGCGGTGGAAGTTACCCGTGACTATTCGCACGCCAAGGTGTTTTACACCGTGATGGACGAGAACAAGCGCGAGATCACCCAGGAGGCGCTAGATAGTGCCGCCGGCTTCCTGCGCAATGAGCTGGGTCGGCAGATTCGCCTGTTCAGCATGCCGCAACTGCACTTTGTCTACGACGACTCCATCGCCCGTGGCGTGTACATGAGCCGCCTGATCGACGACGTGGTGGCAGGTGCTGCGGCCAACCCCGAAGCCGATGCGGCCGAGGGCGATGACGAGCAGGATGAGGGCGCGGATAAGGCATGAGCGCGCCGCGTCGCATCAAACTGAACATCAATGGTGTATTGCTGCTGGACAAGCCCTATGGCATCAGCAGCAATGGCGCGCTGCAAAAGGCGCGCTGGTTGTACAGCGCCGCCAAGGCCGGCCACACCGGCGTGCTGGACCCCCTTGCCACCGGCTTGCTGCCGGTATGCTTTGGCGAAGCCACCAAGTTTTCTTCCTACCTGCTGGATGCCGACAAGGGCTATCGCGCCACCGTGAAATTTGGTGCGGTGACCACTACTGGTGACATCGAAGGAGAGGTGGTGCTTCAGCGGCCTGTGGCGTTTGATCGCGCCGCGCTGGAGGCGGCGATTGCCGCGCACACCGGCGCCATCAGCCAGGTGCCGCCGATGTACTCGGCGCTGAAGCACCAGGGCAAGGCACTGTACGAATACGCGCGCGAAGGTATCGAGATCGAGCGTGCGGCCCGCGATGTCACCATTCACCGCATCGAGCTGATCGAGTTTAGTGGCGACAGCGCGGTGATCGACGTGCTGTGCAGCAAGGGCACTTATATCCGCACGCTGGCGCAGGACATCGGCGAGATGCTTGGCTGTGGCGCCCATCTCACTGCCTTGCGTCGTACCACTACCGGCGGTTTTCGGCTGGAAGACGCGCACACGCTGGAGGCTATCGAGGCCTTGCCAGCGACCGAGCGCGGCGGCTTGCTGCTGCCGGTGGACGTGCTGGTGGCGCATTTTCCTGCCGCGACCTTGGCCGCAGGCGAGGCAGCTCGCTTTTGTCACGGCCAGGCCGTGCGCGCGCAGGAAAATTGTGAGACAATGCTGCGCTTTCGCGTATACCACGCGGATACACAAGAATTCCTCGGGCTGGCCGATGCAACACCGCAAGGCCAGCTGCAGCCGGTCCGGGTAATGGCAGCGCAAGCTGCACCGAAGTGAAGTGCGGATGGGTTGGCGATGGCAACATCGCAGGCTCGCTGCACTTGTCGGGTGGCAACACCCTAAACCGATATTGGAGTATTTCCACATGGCAATGACCGCCGAACAAAAAGCCCTGATCGTTCAAGACTTCCAGCGTAAGGAAGGCGATACCGGCTCTTCCGAAGTTCAGGTTGCTCTGCTGACCGCTCGCATCAACGACCTCACCCCGCACTTCAAAGCCAACACCAAGGATCACCACAGCCGTCGTGGTCTGCTGAAGCTGGTGAGCCGTCGTCGCCGTCTGCTTGACTACCTCAAGCGCACTGATGCTGACAGCTACCGCGCCCTGATTACTCGTCTGGGTCTGCGCAAGTAATCGGTTAGAATACGGAAAAGTCGCAGCTAGTCTGCGACTTTTCCGTTTCTGCTTCTGCACGTTCTTTATTGTCACAACGGGGGGAGCCTCTACGAGCCGGCGTTGGCCGCAGCGTCTGCTACGTAGGGGTTCCCGTTGTAATCCTCGATCCTGAATACAAAGGACCTCCATGTTTAACAAAGTTACCAAGTCGTTCCAGTACGGCCGTCATACCGTTACCCTGGAAACCGGCGAAGTTGCCCGCCAGGCCTCCGGCGCTGTGCTGGTATCCGTAGAAGACACCGTGGTACTGGTGTCGGTTGTTGGCTCCAAGAACGTAAAACCGGGCCAGGACTTCTTCCCGCTGACCGTTGACTACCTGGAGCGTACCTACGCTGCCGGCAAGATCCCGGGTGGTTTCTTCAAGCGCGAAGGCAAGCAGTCCGAAAAGGAAATCCTGACCAGCCGCCTGATCGATCGCCCGATCCGCCCGCTGTTCCCGGAAGGCTTCTACCACGACGTACAGATCGTAGCCACCGTGATGTCGCTGAACCCGGAAGTGGATTCCGACATCCCGGCCATGATCGGCGCCTCCGCTGCGCTGGCCATCTCCGGCCTGCCGTTCAACGGCCCGATCGGTGCTGCCCGCGTGGGTTACGCCAACGGTGAATACCTGCTGAACCCGACCAAGACCGAGCTGGAAACCTCGGAAATGGATCTGGTGGTTGCCGGTACCGAACGTGCCGTGCTGATGGTGGAATCCGAAGCCAAGGAACTGTCCGAAGCTGTAATGCTGGGCGCCGTGGTATACGGTCACGACCAGATGCAGGCTGCCATCAAGGCCATCAACGAGTTCGCCGACGAAGTGAACCCGGTAATGTGGGACTGGGCTGCTCCGGCCAAGAACGAAGAGCTGATCGCCAAGATCCGCGACATCTCCGGCGAAGCCATCGCCAACGCCTTCCGCATCCGCCAGAAGGGTGCCCGCTCCGAAGCGCTGAACGCCGCCTGGGCTGCTGTGAAGGCCGAACTGATCACCGAAGACACCGACACCCTGGTGGCCAACGAGATCAAGGGCATCTTCAAGTCGCTGGAAGCTGAAATCGTTCGTGGCCAGATTCTGAACGGTGAGCCGCGCATCGACGGCCGCGATACCCGCACCGTACGTCCGATCGCCATCCGCACCGGCGTACTGCCGCGCGTACACGGCTCCGCGCTGTTCACCCGTGGTGAAACCCAGGCTATCGTAGCCGCCACCCTGGGCACCAAGCGCGACGAGCAGATCATCGACGCGCTGGCCGGTGAATACACCGACCGCTTCATGCTGCACTACAACTTCCCGCCGTACTCCACCGGTGAAGCTGGCCGCATGGGCCCGCCGAAGCGTCGTGAAATCGGTCACGGCCGTCTGGCCAAGCGTGCGCTGGCACAAGTGCTGCCGTCGGAAGCCGAGTTCGGCTACACCATGCGCGTGGTTTCCGAAATCACCGAATCCAACGGCTCCTCGTCGATGGCTTCCGTGTGCGGTGGCTGCCTGTCGCTGCTGTCCGCCGGTGTACCGCTGAAAGCCCACGTGGCCGGTATCGCCATGGGCCTGATCCTGGAAGGCAACCGCTTCGCCGTGCTGACCGACATCCTGGGTGACGAAGATCACCTGGGCGACATGGACTTCAAAGTAGCCGGTACCGCCGCAGGCGTGACCGCGCTGCAGATGGACATCAAGATCCAGGGCATCACCAAGGAAATCATGCAGATCGCGCTGGAGCAGGCCAAGGACGGCCGTATCCACATTCTCGGTCACATGAAAGAAGCCATCGAAGGCCCGCAGGAGCTGTCCAGCCATGCGCCGCGCCTGTACGTGATGAAGATCAATCCGGAGAAAATCCGCGAAGTGATCGGCAAGGGGGGTGAAACCATCCGTGGCATCACCAAGGACACCGGTTGCGAGATCAACATCGAGGAAGATGGCACCATCACCATCGCTTCGGTTTCCACCGAAAGCGCTGAAGCTGCCAAGAAGCGCATCGAGGAAATCACTGCCGAAGTGGAAGTGGGCAAGGTGTACGAAGGCCCGGTAGTGAAGATCCTGGACAACAACGTGGGCGCCATCGTGTCCATCATGCCGGGTAAAGACGGCTTGGTGCACATCTCCCAGATCGCCCACGAGCGCATCAAGAACGTGAGCGACTACCTGCAGGAAGGCCAGATCGTAAAAGTGAAGGCCATCGAGATGGACGACCGCGGCCGCGTTCGCCTGTCCATCAAGGCCCTGTTGGACAACCCGGCTGCCGCTCCGGCTGCCGCACAGGGTGACTCCTCCTTCGGCCTGAAGAACTAAGTTGTGGCCGGCGTAAGCCGGCTGCTGCTGACAATGCCCGTCGCGCAAGCGACGGGCGTTTTGCTTTGCTACTCAGGGCTTGCGGCCAACCTTGCACGGCCATAACTGCGTAAAAAAGCCCGGCACAGGGCCGGGCGTTTGGGTAGGGGCAGCGTGGATACGGCAATCAGAAAGCGTCGCTGGGTACCCGCACCCAGCCTTCCATCAGGATGCGTGCGCTACGGCTCATGATGGCCTTGGTCACGGTCCACTGGCCGTCGATCTGTTTGGCTTCGGCGCCCACGCGCAGGGTGCCGGACGGGTGGCCGAAGCGCACCGCCTGGCGTTCGCCGCCGCCTGCCGCCAGATTCACCAGCGTGCCGGGGATGGCGGCAGCGGTGCCGATGGCCACCGCCGCGGTGCCCATCATGGCGTGGTGCAGCTTGCCCATGGACAGCGCCCGCACCAGCAGGTCGATTTCACTGGCCTGGATCTGCTTGCCGCTGGAGGCGGTGTAGTCGGTGGGCGGTGCCACAAAGGCGATCTTCGGCGTGTGCTGGCGGGTGGCGGCTTCTTCCGGGGTCTTGATCAGGCCCATGCGCAGCGCTCCGGCGACGCGGATGGCTTCGAAGCGGGCCAGGGCCGCCGGGTCAGTGTTGATGGCCTCACGCAGCTCGGTGCCGGTGTAGCCGATGTCGGCGGCATTGACGAATACGGTGGGAATGCCGGCGGTAATCATGGTGGCTTTGAAAGTGCCGACGCCGGGGACTTCCAGATCGTCCACGAGATTGCCGGTGGGGAACATGCTGCCACCTTCATCGCCGTCGTCGGACGGATCCATGAATTCCAGCACGATTTCCGCTGCCGGGAAGGTGACGCCATCCAGCTCGAAATCGCCGGTTTCCTGCACCTGGCCGTTGGTCACCGGCACATGGGCGATGATGGTTTTCTGGATATTGGCCTGCCAGATGCGCACCACGCACACGCCGTTGTCCGGAATGCGGGCCGGGTCTATCAAGCCGGCGTGGATGGCGAAGGCGCCGGCAGCGGTGGACAGGTTGCCGCAGTTGCCGCTCCAGTCCACAAAAGCCTTGTCGATGGCGACCTGGCCGTACAGGTAGTCCACGTCATGATCGGGTTGCGTGCTTTTGGACAGGATCACGCATTTGCTGGTGCTGGAGGTGGCGCCGCCCATGCCGTCGATGTGGGCGGAGTAGGGGTCCGGGCTGCCGATGACGCGCATGAACAGCTTGTCACGCGCCGGGCCTGGTTGCTGGCAGCGTTCCGGCAGGTCCTGCAGGCGGAAGAACACGCCCTTGCTGGTGCCGCCACGGATGTAAGTGGCCGGAATGCGGGTCTGGGAAGGGTGAGCCATGAGCGCTCCTGAAGGTATGGGGTGAAGGCCCGCGGAGGCCTCAACACCTAGCTTTGTAGGGTGGGCAAAGCGTAGCGTGCCCACCAGTAACATCTTGCCGGTGGGCACGGCCTACGGCCTTTGCCCACCCTACGCGCTGCTGCGGCCAACCCCGAAAGGTTGGCCGCAGCGTTGCATCAGGCGGTGGCGCCTTGCAGGAAGTCCTTGGCAAAGCGTTGCAGCACGCCGCCGGCTTCGTACACCGACACCTCTTCGTCCGAATCCAGACGGCAGGTTACCGGCACTTGCACGGTCTCGCCGTTCTTGCGGTGGATCACCAGCGTCAGCTCGGTACGCGGGGTCAGCTTGCCCTGTACATCGTAGGTCTCGGTGCCGTCCAGGTTCAGCGTCTTGCGGGTGGTGCCCGGCTTGAACTCCAGCGGCAGCACGCCCATGCCGATCAGGTTGGTGCGGTGGATACGTTCGAAACCTTCGGCGACGATGGCTTCCACACCGGCCAGACGCACACCCTTGGCCGCCCAGTCGCGCGAGCTGCCCTGGCCGTAGTCGGCGCCGGCAATGATGATCAGCGGCTGCTTGCGGTTCATATAGGTTTCGATGGCTTCCCACATGCGCATTACCTTGCCTTCCGGCTCTACGCGGGCCAGAGAGCCTTTCTTCACTTCGCCGTCCACTACCGCCATTTCGTTCACCAGCTGCGGGTTGGCGAAGGTGGCACGCTGTGCGGTGAGGTGGTCGCCGCGGTGGGTGGCGTAGGAGTTGAAGTCCTCCTCCGGCAGGCCCATTTTGTGCAGGTACTCGCCAGCTGCCGAATTCATCAGGATGGCGTTGGACGGCGACAGGTGGTCGGTGGTGATGTTGTCCGGCAGCAGTGCCAGCGGGCGCATGCCTTTCAGCGTGCGTTCACCGGCCAGTGCGCCTTCCCAGTACGGCGGGCGGCGGATGTAGGTGGACATTTCGCGCCAGTCGTACAGCGGGGAGGCGGCCTTCTCGGCGGCGCGCTTCTCGAACATCGGGATGTAGATCTGGTTGAACTGCTCCGGCTTCACAGCGCGCGCCACGATAGCGTCGATTTCCTCGTCACTCGGCCAGATGTCCTTGAGGCGGATTTCCTTGCCATCCACCACGGTCAGCACGTCCTGCTCGATGTCGAAACGTACGGTACCGGCGATGGCGTAGGCCACTACCAGCGGCGGCGAGGCCAGGAAGGCCTGCTTGGCGTACGGGTGGATACGACCGTCGAAGTTGCGGTTGCCGGACAGCACGGCGGTGGCGTACAGGTCGCGGGCTATGATTTCCTGCTGGATTTTCGGTTCCAGTGCGCCGGACATGCCGTTACAGGAGGTGCAGGCGTAGGCGACGATGCCGAAGCCCAGTGCTTCCAGGTCGTCCAGCAGACCGGCTTCTTCCAGGTACAGCTTCACCACCTTGGAGCCAGGGGCCAGCGAGGTCTTCACCCACGGCTTGCGCACCAGGCCGAGTTTGCGGGCGTTGCGCGCCAGCAGGCCGGCGGCGATCACATTGCGCGGGTTGCTGGTGTTGGTGCAGCTGGTGATGGCGGCGATGATCACCGCACCATCCGGCATTTTGCCCTGCGCTTCTTCGGCACGCGCGGCTTCAAGGTTGGCCGCAATGCCGCGCTCGGCCAGCGCCGAGGTGGGCAGGCGTTTGTGCGGGTTGGACGGGCCGGCCATGTTGCGGGTAACGCTCGACAGGTCGAAGCGCAGCACACGCTCGTACTGCACCTCGCGCAGGCTGTCGGCCCACAGGCCGGCTTCCTTGGCATAGGTTTCCACCAGCTTCACCTGTTCGTCGCTACGGCCGGTCAGGCGCAGGTAGTCCAGCGTCTGGCCGTCGATGGCGAACATGGCGGCGGTGGCACCGTATTCCGGGGCCATATTGGAGATGGTGGCGCGGTCGCCAATGGTCAGGCTGGCGGCACCTGCACCGTAGAACTCCAGGTAGGCGCCGACTACCTTTTCCTTGCGCAGGAACTCGGTGAGCGCCAGCACCACGTCGGTGGCGGTAATGCCGGGCTGGCGGCGGCCAGTCAGCTCCACGCCGACGATGTCCGGCAGCCGCATCCACGAGGCGCGGCCCAGCATCACGTTTTCGGCTTCCAGCCCACCCACGCCCACCGCGATCACGCCCAGTGCATCCACGTGCGGGGTGTGGCTGTCGGTGCCGACACAGGTGTCCGGGTAGGCCACGCCGTTGTCGGCGTGGATGACAGGCGACATTTTCTCCAGATTGATCTGGTGCATGATGCCGTTGCCGGCCGGGATCACGTCCACGTTGTCGAACGCGGTCTTGGTCCAGTTGATGAAGTGGAAGCGGTCTTCGTTGCGACGATCTTCGATGTCACGGTTCTTCTGGAATGCTTCCGGGTCGTAGCCGCCGCATTCCACTGCCAGCGAGTGGTCCACGATCAGCTGCACCGGCACCACCGGGTTGACCTTGGCCGGGTCGCCGCCCTGGTCGGCAATGGCGTCACGCAGGCCGGCCAGGTCCACCAGCGCGGTCTGGCCGAGGATGTCGTGGCATACCACGCGCGCGGGGAACCACGGGAAGTCGCGCTCGCGCTTGCGCTCGATCAGCTGCAGCAGGCAGTCGTTGATGATGGCAGGGTCCGCCTTGCGCACGATGTTCTCGGCGTGCACACGGGCGGTGTAGGGCAGGCCGGCCCAGGCGCCGGGCTTGAGGGCTTCAACGGCGGCACGGGCATCGAAGTAGTCGAGGGCGGTGCCGGGCAGGGATTTGCGGTATTGAGTGTTCATGGCATTGGCACGGAAAGAGGCGGGCAACGTGCGTGCGGCCAACATCATGCTGGCCGGACATTCGCTCCTGATTATGGTGAAAAGGCCATGCAGGCATTGCCTGCATGGCCGGTCGCTTTAGCGCTTCGCCAGCGGTACGAAGACCTGGTCTTCCGGGCCGGTGTAGTTGGCCGACGGGCGGATGATCTTGCCGTCGATGCGCTGCTCGATCACGTGCGCGCTCCAGCCACTGGTACGGGCAATCACGAACAGCGGGGTGAACATGGCAGTCGGCACGCCCATCATGTGGTAGCTCACGGCGCTGAACCAGTCCAGGTTCGGGAACATCTTCTTGATGTCCCACATCACGCTTTCCAGACGCTCGGCGATATCGAACATCTTGCTGTCGCCGGCGGTCTGCGACAGCTCGCGCGCCACTTCCTTGATGACTTTGTTGCGCGGGTCGCTGATGGTGTACACCGGGTGGCCGAAGCCGATTACCACTTCCTTGCGCTCCACGCGGGCCTTGATATCGGCCTCGGCTTCGTCCGGGTTTTCGTAGCGCTTTTGCACTTCGAACGCCACTTCGTTGGCGCCGCCGTGTTTCGGGCCGCGCAGGGCACCGATGGCGCCGGTGATGGCGCTGTACATGTCGGAGCCGGTACCGGCGATAACGCGGGCGGTAAAGGTGGAGGCGTTGAACTCGTGCTCGGCGTACAGGTTCAGCGAGGTGTGCATGGCACGTACCCACTGCTCGGACGGCTTCTGGCCGTGCAGCAGATGCAGGAAGTGGCCGCCGATGGAGTCGTCGTCGGTCTCTACCTCAATGCGCTTGCCGTTGTGGCTGAAGTGGTACCAGTACAGCAGCATGGAGCCGAGGCTGGCCATCAGGCGGTCGGCAATGTCACGGGCGCCGGCCACGTTGTGATCATCCTTTTCCGGCAGGGTGCAGCCCAGCGCGGATACGCCGCTGCGCATCACGTCCATCGGGTGGGCGGCGGCCGGCAGCGCTTCCAGCGCGGCTTTCACCGATGCCGGCAGGCCGCGCAGGCTCTTCAGCTTTTTCTTGTAGCCGGTGAGCTCGGCCTGGTTCGGCAGCTTGCCGTGCACCAGCAGGTAGGCGACTTCTTCGAATTCGCAATGGGCGGCCAGGTCCAGGATGTCGTAGCCGCGGTAGTGCAGGTCGTTGCCGCTGCGGCCAACGGTACACAGCTCGGTGTTGCCGGCGGCCACGCCAGACAGGGCAACGGATTTCTTCGGTTTGCCGGTCAGAACCACTTCAGTCATGTTGTTTCTCCTAGGTAGGGCCGGTACGCGGCCTGGCGATGTTTTGGCGGCATTGCCGCGATGGCTTGTCAGGGTGGGGTTGGCCGCACACTGTTCTCTGTGTGTTGTGGCGCGTTGCGGCCAACCCCGAAGCGCTTACTTGTTCTTGCCTTCGGCGAACAGCGCATCCAGCTTCTGTTCGTAATCGTGATAGCCCAGGTGGTCGTACAGCTCCATGCGGGTCTGCATCTTGTCTACGACGTTCTGCTGGGTGCCGTCGCGGCGCAGTGCGCCGTAGACTTCCAGCGCCGCCTTGCTCATGGCGCGGAAAGCGGACAGCGGGTACAGCACCAGGCTCACGCCGTTGTCGCCCAGCTGCTGGGTGGTGTACAGCGGGGTGGAGCCGAATTCGGTGATGTTGGCCAGCACCGGCACTTTCACTGCCGCGGCGAACTGCTTGTACATGGCCAGATCGGTAATCGCTTCCGGGAAGATCATGTCGGCGCCGGCTTCCACGCAGGCCACGGCGCGTTCGATGGCGGCCTCCAGGCCTTCCACCGCCAGGGCATCGGTGCGGGCCATGATCACCATGTCCTGCTTGCGCGCATCCACCGCGGCCTTCACGCGATCCACCATTTCGTCCTGGCTGACGATGGCCTTGTTCGGGCGGTGGCCGCAGCGCTTTTGCTGTACCTGGTCTTCGATATGCACGGCGGCGGCGCCGGCCTTTTCCAGGTTACGGATGGCGCGCGCGATGTTGAAAGCGCCACCCCAGCCGGTATCGATGTCCACCAGCAGCGGCAGCTCGGTCACGTCAGTAATGCGGCGCACGTCGATCAGCACGTCTTCCAGTGTGGTGATGCCCAGGTCGGGAATGCCGCAGGAGCAGGCGGCCACGCCGCCACCAGACAGGTACAGCGCCTTGAAGCCGCTATGCTCGGCCAGGCGCGCGGCATAGGCATTCACCGCGCCTACCACCTGCAGCGGTTTTTCATTGGCGACGGCATCGCGGAAACGTTGGCCGGCAGTGGTCATGCTGTGCTCCTGTCTATGGTCTTGGGTAGTTGTCGAGAATTCTAGCAAGTGCTTGGTTTTTTGGAAACCGACTTTTTGTCGGGTGTCATGTGAGCTTAGGTCACAGCTTGGTAACTGGCGTGCCGGCATGGTTCAATGCCGGCTGCGCATCATGTGACAGCCTGTGAACTAATGCGGAGGGCCTTGGGTCATAAGGGGTGCCCTGTGCCGGGACGTGACGGCAATAAACAAAAACAGCAGGGCGAATCAGGGAGCTAATGACAACGATGAGTGATCGTGAACTCGATCAGCAACTGGTTGAGCGTGCCCAGCGTGGCGAAAAGCGTGCGTTCGACTTGCTGGTCAGCAAGTATCAGCGCCGTCTGTCGCGGCTGTTGTCCCGCTTTCTTCGGGACTCGGCCGATATCGAGGACGTGACGCAGGAGGCTTTTGTTAAAGCCTACCGCGCCTTGCCATCGTTTCGCGGCGAGAGCGCGTTTTATACCTGGCTGTATCGCATTGGTATCAATACGGCCAAGAACTTTCTGACTTCCGCCGGGCGGCGCCCGGTAGTGAGTGCCGAAGTGGAAGACGAGGATGGCGAGAGCCTGGATTTGTCGTCGCAGGTACCCGACTACCACACGCCGGAAGCGGAGTTGATGAACCAGCAGATATTGGCCGCGGTCAATGCAGCGGTCGAGCGTCTGCCGGAAGAATTGCGTACCGCGATTACCCTCCGCGAAATGGAGGGCCTCAGCTACGAGGAAATCGCGGCAGCAATGAATTGCCCGATCGGCACCGTGCGTTCGCGGATTTTCCGTGCGCGCGAGGCCATTGCGGCAGAGTTGCGTCCGTTGCTGGATACGGCAAAAAACAAGAGATGGTGAGCAGATGATGAAAGAAAACCTTTCCGCCCTGATGGATGGTGAGCTGGCCGACAAGGACGCCGAGCCGCTCATAACACACCTTAATAGTGACCCCGCCTTGCAGACTGCCTGGCAGGAGTACCACCTGATCGGCGACGCGCTGCGTGGTAATGTCCTGCTGCCGGTGGATGTGCGAGAGCAGGTGAAGGCGGCACTGGCACAGGAGCCGACCGTGCTGGCGCCGCGGCGCATGACGCGCCGGGCAGCACGCCCGGCGGCGCGCTTTGCCGTTGCCGCCTCGGTGGCGCTGGCTGGTGTGGTCGGCTGGTATAACTGGCAGAGCCAGCCGCAGGATGCCGGCTTGCTGGCGCAGCTGGTGCCGGCCCCAACTGCCCAGGTGCAGGTGGCGGCGGATAGCCGCCAGCTGTATCTCGATGCGCACCAGGATGTGGCCACCGACGATGGTCTGACCCGTGTCGGCCTGACACAGCCAGTGGCGGCGGGGGTGCGTTGATGCGCGGGCTTGCCCTCTGTGCCGTATTGTCTGTTCCCCTGCTGGCGTATGCCGAAGATGACTGGTCGCTGCTGCGCCGTGCCGCGCAGGCCGGCCAGTCGCAGCTGTTCAGTGGCAGCTACAGCCATCAGCTTGGCGGCGAACTGGAAACCTTCCGGGTCTACCGCGCCAGCGAAGATGGCCAGGTGCGCGAACGGCGCGAATCGCTGGATGGCCTGCCGCGCGAGATCGTGCGCCATGGCAATGAGTTGACCTGTTATGCGCCGGACAGCAAGTCCTTGAGCGCCGCCAAGCTTAGTGCGGTCAAACTGTTCCCGGCGGTGTTGCCGGAAGCGCCGGGCGAGTTGGCCGTTGCCTACACGCTGGTACGGGGCAATATGGATCGCGTGGTGGAGCGTGACTGCCAGTGGCTGCTGCTCAAGCCGCGCGAAGCCAACACCCGCTACAGCCAGCGGCTGTGCATCGATCCGGCAACTGCGCTGCCGCTGAAAACCGTGACGCTGGGAGCGAAAGGCGAGGTGATCGAGCAGTTTGCCTTCACCGAGCTGGTGCTGTCGGCCGAGCGTGACAAGTCCAGGCTCAAGCCGCGTTACAAACAGTCGTTGCCGCTGGGCCGTACCGGTACCACGGCGGTGGCCAATGCGCCGCTGGAGGTGAAGGGCATGCCGGCAGGCTTCCGCCTGTTGCGCTACATGAGCCGACCGATGCCGGGCCATGACGAGGCGGTGCAGCACTATGTTTACTCGGATGGCTTTGCCAAGCTGTCGCTGTTCGTCGAGACCTCGGATGCCGAGGTGCCGCAACACCCGGTAGTGGTGGCGCCCAATGGCATCGGCGTAGCCTCGCGCCGGGTGGGCGAGCAGCTGCTTACCGTGGTGGGCGACCTGCCCGAGGCTGGCCTGCAATCGGTATTGAAAAATATCCGCCTGATCCAGAAATAACATGATTGAAACCGAAGCCCGCGTGCTGCAGGTCGAGCCCGGCTTTGCCTGGGTGGAGCCGCGGCCGCATTCGCCCTGTGGTCAGTGCGACCCGGTGCATGGTTGCCGTTCGCTGCAGCTGGCACGCGCCTTCAGCCTGCGCCAGCCGCGCTTTCGCGTGCTGGACCGGCTCGGCGTGCAGCCGGGCGACCGGGTGTATATCGCCGTGCCGGAGGCCGGCATGCTGCGCAGTGCCGCGCTGCTGTACGCGCTGCCGGTGCTGGCCCTGCTGGCTGGTGCCATGTTGGCCGCACCGGCTGGCGAACTGGCTGCCGTGCTGGCGGCACTCGCTTCGCTGTTGCTGACATTGTTCGTGGTACATCGTTACAGTCGCCGCCTGGCGGCTGATGTACGCTTCCAGCCGCACGTGGCCAGCCGGCTACCCCCGCAACAACTTTCCATGGAGATTGTCACGACATGCCGATCAAGACGCTGATTGCCGCCTCTATGTTGATGGCCGGTCTGCTCGCCAGCCCGCTGGCGCAGTCCGCCCCGCTGTCGTCGCTGCCGGATTTCACCCAGCTGGTGGATGAGCAAGGCAAGGCGGTAGTGAATATCCGTACCGTGCAGACGGTGCGCCAGGTGGTGCGCGAGTTGCCGGAAGGAATGGAAAACGATCCGTTTGCCGAGTTTTTCCGCCGGTTTGCGCCGCCGCAGTTGCGTGAGTACCGCACCGGCGGCATGGGCTCCGGCTTCATCCTGTCTGCGGACGGCTACGTGCTGACCAATGCCCACGTGATTGCCGAGGCGGAGGAGATGATCGTGACGCTGGGCGACCGGCGTGAATTCAAGGCCAGGGTGGTGGGGGCGGATGCACGTACCGATGTGGCGCTGCTGAAGATCGAGGCCAAGGGGCTGCCATTTGTGCGCCTGGGGCGTGCCGAGGCGTTGAAGGTGGGGGAATGGGTGCTGGCTATCGGTTCGCCGTTCGGCCTGGAAAGCACGGTGACCGCCGGCATCGTCTCCGCCAAGGGGCGGCATCTGCCGGATGAAAGCTATGTGCCGTTCATCCAGACCGATGCGGCGGTGAATCCGGGCAACTCCGGCGGGCCGCTGTTCAACCTGCAGGGCGAGGTGGTGGGTATCAACTCGCAGATTTACAGCCGTTCCGGCGGCTTCATGGGCATTTCCTTTGCCATTCCCATCGATGTGGCGATGTCGGTTGCCGAGCAGCTGAAGAAGGATGGCAAGGTCAGTCGCAGCCGCATCGGCGTGGCCATCCAGCCGCTCAGTCAGGAGTTGGCCGCATCGTTCGGCCTGCAGTCCACTGCTGGCACGCTGATCAGCAGTGTCGAAAAAGGTGGCCCGGCCGAGCGCGCCGGCCTGAAGTCGGGGGATGTGGTGCTGAGCCTCAATGGCGCGGCGCTGAAGGACAGCGATGATCTGCCGCGCCAGCTGGGCAGTATCCGCCCTGGCAGCAAGGTGGAGCTGGAAATCTGGCGTAATCGCAAGGCACAGAAGCTGAGCGTGATAACCGCCGAACTGCAGGATGAAGACCCGCGTACCGCCGAGCGTGCCTACCGTGGCAAGCAGGCGCCGCAGGCCGAAGAATCGGTAGCGACCCGCACCGGCTTGTCGGTACAGCCGCTGCCGGCTGCCCAGCTGCAGAAACTGGGGGTGAAATTCGGCTTGCTGGTGCGCGCAGCGCAAGGCCCGGCTGCCAAGGCAGGTCTGCAGCCGGGGGATGTCATCGTTGGCGTGGGGGGCGAGGAGCTGGGCAGCATCCGCCAGCTGCAGCAGGCGCTGGATGCCACTGGCAATGGCCAGTCGCTGGCCTTGCGCGTGCTGCGCCAGGGGGCGCCGCTGTTCCTGGCGCTGCAGCCCGAGAAGGCCGCACGCTGATGACGCTTACCCTGTATTTTCGCGAGTACTGCAGCCTGTGCCACGACATGCTGGCACGGCTGCGCCCCTGGCAGCAGCAGCACGGCTTTGTCATCGACGTGGTGGATGTGGATGCCGACCCGGTGCTGGAGGAGCGTTTCAACGAACTGGTGCCGGTGCTGATGGATGGCGAGCTGGAAATCTGTCACTGGCATCTGGACGAGGCAAGGTTGGCCGCACATCTGGCTGCACTGCCGGCTGCACAGGGCCGCGAAATCGGCTAGAATCCGCGCCAGTGTTTATAAAGGGGCGCCTTGTGTGCCCGGCGATTGTTGACAAAGCCCTTGCGCACCGCGGAAGGGCTTTGTGATGCAAACAGGAAGGCTGCAGGTGCAATACCCTGGTACAAGCTGCCCGGCCCGGTATGGCCAGGGTGCAGAATGCTGAGCCAGGTAGCTTTACTGCAGCCTGAGGGCACTTTGGGTGCCCTTAATTTTTGCTGGATTCCGATGAAACATATCCGAAATTTTTCGATTATTGCCCATATCGACCATGGCAAATCGACGCTGGCTGACCGCTTTATCCAGTTTTGCGGTGGCCTGGAACAACGTGAAATGAGTGCCCAGGTGCTCGACTCGATGGATATCGAGAAAGAGCGTGGCATCACCATCAAGGCGCAGACCGCCGCGCTGCAGTACAAGGCACGTGATGGCCAGGTATACAACCTGAACCTGATCGACACCCCGGGCCACGTGGACTTCTCCTACGAAGTGTCGCGTTCGCTGTCCGCCTGCGAAGGCGCGCTGCTGGTGGTGGATGCCTCGCAGGGTGTGGAAGCGCAGACCGTGGCCAACTGCTACACCGCCATCGAACTGGGCGTGGAAGTGGTACCAGTGCTGAACAAGATCGACCTGCCGGCGGCCGACCCGGAGCGCGTGAGCCAGGAGATCGAGGACATCATCGGTATCGAGGCCATCGATGCGGTGCGTGCTTCCGCCAAGTCCGGCATCGGCATCGAAGACATCCTCGAAACCGTGGTCAGCAAGATTCCGCCGCCGGAAGGCAACCCGGATGGCCCGCTGAAGGCGCTGATCATCGATTCCTGGTTCGACAACTATGTCGGCGTGGTGATGCTGGTGCGGGTGATCGACGGCCAGCTCAAGCCCAAGGACAAGATCAAGTTCATGGCCACTCAGGCCGAACACCTGTGCGAACAGGTGGGGGTATTCACCCCCAAGTCGGTGCAGCGCGAATCGCTGAACGCTGGCGAAGTGGGCTTCGTGATTGCCGGCATCAAGGAACTGAAATCCGCCAAGGTGGGCGACACCATTACCCTGATGAACCGTCCCGCCGCAGAACCGCTGCCTGGCTTCAAGGAGGTGCAGTCGCAGGTATTCGCCGGCCTGTACCCGGTGGAGAGCCACGACTACGACTCGCTGCGCGACGCGCTGGAAAAGCTGCAGCTGAATGACGCCTCGCTGAAATTCGAGCCGGAAGTGTCGCAGGCGCTGGGCTTCGGCTTCCGTTGCGGCTTCCTCGGCCTCTTGCACCTGGAGATCGTGCAGGAACGCCTCGAACGCGAGTTCGACATGGATCTCATCACCACCGCGCCTACCGTGGTGTACGAAGTGGTGATGAAGGATGGCAGTGTGATCGAAGTGGAGAACCCGTCCAAGCTGCCGGATGCCGGCAAGTATGACGAGCTGCGCGAGCCGATCATCACCGCCACCATCCTGGTGCCACAGGACTATGTTGGCGCGGTGATGACGCTGTGCAACCAGAAGCGCGGCGTGCAGCGCAATATGCAGTACATGGGCCGGCAGGTGATGCTGAAGTACGATCTGCCGATGAACGAAGTGGTGATGGACTTCTTTGACAAGCTCAAGTCCACCAGCCGTGGCTATGCCTCGCTGGACTACGAATTCAAGGAATTCCAGGCGGCCGACCTGGTGAAGCTGGATGTACTGGTGAATGGCGAGAAGGTGGATGCGCTGAGCCTGATCGTGCACCGTGCCACCAGCATCTACCGTGGCCGCGAACTGGTGTCCAAGATGCGCGAGCTGATTCCGCGCCAGATGTTCGACATCGCGGTGCAGGCAGCCATCGGCAGCCACATCATTGCCCGTGAAACGGTGAAGGCACTGCGCAAGAACGTACTGGCCAAGTGCTACGGTGGCGACATCACCCGTAAGAAGAAACTGCTGGAAAAGCAGAAGGCGGGCAAGAAGCGCATGAAGCAGGTGGGTAACGTGGAAATCCCGCAGGAAGCCTTCCTGGCGATTCTGCAGGTAGGGGACAAGTAAATGGGGACGAACCTGGTGTGGGTGTGGCTGGTGCTGCTGGTTGTCGGCCCGCTGCTGATCGTGTTTTCCGCCAAGAACGAGGATGGCTCGCCGTCCTCGTCCGTGGAGTGGGGCTATCTGGCCCTGCTGGGCGGCGCGTTCGGCCTGCTGTCCGGCTACATGAGCTTTGGCGCGGTGATGCTGATCATCGTGCTGGTGACCGGCGCGATCTGGGCGCTGGACAAGTGGCTGCTGGCGAAAAAACGTGCGCCGGGCGAACGCGCGCCGCACTACATCGACTTCCCGCGCGGGTTCTTTCCCATTATCGCCGTGGTGTTCCTGCTGCGTTCCTTTCTGGCTGAACCGTTCCAGATTCCGTCCAGCTCCATGCGTCCTGGCCTGGTGGTGGGCGACTTCATCCTGGTGAACAAGTTCAGCTATGGCTTGCGCCTGCCGGTGAGCAACCAGGTGGTGGTACCGGTTGGCCAGGTGACGCGTGGCGACGTGGTGGTGTTCAACTACCCGGAAAACGAGCAGGTCAATTTCATCAAGCGCGTGATCGGCCTGCCCGGCGATGTGGTGGAGTATCGCGGCCGCCAGCTGAGCATCAATGGCAAGCCGGTGGAGCACCTGGCCGATGGTGACCATGAGTACCTGGAAAAGGGCCTGATGCTGGTGCGAACCCAGCAGTATCGCGAGGCGATCGACGGCAAGGCGTTCAAGGTGCTGGTGGAGGCTGACAAGCCGCCATACTTCCCCAACGGTGTGCGCCAGTTTGCCGGCCGTGAAAACTGTGAATACCGCGATGACGGTTTTACTTGCAAAGTACCGCAGGGACAGTATTTCATGATGGGTGACAATCGCGATAACAGCGAAGACAGTCGTTACTGGGGTTTTGTCGAAGATCGTCTGCTGGTGGGCAAAGCCTTCCTGATCTGGATGAACTTCGGTGACTTCTCGCGTATCGGCAGCCGTATTCACTAAGTAAACGGAAAGGGCCGGAGATGAAACGTTCGCAGGGCGGTTTTTCCTTCCTGGTGCTGCTGGCATTTGCCATGCTTGCCGCCGTGGTGCTGTTCGTGGTGCTGAAGGTGGTGCCGGTGTATACCGAATACGGTGCCATCAAGCGCACTATCGATGACATCGTGGTGGATCAGGAGCAGACCGAGCACGAAGTACGTCGCGCGTACGAGAACAACGCCATCGTGCAGGACATCAAGGCGGTGAAGCGTGACCAGCTGCTGGTGATCAGCTCCGGTAACAAGCTGGGGGTAGGGGTGCGCTACGACGCCGACCTGCCGGTAATGAAGGACATCAAGCTGGTATTCCATTTCGAGTACCAGGCAGGCAACATCCCGGTGCTGCAGGAACAGCAACAATAAACCGTGAATCAACAAGACAACCGCTTCCGGCGCCTTTGCACGGCGCTGGATTATTTTTTTGAGAAGCCGGAACTGCTCAGGCAGGCGATGACCCATCGCAGCTTCGGCATGCCCAATAACGAGCGTTTCGAGTTCATCGGCGACAGCATCCTGAACTACACCGTGGCTCGCATGCTGTTCGACCAGTTTCCCAAGCTGAGCGAAGGCGAGCTGTCGCGGCTGCGCGCCAATCTGGTCAACCAGAACACCCTGGCCGAGATCGCGCAGGAGCTGAAGCTGGGTGACTACCTGTACCTGGGCGAGGGCGAGCTGAAGAGCGGTGGCTACAACCGGCCGTCTATCCTGGCCGATGCGGTGGAGGCTACCTTTGCCGCCATCAGCTTCGACCGCGACTTCCAGGCTGCCGAGCAGGTGGTGCGCCGGCTGTACGCCAGCCGCATTTCCAGCATCGACCCAACCCGCCATGCCAAGGACGCCAAGACCCGGCTGCAGGAAGCACTGCAGGCGCGGCGGCTGGCATTGCCGCGCTACACCATCCTGGCGCAGAACGGCGAGGCGCACGAGCAGTCGTTCCGCGTGCAGTGCGATCTGGGTGAGCTGCCCATCATCACTACCGGCGAGGGCGGCAGCCGCCGCGGCGCCGAACAGCAGGCCGCGGAAGCGGCACTACAGCTGCTGGAGCAACACTTTGCCGCTGGCAAGAAAAAGACATCATGACCGATACCCCGTACCGCTGCGGCTTTGTCGCCATCGTTGGCCGTCCCAACGTCGGCAAGTCCACGCTGATGAACCATCTCATCGGCCAGAAGATCAGCATCACCTCCAAGAAGGCGCAGACCACGCGCCACCGTGTCAATGGCATCTACACCGAGCCGAACGCGCAGTTCGTGTTTGTCGATACCCCGGGGTTCCAGACCTACCACAAGGGCGCACTGAACGAGGCGCTGAACAACAGCGTCAAGGATTCGCTGGCCAACGTGGATTGCGTGCTGTTCGTGCTGGAGGCCATGCGCCTGAGCGCGGCAGATCGTGAAGTGATCGCGCTGCTGCCGAAGAAAACCCCGGTGATCCTGGTGCTGAACAAGCTGGACAAGGCCAAGGATCGCCTGCTGCTGTCCGCCTTCATCGAGGAAGCACGCGCCGAGTTCCCGTTTACCGATGTCGAGGTGGTGAGCGCCAAGCACGGCCAGCGTCTGGGCGAGCTGTTGGACAAGGTGCGCCCGCACCTGCCGGAATCGGTACCGCTGTATCCGGAAGATATGGTCACCGACAAGACCCAGCGCTTCCTGGCCGCCGAGATCGTGCGCGAGAAGCTGTTCCGCTACCTGGGCGAAGAGCTGCCGTACGAGATGAACGTGGAGGTGGAGTCGTTCGAAGTGGACGGCAGCATGTTCCGCATCTACGTGGCGGTGCTGGTGGACAAGGAAGGGCAGAAGCCCATCGTCATCGGCCGTGGCGGCGAGAAGCTGAAGAAGATTTCCACCGAGGCACGCCTGGATATGGAGCAGCTGTTCGACTGCAAGGTGTTCCTGGAAGTGTGGGTGAAGGTGAAATCCGGCTGGGCCGACGACGTGCGCTTCCTGCGCGACTTCGGCATCAACTAAGAGCATTTTCCCGGCCACGAAAACCACGAAAGACACGAACAACGACTTCGTACTGCACTTCTGCGCAGCTGGGAGACAGCGTTGTGCACTATCTGCGGCGAGAGGTTCGTTAGTGAACCAGCCTGATGCCGCCAAAGATTCCAGCAGTAAACCGCTTTCGTGTTTTTCGTGGGGTTCGTGGCCAATAGTGTTTTAGCAAAAGGTTGGCCGCATGTTTGCGAATACTCCCGAGCCGCCGTACTGGGCGGTGATCTTCAGCAACCAGCGCACCGCAGGCGATGCCGGCTATGGCGACATGGCCGCGCGCATGGTGGAACTGGCCGGCGAGCAGCCGGGCTTTCTCGGCGCCGAGAGCGCGCGTGATGGCGACGGCTTCGGCATTACCGTGTCCTACTGGGCGAGCGAGGAAGCGATTGCCGGCTGGAAAGCCAATGCCGAGCACCGCTTGGCACAGCAGCAGGGCTTTGCCAGCTGGTATGCCGGTTTTGCGCTGCGGGTAGCGAAGGTGGAGCGCGCCAAAGTCTGGCAGCGGCCGGAGCAGGGCGATGCAGCCGGGCAAGGTTGACCGTCAGCCGTCCTACGTACTGCACACCCAGCCCTACAAGGAAACCAGCCTGCTGGTGGAGGTGCTTACCCGCGATCACGGCCGCTTCACCCTGGTGGCGCGCGGCGCGCGCCGACCACGTTCCGACCTGCGCGGTTTGCTGCTGCCGTTCCAGCCTCTGCAGCTGTCCTGGTTCGGCAAGAGCGAGTTGCGTACCCTGCACGTGGCAGACTGGCGCGGCGGCGTGCCTCAGTTCGCCGGTGAGCGGCTGGTGTGCGGTTACTACCTGAACGAGCTGGTGCTGCGCCTGGCGCCGCGTGACGACCCGGCGCCGGAGCTGTTCAAGCTGTACGACCGCGGCGTGCGTACCCTGGCGGGCGATGAAACCTTCAGCAATGTGCTGCGCCGCTTCGAGCTGGATTTGCTTGCCCTGCTGGGCTACGCCCCAACGTTGGCCGCAGATACGGCTGGCCAGGCCATCGCGCCGGAGTTGCACTACCTGTGCCGTTTTGGCGAGCCGCCACAGCGGGTAGCGGCCATCGAGCGACCACCGGCGCGCAGCTGCGTGCTGCCGGGCGCCAGCCTGCTGGCGCTGGCGACGGGGGATCTCACCCAGGCGCAGACCCGGCGCGATGCCCGTCTGCTTACCCGCGTGCTGCTGGATGAGCTGCTGGGTCAGCAGCCGCTGGCCACCCGCGAATTACTGACCACCCTATACGCGCTGGCCGAGTAGCCGGCGCAGCCACGGAGAGAGACAAATCATGATCCTGCTCGGTGTCAACATCGACCACGTCGCCACCCTGCGCCAGGCGCGCGGCACCCGTTTCCCCAGCCCGATCGAGGCGGCACTGGTGGCCGAATCCAGCGGCGCCGACCTGATTACCCTGCACCTGCGCGAAGACCGCCGCCACATCCAGGACCACGACGTGGACGCGATGCGCGCCACCATCAAGACGCGCATGAACCTGGAAATGGCGCTGACCGACGAGATGCTGGCCAATGCGCTGCGCGTGAAACCGGAAGACGTGTGCCTGGTGCCGGAAAAGCGCGAGGAAGTCACCACCGAAGGCGGCCTGGACGTGATCCGCTACTTCGACCAGGTGCGTGAGTTCACCCGCCAGATGACCGAGGCGGGCATTCGCGTGTCCATCTTCATCGACCCGGATCGCGAGCAGATCCAGGCCGCCTGGGATGCCGGCGCGCGGGTGATCGAGCTGCACACCGGTGCCTATGCCCACGCCGACTTCAAGCACGAGGAACAGGCCGCCGAGCTGGCGCGCATCCGTGATGCAGCGGTATTCGGTGCGCACCTGGGCATGGTGGTGAATGCCGGTCACGGCCTGAACTACCACAACGTGAAGCCGATCGCGGCCATTCAGGAAATCGCCGAGCTGAACATCGGCCACGCGCTGGTAAGTCACGCGCTGATGGTGGGCTTTGCCAATGCGGTGCGTGAAATGAAGGCGCTGATGATCGAAGGCCGCCAGGGCCAGTAAGCGGGGTCTGTCAGCGATGATCTACGGCATCGGCACCGACCTGGCGCGTATCGAGCGCTTCGAGGCCCTGTATGCGCGCTGGGGGCAGGACATCGGCCGCCGGCTGCTGGCCGCACCCGAGCGCGAGGAGCTGGCGCAGGCGGCCAAGCCGGCACGCTTCCTCGCCAAGCGCTTTGCCGCCAAGGAGGCACTGGGCAAGGCGCTGGGTACCGGCATCCGCGAGCCGGTGCTGCTCACCGCCATCGCCATCACGCATGACACGCTGGGCAAGCCGATGTTCGCTTTCGACGAGCCGCTGAAGGCGTTCATCGAGGCGCGAGGCATCATCAGCGTGCACCTGTCGATTTCCGACGAACAACAACATGCACTGGCGTTCGTGGTTTGCGAAACCGCCGGTGCGGCCAACCTGTGAGCAAGACATGACGACTATGCAACTGCCCCGCGGCCCGGTAATGGCGGACGTGGCCGGATTCCGCCTGACGGATGAAGAACGCCAGCGCCTGTGCCACCCGCTGGTGGGCGGCGTGATCCTGTTCCGCCGCAACTTCCAGGATATCGAGCAACTGAAGGCACTCGCCGCCGAAATCCGCGCGCTGCGCAGTCCGGCGCTGCTGATCGCCGTCGACCACGAAGGTGGCCGCGTGCAGCGCTTCATTGATGGCTTCACCCGCCTGCCGCCGATGCAGCTCCTGGGGCAGCTGTGGGATAGCGCCGGCGCCGAGGCGGCCGAGGCGGCAGCCGACAACGTCGGCTACGTACTGGCTGCCGAGCTGCGTGCCTGCGGCGTGGACCTGTCGTTCACCCCGGTGCTGGATCTGGATTGGGGCCAGTGCGCGGTGATTGGCAACCGCAGCTTCCACCGCGACCCGGCGGTGGTGTCGGCGCTGGCTGTAGCGCTGCAGCGCGGCCTGCAGCGTGGCGGCATGGGGAGCTGCGGCAAGCACTTCCCCGGCCACGGCTTTGTCGAAGGCGACAGCCATCATGTGATCCCGGTCGATCAGCGCAGCCTGGAAGCGCTGCGTGCCGACGATCTCAAGCCGTTCGCCGCGCTGGCCGCCGCCGGCATGGCCTCGGTAATGCCGGCACACGTGGTGTATCCGGCGGTGGACAGCCAGCCGGCCGGCTTCTCGCGTGTATGGTTGCAGGACATCCTGCGCGCCGAGCTTGGTTTTGACGGCGCCATCTTCTCCGACGATCTGACCATGGAAGGCGCTGCCGGTGTCGGTGACATCGTGGCGCGTGCCGAGGCGGCATTTGCCGCTGGCTGCGATATGGCGCTGGTGTGCAATCGCCCGGATCTGGCTGATGACTTGCTGGCCCGCCTCACCCCGCCGGTGTTGCCCAAGTTGGCCGCAAGGCTGCAGCGCATGGCCGGGCAGGGCGAGGTGGCCGACTGGCAGGCGCTGCTGGGCAGCGAGGCGTTCCGCGCCGCGCAGCAGGCGGTACTGCAGCTGGGCCTGCCGCGCGAAACGCTGCAAGGCCCCATCGTCGGCGAAGCCTACTGATCCTGTCGTGCCAGGCAACAAGCAAACAGCCCAACCTGTTGGTTGGGCTGTTTGCTTGCCGGGCGCCGGGCTAGCGGTTTTCCTCGCGCCAGCGCTGCTGGTTTTTCTCGATCAGCTGCTCCATCACCTTGCTGTCCACCAGCTTTTTCATGGCCTTGTTCAGACGCTGGTACAGTGCGTCGCTGAAGCAGGCGGACTGGTGGCCCAGGGTCAGGTACAGCGCTTCGCGGGTGATGGTGCCGTTGGCGGTTTTCAGGTTCTGCAGTCCCAGGCGGCTGGCGTAAGCCTGCGCTGGCGCATCCTCGTAGATCAGGTAGTCGGCGCGGCCCAGGCTGAGCATGCGCAGCGCATTTTCCACGCTGCCGACTGTTTCTATATTCAGGCTGTGCTCGGCAAAGCGGTCAAACTCCTCGCCAAAGCTGTTGTTGACCACGGTAACGCCACGGTAACCCACCAGATCCAGCCAGTGGTTGTAATTGAGCGGTTTGCTGTCGCGCATCCAGATCGCGGTGCGGGTGATGGTGAGCGGCGTCTGGATGTAGCTCATGTACTGTCGGCGTGACTGGGTGTAAAAGGCGCCGGCTATCAGGTCTACCCGCCCGTCACGTACCGATTTCTGCACCCGGGCCCACGGGCCGGCATAGTTGACGCTGATGGGAATGCCCACTTCGCGTGACAGCAGCTGCATCATGTCGGCGGCGGCGCCGACCAGTCGCTTGCTGTCGTTCGGGTCTACCCACAGGTAAGGTGGATATTCCGGGTTGCCGGAGGCGAGCAGACGCGTGCAGCCTGCTGCGGCAGTCGCCGGCTGGCAGAGCAGCAGGGCGGGCAAGGCGAGCAGGATTGAGCGGCGAAACCGCAGGCATGAAGGCAGGCGCATAGGGTGTTGCAGTGCAGTACCATTTGAAGGCATGTCAGTCTAGGTGGCTGCGCAGGGCAGGGCAAGCTGCCATCTGCCGAATATTTGTTCCAGTTGACGCTGTTTTGACTCTGCCATGGTTGTGCTGCTCTGCCGCCGGGGTGGCAATGGGACAAGTCGCTGATATAACTTATCGATATTCATTTGGCGTTGCGCCGGCTGTTTTTGCTTGCTTGATGGATTTTTACAACGTTTTGCATCTTGTCTGACAATGTACATGCCAGCCGGCGGGCGGCTTGCAGTGAACCGGGAGAAACAACGTGCATCTTTTCGCCTTTGTCAGCCACATGACATCGGACATCATCACGCCAGCGCTGGATCGGCGCTTCGAGGTTGGCCGCGTCAGCCTGCTGTGCCATGAGTCTGACCTGGGCTACGCCTACGATATCGCCGGGGTGTGTCGCAGCCAGCATCTGCCGGTCACGGTGGAAACCTTGCCCGCTGACAATCAGCCACTGGTGTTGCAGCAGCGCTTGCGCGAACTGCTGCAGGCACCGGCCTGCCTGAATCTGAGTGCGGCATCCCCGGTGCAGGCGGCGCTGGCCTACGAAATCGCCCGCAAGCGGCACTTGCCGGTGATGGCGCTGGATCATGCGCACGATCGGCTGATCTGGCTTGGTGCGGCCGACCCATCTGCTCCGCCCGGAGGTAGCGATATCGCGGACGGGCTGAGCCTGGAAGACTACTTTGCACTGTATGGCTGCCGGGTACGCGAGGCGCGCTACCGGCTGCGGCAACGCGATGTCCGCCTGGAGCAACTGGCTGCCGGCCTGGCGCAGCGCGCGGCCAGCTTTCCGCATGAGTTGTCCTTGCTCAACCGTTTGTGCAATGAGCTGGATGCGCGTCAGTTCAGCCGGCGCCTGCTGCCGCGCAGCGAGCATTTTCTGCGCAACTGGCTGCAGCAAAGCGGCATGGTCAGTTTCGATCATATTGGCCACATGCGCTGCCGCGATGCGCCGTCGCACCTGTTCCTGTCTGGGGGCTGGCTGGAGGTCTGGCTGCTGGCGCTGGTGGCGCGCATGGCGCCGCACATGCCGATCAGCGATGCGGCCAGTGGCATCAAGGTAAGTCATCAGGGTGTGGAAAACGAATATGACGTGGCCGTGATGTGCAATAACCAGCTGTTCCTGATCGAGTGCAAGACCACGGCGCCAGCCAGCCCGCGCCTGCGTGGGGTGGGGCTGGAAAACCTGTTCAAGCTGGATAGTGCCGTCCGTCTTGGCGGGCTGGATGCCCAGGCCATGCTGGTAAGCCTGTATCCGCCTACCAGCAGCGAGACCAACCGGGCGCGCGTGCAGCAGATCGCCACCTTGTCTGGTAGCGGCTTGCGTCAGGCGGACGATAGTCTGCGACGTTGGCTACTTGGCCGCCATGTCTAAAGAGAAACTTATTGATGGCCATGGTAGTGGCGGCTAATTTGTCATTCACAGTAACAGGGATATAACGGATACTCAGGCTATCTGCTGTCTGACAATATTTATACATTAACGGACGATGCCCCCCCATCTCCCCCCATTCTCCCGTCGGCATTGCCTGCAAGGCATGCTCGCCAGTGCGTTGATGCCGCTGCTGTCTGCCTGTACGCCGCCCACTCCCTTATTGCGGCTGGGCAGCAATGGCTGGCCAGGTTATCTGTTTATCGAGTGGGCTGCGCAGTCCGGTCGGTTGCCGGCCAGCCAGTTGCGGGTGATCCGTTTTCCGTCCGCCACCCTGGTGATGCAGGGGTTGGCCGCATCGATGCTGGAGGCGGCTTGCCTGACACTGGATGAAGTGCTGACCATGCGTGCCGAGGGCGTGCCATTGCAGGTGGTGGCCGTGCTGGATGTGTCGGCTGGGGCGGACATGCTGCTGGTGCACGAGAGCATCCAGAGCTTGCCGCAACTGGCCGGCAAACGCATTGGGGTGGAGCAGAGTGCTGTGGGGGCGATCATGCTGGAGGCGATACTGCAGCGTGCCGGTCTGCGCCCATCGGACATTACCCTGGTGCCGCTGTTGCTGAATCAGCATGAGCAGGCGTTTGCCAGCGGACGTGTCGACGCCATCATCACCTTTGCGCCACATAGCAGCCGGCTGCTGGCGGCGGGCGCCAATCTGCTGTTTTCCAGCATGTCGATTCCCGGCCGCATTGTGGATGTGCTGGCGGTACGCAGCGATGTGCTGGCTGCGCAGCGCGACAATCTGCAGCGCATGCTGGATGTGCATTTTCAGCTGCTATCCGCTTTTGACCAGCAGGACAGGCAGACGCTGGCCGGGCTGGCCGCGCTCACCGACTTGCCGGATGCGTCCGCTGCCCAGGTCAGGTCCTTGTTCTGGGGGATGCACCTGCCGGACCGCCAGGAGAATCTGGAGTGGTTTTCCGGGAGTAACCCGCGGCTGCTGCAGTCCGCCAGGCAGCTGCAACAGCTGATGCAGCAGCGAGGGCTGCTGCGCAGCCAGTCATCGCTGGATGATTTGCTGCACCCCTTGCTGCGGGAAGGGGGGGCATGATGCGCACCGGTTCCTATCGCCTGCTGATGGGCCTGGTGGTGGTGGGCATGGTGCTGATGACCCTGGCCGGCGGCTACCTGATTGCCGTCAACAGTCGCATCGATGCGGAATTCGAAGATGCCCGCCGCGACGGCATGCAGAATGTGTTCCGGCTGAGCCAGCATCTGCAGGCGGCGGCAGAGTGGCAGAACAATATCGATAACGAACTGGCCATGCTGGCAACGGATCCGCGCGTGGTGGACGTGATCATCACCGACCCGCAGCAGGTGGTGCGCTATGCCACTGATCGCCAGCAGCTGGGGGCGAGCCTGCCCGATCTGAAAGGCATCACCCCGGCACTGCTGCAGACGTTGCAGCAGAGCCGGCTGGGGGGCGCGCAGCTGGATCGGGAGCAGTACAGCGTGCAGGTCGGCATTGCCTACAGCCCGCCGGAAGAGGACGCCTTGCGCAGCAGGCGGCACGGTATCGTGCTGATGCGCTACCAGCTGCAGCCGAATATCCGGCAGGCCCAGCGCGAGGTGGCGCAGGTGTTCGTGTGGCCCTGCCTGATGTTGCTGGTGCTGGTCGTGGTGCTGAGCTGGCTGGGGCAGCGCTACGTGATCGGCCCGCTGGGACGCTTGCGCCTGGCCACGCTGGATTATGCCGCCAGCGGCAAATTGCAGCAGTTGCCGATTCAGGGTGTCAGCGAGGTGCGCGCCTTGCTGAAGGCGTTCAATGTCATGCAGCAGCAGCTGCAGGATTCGCTGGGCATGCTGCAGGAGCAGACGCATGCCGCCGGCCAGCTGGCGCAGGAGCGGGAGGCCCTGCTGCTGGCGGTGCCGGACATGCTGTTCGAGATGTCGCCGGAAGGGCGCTTCCTGCAGGTGTGGTCCAGCCCCAACCAGCAGCAGCTGGGCGCTTCGCGCGAGCAGCTGCTGGGCAAGCTGGTGCACCAGGTCATGCCGCTGGATGCGGCCGACACCATTTGCCTGGCCATTGCCGAAGCACTGAAAGATGGCGTATCGCGTGGCAGGCGCATCTGCCTGTTCATCGATTGCGAGGCGCGCTGGTTCGAGCTTTCCGCCGCCCGCAAGCTGGATCGCCATGGCGTGGCCAGCTGTATCCTGCTGGCGCACGACAGTACCCAGCGCAAACTGGCGGAGGACGAACTGCAGCTGTGGGCGCAGGTGTTTGCCGCCGCCCACAACGGCATCCTGGTCACCGACAGCTTCAGCCGCATCGTGCAGGTAAACGCTGCCTTTACGCGCATTACCGGCTACGAGGCAGAGGAGATCCTGGGGCGTACCCCGGCACTGTTGTCCTCCGGGCGCCACGATAGCGGTTTCTACCATCGCATGTGGCATGAAATCGGCAGTCATGGCTACTGGCAGGGCGAGATCTGGAACCGGCGCAAGGACGGCACCATCTTCCCGGAGTGGCAATCCATTTCGGCGGTGCGTGGCGAGGATGGCGAAGTCACGCACTACATCAGCGTGTTCAGCGATATCAGCAGCCAGAAAGAGGCCGAGCAGTATATTCGGCGCCTGGCCTATTTCGACAGCCTTACCGGCTTGCCCAACCGCGCGCTGCTGCAGGATCACGCCAATCAGGCACTGGCCTTGTCACGGCATGACCGTACCTCGCTGGCGCTGATGTTCATCGACCTGGACCGTTTCAAGAACATCAACGATACCCTGGGTCACAGCATGGGCGACCTGTTGCTGGTGGAGGTTGGCCGCAGGCTGTCGGTGCTGCTGCAGGAAAAGGACACCCTCACCCGGCTGGGGGGTGACGAGTTCATCATCCTGTTGCCAGAAACCGACGAATCCGCTGCAGGCCACCTGGCGGAAAGCGTGGTGCAGGCGTTGTCGGCACCTTACCACCTCAATGGCTACGAACTGGTCAGTACACCTTCCATCGGTATTGCCATGGCGCCCACCGATGGCGGTACGCTGGAAGAGCTGCTGCGCGCCGCCGATGCCGCCATGTACCGCGCCAAGGCCGAAGGGCGCAGCACCTTCCGCTTCTTTACCGCGCAGATGCAGCAGCGCTCGGCGCTACGGCTGAAGCTGGAGGCGGAATTGCGCCGCGCGCTGGATCGCAAGGAGTTGCAACTGTATTACCAGCCGCAGTGCGATATGCATGGCCGGCTGATCGGCCTGGAGGCCTTGCTGCGCTGGCAGCACCCGGAGCTGGGCATGGTATCCCCGGCCGAGTTCATCCCGCTGGCGGAAGAAAGCGGGCTGATCGTACCGATAGGCATGTGGGTGCTGGAAGAAGCCATTGCCCAGATGCAGAGCTGGCGCGAGCGTGATCTGCGCGTGCCATCGGTGGCGGTGAACCTGTCGGCATTGCAGTTCCGCCAGCCCTTGCTGGTGGAGCAGGTGGCTCGGCTGCTGCACGAATCGGCGCTGCCGCCGGAATGCCTGGAGCTGGAGCTGACCGAAAGCGTGGTGCTGGAAGATCCGGATGATGCGCTGGGGCTGATGGAGCGCCTGCATCAGCTGGGGGTGCGCCTGGCGATCGACGACTTCGGCACCGGCTATTCCTCGCTCAATTACCTGCGCCGCTTCCCGGTGGACCGCCTGAAGATAGACCGCAGCTTCGTTCAGGATCTGGAGCAGGGGCGTGGCATTGCCATCGTGCGCGCGATTGTTAGCCTGGCGCATTCGCTGGGCTTCGTTACCATTGCCGAAGGGGTGGAAACTCCGGAACAGCTGGCGCAGCTGCGCAAACTGCGCTGTGACCAGGTGCAGGGCTTCCTGTTTGCTCGGCCGATGTCGGTGCCGCAGCTGGAAGCCTGGCTGCTGCGCCACCGCAGTGTTGGCCCGGATGGCGATAGCTGGACCTTCGAGATCTGAGCAGTTGGCCGCAAGCAAAAGGCCCGCGCATCGCGCGGGCCTTGTTTTGTTAGCGGCTAGCTGCAATCAGGCATCCAGCCCCTGCTGCACCAGCGCGGCGGCGCGTACTACCGCGCGCGCCTTGTTCTGGGTTTCCTGCCATTCCGATTCCGGCACCGAGTCGGCGACGATGCCGGCACCGGCCTGCACGTACAGCGTGTCGTTCTTGATCACTGCGGTGCGAATGGCAATCGCCATGTCCATGTCGCCGGTAAAGCCCAGGTAGCCGACCGCGCCGCCATACACGCCGCGCTTGGTGGGCTCGAACTGGTCGATGATCTCCATCGCCCGCACCTTGGGCGCGCCGGACAGCGTGCCGGCCGGGAAGGTGGCCTTGAGGATGTCGATATTGGAGACATCCGGCTTCACCGTGCCTTCTACGCTGGACACGATGTGCATCACGTGCGAGTAGCGTTCGATCACCATATTGTCTGTCACGCGCACGCTGCCGGTGTCGGCCACGCGGCCAACGTCGTTGCGGCCCAGGTCCATCAGCATCACGTGCTCGGCGATTTCCTTCGGGTCGGCCAGCAGCTCGTCGGCCAGAGCCTGGTCCTCCTCGCGGCTCTTGCCGCGCGGGCGGGTGCCGGCGATCGGGCGCACGGTCACGGTATCGTCCTCGCGGCGTACCAGGATCTCAGGCGAGGCGCCCACCACGTGGAAGTCGTCGAAGTGGTAGTAGAACATGTACGGCGACGGGTTCAGGCTGCGCAGTGCGCGGTACAGCGACAGTGGCGCGTCGGTGTAGGGCATGCTCATGCGCTGCGACAGCACCACCTGCATGATGTCGCCGTCCAGGATGTACTGCTTGGCTTCGCCCACCGCCTGCTTGAACGGCTCCTGGCCGTATTCGGATACCGCCTCGGTGGCCGGCGACGGCAGCGACAGCGGAATTGCCACGTTGTCACGCAGCTTGCCGCGCAGCTGGTTCAGGCGGGCGTGCGCCTTCTGCAGCGCGTTCGGCACTGCCGGGTCGGCGTATACCACCAGGTAGAGCTTGCCGGACAGGTTGTCCACCACCGCCAGCTCTTCCGACAGCATCAGCAGGATGTCCGGAGTGCCGATCGGGTCCGGTTTCTGCGTTGCGGCCAACCTTTTCTCGACATAGCGCACGGTGTCGTAGCCGAAATAGCCCACCAGGCCGCCGGTAAAGCGCGGCAGGCCGGCAACCGGCGGGGTGTTGAAGCGCGCCATGAAGCTGTCGATGAAGCCCAGCGGGTCGCCTTCGTGGCGCTCGATCACCTTGTCGCCGTACTCCACCTGCACACTGTGCCCCTGCACGCGCAGGCGGGTGGTGGCCGGCAGGCCGATGAAAGAGTAACGGCCGAAGCGTTCGCCGCCCACTACCGATTCCAGCAGGTAGGAGTAGGGCTGGTTGGCCAGCTTGAGGTAGACCGACAGCGGGGTGTCCAGGTCGGCGAACAGTTCCAGGGTAACGGGGATGCGGTTGTAGCCGGCCGCGGCCAGCTCGGCAAATTGTTGTGGCGTCATGATGATGAAATCCGGGTGTCTTGGCAGTGGGCGCATGGGCGCCGGGTACGGTCAGGGCTGGGTGGCGCTTAGCGTTGCCATCGCCAGCTGGCACGATTGGGCAGGAATTTCATCGCGGATCGGATAAGAGTCATCAACAGAATATGCCGGGCTATTGTGGCCGAAAACCGTGCCGCCGTACAGGCGGCCGGCAGATCGGCGCCAGCGGGCAGGCACGGCGGGCTGGCGCCGAAGCCGCGCTCAGTCGCGGCGGTGCACGTGCGGGTCGCGCGATTGCTTGAGCAGGCTGTACAGATCCACCAGGCTGCCTACCACCAGGTCGGCACCCAGGGTGGCGGCATCGCGATAGCCATAGTCAACCGCTACCGCCACCGCGCCGGCCTTGCGTGCGCAGGTAACGTCGTTTTCCGAGTCGCCCACCAGCAGCATTTCCTGCGGCTTCACATCCAGCACGGCGGCGGCGTGCAGCAGCGGCAGTGCTGACGGTTTTTTCTCGTCCAGGCTGTCGCCGCCCAGAACCATGCTGAAGGCGGTATCGATGCCCAGTTGCTGCAGCAGCGGCATGGCCAGGAACTGCGATTTGTTGGTGATCACCACCAGCGGCAGGTCCAGCGAGCGCAGCAGGCCCAACGCATCAGCCACGCCTGGGTACATGCGGGTGTGCACGGTGAGGTGCTGGTGATAGTGGCGGATAAACAGGTTGAAGCCCTGGGTCCAGCTGGCTTCGTCGGCATGCTGGTCGAAACTGTCGGTGAGGGTGCGATGTACCAGGCTGCCCACGCCGTCACCCACGTAGGAGGCGACACGGTCCTGCGGCAGCGGGGCCAGATTCATGGCTTCGCGCATGGCGTTGGCGCTGGCGGCCAGGTCGGCAATGGAGTCTACCAGGGTGCCGTCCAGATCGAAGGCTACGGCTTTGATGTGCTTCAGATTCATTTGCGTCTATCGAAAACGGGTGAATGCGGCATTGTACCCGATGGTCACGGGCTTGTTTCCGCGGCCGGCAGTTGGGTAATATGCGCGGTTTCCAATGTCATGAAGCACTTCCCGATGCGACAACGCTCCCATACCGGCCGCCTGCTGGCGCTGCCGTTGGCATTGCTGCTGCTGGCCGGTTGCGCCAGTTCGCCACTGGCTGGCAAGCGCGCCGACGAGGCGGCGGTGGAGACCCTGTACCGCCACAATGTCGCCGCCCGTTACAACTTCAGCGGCGAATCGCGCATCACCAGCCTGCAGCTGCCGGGCAAGCAGCGCGCCGAACTGCAGGCGCTGGTGCAGACCCTGGCCGGCTCTTTCCGCCTGCAATATGCCGGCGCGGTGGATCTGACGCAGCAACGGGTGGAGCTGATTCCCACCCTGCGTTTCACCCGCCCGCATGCCGAGGCCTGGCTGCGGTTTCCGCTGCTGCTGCAGCTGGACACGCTGACGCTGTATGTCGATGGCTCGGCCATGAGCCTGCTGCTGCCGTCGCTGGAAAACAAACTGGTGAAATTCCAGCTGCCGGAAGAGAAGGCCAGGCAGCTGCCGGTCAGCGCGGTGCTGGCCGAGTTGCCGGACATCGTGCGCCGCGTCTATGCGGCGGTAGAGCGGCAGGCATACAGCTTCCAGCCGCTGACGGCTGCGGATGCGCAACAAGGCGTGGCCTATCGTATTCGCCTCAGCCTGGACCCGGCCGCCGGCCGGCTGCTGTCGCAGCGCATGGCTACCGAGCTGCTGGACAGCATCAAGCGCCATGGCGCCAGCGCGGAAGTGCAGGAAGTGGCCACCGGCCTGCTCAAGCTGGCGGAGGCGGACCCGCTGCAGCTGCGCTCGGAAAGCCAGACCGATCTGCTGGTCAACCGGCAGGGCAAGCTGCTGGCGCTGGAAGAGTCGCGCACACTGTCCACGCCGGGTGAGCAGGGGGTGAGTGTCGGCATGCTTACCCAGCTGAACATGAGCAACGAAGGCAAGCCGGTGTTTACCCTGCAGCCGTCTGCGGCCAACGTGGTGGATTACAAGGATGTCAGCCTGCCGGAGTGGCTGAAGCCATCTCCACCGGCCGATGAGGAGTCGGAGGCCGATGCTGCGGATGATGCGGGCGCGCTGCCGGACGATGCCTCGGTGCCGGCTGCCGAGGCGCCACCCGCCCCAGCGGTGAAGTCGGCGCCGAGCCACAAGGCTGCCAGGTCGACAAGCAAGAAGGCGCGCAAGCCGCTGTTGCCTCCCGCCAAATGAGCAACACCCCGCCACGGCGGGGTGTTGGCCAGTATTGACAAAGTCCTTTCGCGGCGCAGAAGGACTTTGTTTTATTAAGCAGACAGTCTGTCCGCAGACTGCGGCGGCGCTTACAGCTGGCGGATGTCCAGCACTGCCTGGCTGCCAAACGCCGGGCTGTGCAGATAGCCGATGATGCGCGCGGCAGCGTCCGCCGGCGAGGTCAGCTCGCCATCGGCCTTCAGCGCCTCGAAACGCGGGCGGCCCGGGAAGGCCGCCGGGTCGGCGCTGCGAATCTCGGCCTGCATGCCGGTATCCACCACGCCCGGGTACAGCGACACCGCCTGCACCGGTACGGCACGTTGCGCCTGCTCTGCCGCCAGGGTGCGGGTGAAGTGATCCAGCCCGGCCTTGGTGGCGCAGTACACCGCCCAACCCGGGTAGGGGTTGGCCGCAGCGCCGGAAGAGATATTGATGATGCGGCGCTGGCTGCTGGCCGGCGTGTGCGCCAGGAAGTGGCTGCACAGCAGCATCGGCGCGCTAAGGTTCAGCGCCACCGCCTGCAGCGTGGTGTCGTCCGGCAGTGCATCGGCGCTGGCGATGGGCTGCACGGTGCCGGCATTGTTGATCAGCGTGTAGCTGTCACCGTCACCCAACGCCGCCAGCGCGCGCTCCAGCACCAGTGGCAGCAACTGGCTGTCGGCCAGGTCGGCGTCCAGGGTGATCAGCTGCGGGTGCTCCGCCAGGCTGCTGCAGTCGCGGGCAATGGCCGCCACACGGTAGCCATCAGCCAGCAGCTGTGCAGTCAGCGCGGCGCCCAGGCCGCGCGAGGCGCCGGTGACGATGGCCGCTTTCACGCGCCTTGCACCTTGGCCAGTTCTGCACGCATGGCGTCGATCACTGCCTTGTAGTCCGGCTGGCCGTAGATGGCGCTGCCGGCCACGAAGGTGTCGGCTCCGGCGGCCGCCACTTCGGCGATATTGTCCACCTTGATGCCGCCGTCCACTTCCAGCCAGATCTCGCCACCGTGCTTGGCGGTGTACTCGTCGATGCGCTGGCGCACCGCGCTGACCTTGGCCAGGGTTTGCGGAATGAACTTCTGGCCGCCAAAGCCCGGGTTAACCGACATCAGCAGTACCATGTCCAGCTTGTCCATCACGTGGTCAAGGAAGGACAGCGGGGTGGCCGGGTTCAGCACCAGGCCGGCCTTGCAGCCAGCATCCTTGATCAGCCCCAGGGTGCGGTCGATATGGTCGGAGGCTTCTGGGTGGAAGGTGATGATGTCGGCGCCGGCCTTGGCAAATGCCGCCGCCAGGTTGTCCACCGGCTTCACCATCAGGTGTACGTCGATCGGTGCAGTGGTGTGCGGGCGGATGGCTTCGCAGAACATCGGGCCCATGGTGAGGTTGGGCACGTAGTGGTTGTCCATGACGTCGAAGTGGATCACGTCGGCGCCGGCGGCGATAACGTTGCGTACTTCCTCGCCCAGACGGGCGAAATCGGCGGACAGAATGGACGGGGCGATACGGAACTGGCTCATGGCGTGTGCGAAATGCGGTGCGGAAAATGGCCGCCATTGTACGCGATAGCAGCCGGGCGGCGCGACGTGGCGTAGAATCAGGCATCAGTTGTTGCCGCGAGAGGTTGCCGTGAGCCAGAAATATCACATCACAGTCGAGGCGCAGGCCTTCTATCTGGAAGAACATTCCAACGCCATCGACGACCAGTATGCCTTTGCCTACCGCATCACCATCCGCAATAGTGGCGAGGTGCCGGCGCGTCTGCTTACCCGCCATTGGTACATTACCGACGCCAACGATCACGTGCAGGAAGTACGCGGCGCCGGGGTGGTGGGCGAGCATCCACACCTGGCGCCGGGCGAGGAGTTTACCTATACCAGCGGCGCCACCATCCGCACGCCGTACGGCACCATGCGCGGCAGCTACCAGATGGAAGCCGACGACGGCACGCGTTTTGACGCCGATATTCCGGAGTTCCATCTCATCGCGCCGCGTGTGCTGCACTGAATCCTGTTGACCTATGGCAGGGGTTGGCCGCAAGGCCTGCCGCTGCCGTCTTTTCCTGCCTGAGTACATGCGACATTACGCCCACGCCGCGGCGCCGGCTCCCGCCGACCGCAACGATCTGCAAACCCTGAAAACCCTGCTGCCCTACCTGTGGCGCTTCAAGTGGCGCGTGCTGCTGGCGCTGAGCTGCCTGATTGCTGCCAAGGTGGCCGGGGTGATGACCCCGCTGTACCTGAAGGACATCGTCGACCAGCTGTCGGTGCGCGATGTGGTGCTGGCGCTGCCGCTGCTGGCGCTGGCCGGCTACGGCCTGGCACGCCTGCTGTCCAGCGTGCTGGGTGAGCTGCGCGACGCCATCTTCGCCCGCGTGGTGCAGGGGGCGGTGCGTAGCGTGGCGCGCGAGGTGTTCACCCACCTGTTCCGGCTGTCGCTGCGTTTCCACCTGGAGCGCCAGACCGGTGGCATGAGTCGCGATATCGAGCGCGGCACCAAGGGCATCGGCTTCCTGCTCAACTTCACCGTGTTCAACATCCTGCCGACGCTGGTGGAAATCACGCTGGTGGTGGGCATTCTGCTGCAACGCTACAACGTGTGGTTCGCGGTGGTGACCTTTGGCACCATTGCCATCTACATCGCCTTCACCCTGGTGATAACCGAGTGGCGCACGGTGTTCCGCCGCAGCATGAACGATCTGGATTCCAAGGCCAATAGCAAGGCCATCGACGCGCTGCTCAACTACGAGACGGTGAAATACTTCGGCAACGAGCGTTATGAGCTGCAGCGCTACGATGCCAACCTGGCGTCGTGGGAGCGCTCGGCGATCAAGAACCAGGTGTCTCTATCGGCGTTGAACGCCGGGCAGGGCGCCATCATCGCCACCGGGGTGACGCTGGTGATGTGGTTGGCCGCACGCGGCGTGGTGCGCGGCGAGATGACGGTGGGCGACGTGGTGCTTGTGGCTACCTTCCTGACCCAGCTGTGGGCGCCGCTGCATTTCCTCGGTTTTGTCTACCGCGAGATCAAGCACTCACTGGCCGACATGGAACGCATGTTCACGCTGCTGAACGTGGGGGCCGAGGTTGCAGACCGCCCCGGCGCGCAGCAGCTGGCCAGCCGCGAGGTGGCGATCTCGTTCGAACAGGTGAGCTTTGGCTACGATGCCAAGCGTCAGATCCTGCATGAGGTCAGCTTTGATATTCCCGCCGGCCATACCGTGGCGGTAGTGGGGGCCAGCGGCGCCGGCAAGTCTACGCTGTCGCGGCTGCTGTTCCGCTTTTATGACGTGTCCGGTGGCAGCATCCGCTTCAATGGTGTGGATAGCCGCGATATCAGCCAGGACAGCTTGCGCGCGCATATCGGCATCGTGCCGCAGGACACGGTGCTGTTTAACGACAGCATCTACTACAACATCGCTTACGGCCGGCCGGATGCCAGCCGGGAGGACGTGATCGAGGCGGCGAAGTCCGCTCACATCCACGACTTCGTGATGAGCTTGCCGGACGGCTACGACACCACGGTCGGCGAGCGCGGGCTGAAGTTGTCCGGTGGCGAGAAACAGCGGGTGGCGATTGCGCGCACCATTCTGAAGAACCCGCCGGTGCTGGTGTTTGACGAGGCCACCAGCGCGCTGGATTCGCGCACCGAGAAAGCCATCCAGGCCGAGCTGATGAGCATTGCGGCCAACCGTACCACGCTGATCATCGCCCACCGCCTGTCCACCATCGCCGACGCCGACTGCATCCTGGTGATGGAGCAGGGCCGCATCATCGAGCGCGGCAGCCATCGCGAACTGCTGGCGCAGGATGGACGCTACGCGCAGATGTGGCGGCTGCAGCAGGAGGGTGAGGCGGAGCCGGTGTGATTCCGGTTTGCTGTCGTAATGCACAACGCCCCGCAATGCGGGGCGTTGTTGTATGGCTGGTCAGTGCTGCCGCTTGCGTGTTGGCGGCAGTTTCTTTTTGGCCTTGCGCTGCTGGCTGGCTTTCAGCTGCCGTGCCTTGGTCGCGCTCTTGTCGGCCTTGAGCTGGCGGCTCTGGCTGAGCTTGCGGACAGCTTTCGGCTTGCCGTTGCGCAGCGCCTTCGGTTGTTGCGCTCTCCTGGTCTTGCCGGCTTGCAGCTGGCGGCTAGCGGTGCTGGCCTTGCTGCGTTGCAGTTTGCGCTTGCCACTCTGCGCCGTTGGTTGGCGCAGTTGCTGGCGCTTGCTCAGCCTGGTCTTGCGCTGCTGCAGGCTGCTGGCTTTGCTGCTGGCCTTGCGGCCAACCTGGGATTGGCGACTGCCGCGCTTGCTGCGCTGCTTTTCGGCGCGAGTCTGGCGTTTGGTGCTGACCTGCTGCTTGCCTTGCTGGCTGGCGTTGGCGCGGCTGGATGGCTCGGTGGCGGTTTTGCTGCTGCCAGGCTGGGTCGGTGGCGGCAGTTGCAGGGGTTTTGCCTTCGGTGGTCGTGCTGGTGCCGACTCCTGGAAATCGCCCGGCAGTGGGGTATCTTCGCCTTCGGCATGGCTGATGCTGGCAGAAAATGCCATGCAGGCAATAACCATGGTGGCAATGGTGCGAGTTAATTCCATTTGGCTGAATTTGCTGGTTTTACTGGGGAAGCAACAATCGTTGTGGCTCTCGGGCGAGGTTGCTATATTAGCACGCCGGTTGTTTGCACAATGAACAGACCGCTTTCCATACCAGGAGAACAAGGGAATGAAACAAACCAGAAGAACGCTGATCGCAGGCTTGTTGTTGTCTGTTTTTGCGCTGGCCGGTTGTGGCAAGAAACAGGAGGCCGCCCAGGAGGCTTCAGCTCCGCAGCCGGAGGCGTCTGCCGCCGCAGCGGGTGACCGTGAATACGTGGTGGGTACCGATGCCAGCTACGCGCCGTTTGAATTCCAGAACGACAAGCAGGAAATCGTCGGTTTTGATATCGATGTGCTGACTGCGGTTGCCGCCAAGGGTGGTTTCAAGGTCAAGTTCGTCAATACCCCGTGGGAAGGCATGTTCGCCACCCTGCCGCAGGGTGACCGCGACATTCTGTCTTCCGCCATCACCATCACCGATGAGCGCAAGCAGAGCATGGATTTCTCCGATCCTTACTTTGAGGCGCGCCAGCTGATCGCCATCAACAAGTCCAGCACCGACGTGAAGTCGTTCCAGGACCTGAAGAGCAAGAAAGTGGCCGTGCAGACCGGTACTACCGGTGACGAAGTGGTGCAGAAGCTGCTGGGCAAGACCAGCGCCAACATCAAGCGCTTCGAGAGCATGCCGCTGGCACTGAAAGAGCTGGAAAGCGGTGGTGTGGATGCCGCGGTCGGTGACAATGGCGTGGTGGCCAACTATGTGGCCAATAACCCGCAGCAGAGCATGGTGACCGTGGAAGACACCAAGAGCTTTGCGCCGGAGTATTACGGCTTTGCCGTGAACAAGGGCAATGCCGAGCTGCTGGCCAAGATCAATGCCGGTATCAAGGCGATCAAGGCCGATGGTACTTACGATCAGATTCACAAGAAGTACTTTGGTAACTAATAACTAGAGAAACGCAGGCGGTCGGTCTGGTTTGCAGGCCGGTCGCCTGTTTTGCATCAAGGAGGGACGAGCATGGATTTCCGTTGGGGCATGATTGCCGAGTATGCGCCGCTGTTCATCGACGGCATCAAGATGACGCTGGGCATTACGGTGATCGCCGTGGTGCTGGGCACCCTGATCGGGCTGTTCATGGGTATGGCCCGCCTGGCCGAAGCCAAGCATGGCGCCAGCAAGTATCTGCTGCGCTTTGGCGTGCGCCTGCCTGCCGGTGCCTATGTCGCGTTTTTCCGTGGCACGCCACTGTTCGTGCAGATCCTGCTGGTGCACTTCGCGCTGATGCCAATGCTGATCCATCCGGTGGACGGCATGCTGCTCAGCGGTGACGCCGCGCGCGAGATTCGCCAGAACTACGGCGCCTTCCTGTCCGGCCTGGTAGCGCTGACGCTGAATGCCGGCGCCTACATCACCGAGATCTTCCGTGCCGGCATCCAGTCCATCGACAAGGGGCAGATGGAGGCGGCGCGCTCGCTGGGCCTGTCCTATGGCCAGACCATGAAGCACGTCATCGTGCCGCAGGCTTTCCGTCGCATGCTGCCGCCACTGGGCAACGAAGCCATCATGCTGCTGAAGGATAGCTCGCTGGTGTCCGCCATCGGCCTGGCCGAGCTGGCATTTGCCGCCCGTACCGTGGCCGGGGTGTACTCCCGCTACTGGGAGCCGTACCTGACCATTTCCTTCATCTACCTGGCGCTGACCATGCTGATGGCGTGGGGTATCGGCAGCCTGGAGAAGAAGCTGCACATCGGTGCGCGCTAGAGCGTGAATGCTGTCGAAAAGGCCGGATTTTCCGGCCTTTTTTTGCGTCTGTCATCCGGCGTTGGCGGCGCTTGTGGCGGGGCTTTGTGGTAGAATGCGACCATAATTTTGCTCACGTTAACGGATTTCCATGACCGATCAGCTTTTTGCCAAGGAAACACTCCCGATTAGCCTGGAAGAGGAGATGCGCCGCTCCTATCTCGATTATGCAATGAGCGTGATCGTTGGCCGCGCCCTGCCGGACGTGCGGGACGGCCTGAAACCGGTGCATCGTCGTGTGCTGTTTGCCATGCACGAGCTGTCCAACGACTGGAACCGCGCCTACAAGAAGTCCGCCCGTATCGTGGGCGACGTGATCGGTAAATACCACCCGCACGGCGATTCGGCGGTGTACGACACCATCGTGCGTATGGCGCAGGATTTCTCGCTGCGCTACCCGCTGGTGGATGGCCAGGGTAACTTCGGCTCGGTGGACGGCGACAACGCCGCCGCCATGCGATACACCGAAATCCGCATGGCGCGTATCGCGCACGAGCTGTTGGCCGATATCGACAAGGAAACCGTGGACTTCGGGCCGAACTACGACGGCTCCGAGCATGAACCGCTGATCCTGCCGTCGCGCATTCCCAACCTGCTGATCAACGGCTCGTCCGGCATCGCAGTGGGTATGGCCACCAATATTCCGCCGCACAACATCACCGAAGTGATCAACGGCTGTCTGGCGCTGCTGGATAACGGCGAGCTGACCATCGACGAGCTGATCGACATCATTCCGGCGCCGGACTTCCCCACCGCCGGCATCATCTACGGTACCGCCGGCATCAAGGAGGCGTACCGCACCGGCCGTGGCCGCGCCATCATGCGCGCCCGCGTGCACTTCGAGGATATCGGCAAGGGCGACCGCCAGGCCATCATCGTCGACGAAATTCCGTACCAGGTGAACAAGGCTCGCCTGCTGGAGCGTATCAGCGAGCTGGTACGCGACAAGCAGATCGAGGGCATCTCCGACCTGCGCGACGAGTCGGACAAGTCCGGCATGCGCGTAGTGATCGAGCTCAAGCGCGGCGAAATGCCGGAAGTGGTGCTCAACCACCTGTACAAGCAGACCCAGCTGCAGGACAGCTTCGGTATCAATATGGTGGCGCTGGTGGATGGCCAGCCGCGCCTGTTGAACCTGAAGCAGATCATCGAGGAATTCCTGCGCCACCGCCGCGAGGTAGTGACCCGCCGCACCATCTTCGAACTGCGCAAGGCGCGCGAGCGTGGCCATATCCTGGAAGGCCTGGCCGTGGCGCTGTCCAACGTGGACGAGATCATCGCGCTGATCAAGGCATCCGAGGCGCCGCCGCAGGCCAAGGCCGCGCTGATGGCCAAGGCCTGGCGCTCCGAGCTGGTGGAAAGCATGCTCGCCCGCGTGGATCAGAATCAGGCACGCCCGGATGGGTTGGCCGAAAACTTCGGCATCAAGCCGGAAGGCTACTACCTGTCGGAAACCCAGGCCCAGGCGATTCTGGACCTGCGCCTGCAGCGCCTTACCGGCCTGGAGCAGGACAAGATCGTCGGCGAATACCGCGAGATCATGGACACCATCATGGATCTGATCGATATCCTGGCGCGCCCGGAGCGCATCAACCAGATCATCCGCGACGAGCTGAACGCCATCATGTTGCAGTATGGCGATGGCCGTCGCTCCGAGATCGAGCCGTTCGGTGGCGATATCAATATCGAAGACCTGATCACCCCGCAGGAGATGGTGGTGACGGTGACTCACGGCGGCTACCTGAAGGCGCAGCCGGTGGACGATTACCAGTCGCAGCGCCGTGGCGGTCGTGGCAAGCAGGCTGCTGCCACCAAGGACGACGATTTCATCGACACCCTGTTCGTGGCCAATACCCACGACTACGTGCTGTGCTTCTCCAGCTTCGGGCGCTGCTACTGGATCAAGGTGTACGACATGCCGCAGGGCGGTCGCACCAGCCGTGGCAAGCCTATCGTCAATGTACTGCCGCTGGCCGACGGCGAGAAGATCAACGCCATGCTGCCGGTGAAGGCATTCACCGGTAACGAGGCGGAGCTGGACGACGACATCGAAGTCAGCGACAAGGTAAAAGGGCCGTTCGTGTTCATGTGTACCGCCCACGGCACCGTGAAGAAGACGCCGCTGGAGGCATTCTCCCGTCCACGCAGCGCCGGCATCATCGCCGTGAAGCTGGACGAGGGCGACAAGCTGGTAGGCGTAGCGCTCACCAGCGGCAGCGACCAGATCATGCTGTTCTCCAATGCCGGCAAGGCCGTGCGTTTCGATGAGGCCAATGTGCGCCCGATGGGTCGCACCGCCGGTGGTGTGCGCGGCATGGCGCTGGCGGAGGGCCAGCAACTGATCTCGCTGCTGGTAGCCAACAGCGACGAGCAGCAGGTACTCACCGCCAGCGATGGCGGCTATGGCAAGCGTACCCGCGTGGGCGAGTTCCGCCACACCAGTCGTGGCACCCAGGGCGTGATCGCCATGGACCTTACCGACAAGACCGGTCTGGAGTTGGTGAGCGCCAGCCTGGTGGAAGACAGCGACGACGTGATGCTGATCACCACCGGGGGCGTGCTGATCCGTACCAAGGCGGCAGAAGTGCGCGAGACCGGCCGCTCGGCACAGGGCGTGCGCCTGATCAACCTGGACGAGGGCGAGAAGCTGATCTGCCTGGTCAAGGTGGCCGAGAGCGAAGACAGTTGCGAAGAAGAAGTTGAAGGCGAGGGCGACGAGCTTGCGGCCAACCCGGATGCTCCGGCAGCCGGCGAGGAAGCCTGAGCATGAACCAGCAGGCACCAGCCAACGCACAACTGCTGCAGGCAATGGGGGAGTTGTTCGTCTCCTTCCCCCATTGTGTCACCCTGGGCTTTCAGTACCTGGGGGCGGAAGGGCGCAAGCCGACGCTGAAAGTGGAATGGCGCGACGACCTGGTGGGTAACCCGGCCAGCGGCGTGGTGCACGGCGGGGTGATTACCTCCATCATCGATACCTGCAGCGGTATCGCGGTGACCGCGCACATGGACGAGCTGGAGACCATCGCCACGCTGGATCTGCGTATCGACTACCTGAAGGCGGCAACCCCTGGCAAGGCCATCTACTGCACCGCGGAGTGCTACCGTATGGCCAACCAGATCGCCTTCACCCGCGCGGTGTGCTACCACGACAGTCCGGACGATCCCATCGCCCACGGCGTGGCTACCTTCATGCGCGATTCCAACCCCAAGCCGATGTTGCCGAAGGAGGGTGTGGCGTGAGTGCATTCATGGAGACTTTCTCGCGCCTGCGCGACGAGAAGCGCTACGATGAAATCATCGCCGGCCTGCCGTACGCCAGGCTGATGGGGGTGGAGTTCGGCGAGGACGAGCAGGGCGAATTGCTGTTCCGCCTGCCGTTTCACGAGCGCAATGTCGGCAACGTGACGCTGCCGGCGCTGCACGGCGGCCTGATTGGCGGCTTCCTGGAAAATGCGGCGCTGCTGCACCTGATGTGCAACCGCGAATCGCTGGAAACGCCCAAGATTGTCGACTTCTCGCTGGACTACCTGCGCTCCGGTCGGGCGCAGACGCTGTATGCGCAGTGCGAGATCACCAAGCAGGGCAAGCGCGTGGCGCATGTGCTGATCGAGGCGTGGCAGGAAGACCGCAGCAAACCGGTGGCGGTGGCGCGTGCCCACTTCCTGCTAAGCACTGGTAACTGACAACTTAAAGCCACGCTGAGAGCGTGGCGTAGCGTGCTGACAAAGGTCTTTCGCCACGCGAAAGACCTTTGTTTTGTAAACAGGAAGGCTGCCGATGCAAATGCTTTGCTAGAGCGGCCCGGCTTTGCCGGGTCCGGTGGCGCGTAAGTGGGCCGTTTGTCAGCAGCCTGGGCCACGCTGCATGCGTGGCTTTTTATTCGAATCAGAGACAAAGAGATAGAGGTTCAACATGGCAAAGGTGTACAACTTCTCCGCCGGCCCGGCAGTGCTGCCGCATGAAGTGCTGGCCACGGCGCAGGCCGAGCTGCTGGACTGGCACGGTTCCGGCATGTCGGTGATGGAAATGAGTCACCGCGGCAAGGAGTTCATGGAGATCATCCACGAGGCCGAGCAGGACCTGCGCGAGCTGCTGCAGGTGCCGGCAGGCTACAAGGTGCTGTTCCTGCAGGGCGGTGCCTCGCAGCAGTTCTCCATGGTGCCGCTGAACCTGGCGCCGGCCGATGGCGTGATCGACGTGCTGGATACCGGCCACTGGTCCAAGCTGGCCATCAAGGAAGCCAAGCGCTACACCAATGTCAACGTGGTGGCCAGCAGTGCCGACCGCAACTACGCCTACGTGCCGACACCGGAGACCTGGCAGCGCAGTCCGAATGCCGCCTATTTCCACTACACCTCCAACGAGACCATCGGTGGCCTGCAGTACAGCGATATCCCGCAGGTGGGCGATACCCCGCTGGTGTGCGATATGTCGTCCGACTTCCTGTCGCGCGAGTTCGACGTATCGAAGTACGGCCTGATCTACGCTGGTGCGCAGAAGAACATCGGCCCGTCCGGCCTGGTGGTGCTGATCGTGCGCGAAGACCTGCTGGGCCACGCCCAGCCGCAGACGCCGACCATGCTGAACTACCAGATCCATGCCGACGCCGACTCCATGTACAACACGCCGGCAACTTACCCGATCTACATTTCCGGCCTGGTGTTCAAGTGGCTGAAGGCGAAGGGTGGGGTGAAGGGCATGCAGGCGCGCAATGACGAGAAGGCTGGTCTGCTGTATCACGCCATCGACAGCAGCGATGGCTTCTACTACAGCCATATCGATGCACCGTTCCGCTCCCGCATGAACGTGGTGTTCCGCCTGAAGGACGAGTCGCTGGAGGACCTGTTCCTGTCCGAAGCCAAGAAGAATGGCCTGGTGCAGCTGAAGGGTCACCGCTCGGTAGGCGGCATGCGCGCCTCCATCTACAACGCCATGCCGATCGAAGGCGTGAAGTCGCTGGTGCACTTCATGCTGGATTTCGCCCGTCAGCACGGCTAAGGCGATGCTTGCGGCCAACCTGGTCGCATTGTTCTGCCTGGCTTAACAGGCGGCTTCGCCAAGCGACAACCCCCTGCCTAGATGGCCGGGGGTTTGTTTTTGCCGACGGGCGAGCATCACAAGCAGTGTGGCCGCGACCGCCGGTACGGCAGGTGGCACGGCTGGCTGGTCACTATTGTTCAGCCAGTTGATCAATCTGTTTGGCGGTCGGGGCTGGCAGCAAGCGGCAATTGCTTGCACCATGCCGTGATTGATGAAGGAACGACAATGAAAATCTCCCCCCTTGCCCTGCTGCTGCTTGCCGCCGGCGCCATCGTTTCGCTCAGTATGGGCGTGCGCCACGGCTTCGGCTTTTTCCTGCCGCCCATGACCCAGGCCTTTGGCTGGAGTCGCGAGACCTTTGCCCTGGCGCTGGGGCTGCAAAACCTGATCTGGGGTGCCTCGCAGCCGTTTGCCGGTGCGTTTGCCGACCGACATGGCCCGGGCAAGGTGCTGGTGGCGGGGGGCTTGCTGTATGCGCTGGGGCTGGCGCTGATGACGGTATCGTCCAGCGGCTGGCTGTTGTCCGGCTCGGCCGGCCTGCTGATCGGCCTGGCGCTGTCCTGTACCACCTATAGCGTGGTGTTCGCGGTGATCGTGCGCGCGGTGCCGGCCAACTACCGTTCCAGTGCCATGGGCATTACCGCCGCGGCCGGTTCGTTTGGCCAGTTCATGATGGTGCCGATCGAGCGCGGGCTGATCGATGGCCTGGGCTGGATGCCCTCCCTGCTGGTGCTGGCGGCCGTTGCCGCGCTGATGGTGCCGTTGGCCGCGCCGCTACAGCGCGCCTATCGTCAGGCGCCAGCCACGCCGCCGGCGGCGCACGGTGTGCTGCAGTCGATTGTGCATGCCTTCGGCGATGCCTGGCAGCAGCGCTCGTTCCGTCTGCTGATGGCCGGTTACTTCGTGTGCGGCTTCCAGGTGGTATTCATCGGCGTGCATCTGCCAGCCTACCTGCGTGACCATGGCCTGGCGGGCGGCGTGGCCAGTACCGCGCTGGCACTGATCGGCCTGTTCAATATCTTCGGGACTTACAGCTTTGGCCGGCTGGGCGAGCGCTATTCCAAGCCCTACCTGCTGGCCACCATCTATCTGGCACGCAGCATCACCATCGTGCTGTTCCTGTTGCTGCCGTTGAGCAGCATGTCGGTCGCGGTGTTTGCCGCGGTGATGGGCTTCCTGTGGCTGTCCACCGTGCCGCTGACCAATGGCGTGATCGTCGGTCTGTTTGGCGTGGGCAACCTGGGTATGCTGTCCGGCGCGGTATTTTTCTCGCACCAGGTGGGCAGCTTCCTTGGTGTGTGGCTGGGCGGGCTGATCTATGACCGCACTGGCAATTACGACCTGGTGTGGGGCATGGCGATTGCGCTGGGAGTAGCTGCAGCGCTGGCCAACTTGCCAGTGAAGGAAACCCCGGTGCTGGCGGCAGGCAGCCAGGCATGAAACTGCTGCTCTGGCTGCTGCTGGCCACCTTGCTGGCGCTCGGCTTCTGGGCCTACCTGCAGCCCCTGTTTATCGTCAATGTGGGTAATATGCTGTCAGCGTGTTTTTAAGGAATCTGGTCCATGCTGACTGCTGCACACCGTAAACGCCTGTACCAGCTGTGGCAGGAGGGCGAGGCGCACGATGCGCGCCACGCCGCCCGCGCCGACAAACGGCTGAACATCACCCCCGATACCGGCATGTTCCTGTACCAGCTGGCGCGCGCCCGCCGCGCCATGTCGCTGCTGGAGATCGGTACCTCCAATGGCTATTCCGCGGTATGGCTGGGGTTGGCCGCACAGGCGAACAAGGGCCGGCTGCAAAGCGTGGACAACAGCGCGCACAAAACGGCGCTGGCCAGCGCCATGATCGACTCCTTTGGCCTGCAGCAGACGGTCAGCCTGCATACCGGCGATGCTTTCGAGCGGCTGGCCGCCTGTGATGACGAGTCGGTGGATATGCTGTTTCTGGATGCCGACCGGTCACGATATGCCGGCTACTGGCCGGAAATCGCGCGTATTCTCGCCCCGCGTGGCGTGCTGGTGATGGACAATGCCGTTTCCCATGCTGACGAATGTGCCGATTTCCGTGCTGCGGTGCTTGCGACCCATGGCTATCTCGCGGAAACTTACGCCATCGGTAAAGGCCAGTTTGTCATCCTGAAAGATCTCTGAACGTGTCGGAACAACTGCTCAAGCAACATCGCGATGCCATCGACAGCATCGACGTCCAAATTCTCAACCTGCTCAATCAGCGCGCCCAGCACGCCCGCGACATCGGCGAGATCAAGGGTGGCGGCATCATCTACCGCCCGGAACGCGAAGCCCAGGTGCTGCGCCGCATCAAGGAACTGAATCCCGGCCCGCTGGCGGGTGAATCGGTGGCGCGCCTGTTCCGCGAAGTGATGTCGGAATGCCTGGCACTGGAAAAGCCGTTGTCGATTGCCTACCTGGGGCCGGAAGGCACCTTCACCCAGCTGGCTGCGCTGAAGCACTTCGGCCATGCCGCGCGCACCGTGGCCTGCGGTTCGATTGACGAGGCCTTCCGCCTGGTGGAATCCCGCACCCTGGATTACGTGGTGGCGCCGGTGGAAAACTCCACCGAGGGCGCCATCGGCCGCACGCTGGACCTGATGGTGAGCTCGCCGCTGAAGATCTGTGGCGAGGTGGTGCTGCGCATCCATCACCACCTGCTGCGCAAGGATGGCACGCAGGACGGCATCCGCCGGGTGTACGCGCATGCCCAGGCGCTGGCGCAATGTCACGAATGGCTGAACAAGAACCTGCCGGCCAGCGTGGAGCGGGTGTCGGTAGCCAGTAATGCCGAGGCGGCAAGGTTGGCCGCAGAGGAGCCGGACTGCGCCGCCATTGCCGGCCAAGCTGCCGCCGAACGCTACAACCTGCTGAAACTGGCGGAGAACATCGAGGACGAGCCGAACAACACCACCCGCTTCCTGGTGCTGGGGCATCAGGACGTGGGCCCCACCGGGCAGGACAAGACCTCCATTATCGTGTCGGCGCCGAACCGCCCTGGTGCAGTGCACTACCTGTTGGAGCCGCTGGCGGCCAACGGCGTATCGATGACCAAGTTCGAGTCGCGCCCGTCGCGTGCCGGGCTGTGGGACTACGTGTTCTTCATCGACATGGAAGGCCACGTACAGGATGCCAACCTGGCCGCCGCGCTGGAGGATCTGCGTCAGCGGACCGCCTTCGTCAAGGTGCTGGGCGCGTATCCGCTGGCGGTACTGTAAGTTTTAGCGGGCAGACAAGCGCCGGGCCGATGCCCGGCGTGTTGTTTGCCGGTCCGGAAGTCCATTGGGGCGCCTCGAAAAGCCCTGATTTCTAAGCGAGACAAGGCGCGAGCGAAAAATGTCGACGCAGCATATGTTTGATATGTAAGGAGACATTTTTCGTGAGCAACGCAGCATCGCGACGAAAGCGGGAGTTTTTCGAGATGCCCATTGATCGGGAGCCCGCTAGTAGCGGGCAAAAGCACATCATGACCATTCAATCCATCTGTCTGTTCTGTGGTTCGAATAGCGGCAGCAACCCCGCCTATGCCGAGGCTGCCGGCGAGTTGGGCCGCGAGCTGGCGGCGCGTGACATCACCCTGGTATACGGTGGCGGCAATATCGGCCTGATGGGCGTGGCCGCCGATGCCGCGCTGGCTGCCGGTGGCCGGGTCATCGGCGTGATCCCCGGTTTCCTGCGTGACAAGGAAGTGGCGCACGACGGGCTGTCCGAGCTGCACGTCACCCAGACCATGCATGAACGCAAAGCGCTGATGGAGGACCTGTCCGGCGGTTTCATTGCGCTGCCTGGCGGTTTCGGCACCTACGACGAGCTGTTCGAGATGCTGACCTGGGGCCAGCTGTCGGTGCACCAGAAGCCGATCGGCCTGCTCAACGTGGCCGGCTTCTTTGACCCGCTGCTGGCCATGGTGCAGCACGGCGTGCGCGAAGGCTTCATCCGCGAGGACAACCTGGCGTTGTTCGTGGTGGCCGATACGCTGCCGGCTCTGCTGGAGCGCATGAACGCCTACCGAGCCAACCCGGCGGCCAAGTGGCTGTCGCATGACAGTGTCTGAGGCCGCGCAATGATCATCGTGATGGCAGCAGCTGCCACTGCAGCGCAGATCGACGCGGTGGTTGGCCGCATCCGTGCCGCCGGGCTGAGCGAACACATTTCGCGTGGCACCGAGCGCACCATCATCGGTGCTGTTGGCGACGAACGCAGCCTGAGTGCCGACATGTTCGAAACCATGCCCGGTGTGGAACGGGCGATGCGGGTAGTGAAGGATTACCGCATCGTGTCGCGCGAGGTGAAGCCGGACAACAGTGTGGTGTCCATCCGTGGGGTGCCCATCGGCGGTACGCAGTTGCAGCTGATCGCCGGCCCCAGCGCCATCGAGGATGCCGCGCAGCTGGCTGCCCTGGCGGGCGAATTGCAGGGGCAGGGCGTACGCCTGCTGCGTGCCGGCGCCTACAAGCCGCGCACCAGCCCGTATGCCTTCCAGGGCGTGGGCGAGGCCGGGCTGGAATACCTGCAGCAGGCGGCACGGGCGCAGGGCATGCCGATGATCAGCGAAATTCTGGATGTACGGCTGCTGGATACCTTCCTGGAGTACGACGTCGATGCCATCCAGGTGGGGCCGCGCAATATGCAGAACGTGCCGCTGCTGCGCGAGCTGGGCCGCATCAACAAGCCGGTGCTGCTGTATCGCGGCGTGTCTGCCACGCTCAGCGAATGGCTGATGGCGGCCGAGTACATCGCCATCGGCGGCAACCACAACATCGTGTTCTGCGAGCGCGGCGTGCGCAGCTTCGAGCCTGCCACGCGCAACGCGCTGGACATCACCGCCATCCCGCTGCTCAAGCGCGAGACGCACCTGCCGGTGCTGGTGGACCCGAGCCATGCCGGCGGCCGAGGCTGGCTGGTGCCGCCGCTGGCCGCCGCCGCAGTGGCTGCCGGTGCCGATGGCCTGCTGCTGGAGGTGCACCCATCGCCGCAGGATGCCTGGTGCGATGCCGAGCAGGCAATTACCCCGCAGGCGCTGCAGGCGTTGTGTGCCCAGCTGCAACCGCTGGCCGCCGCCGTTGGCCGCAGCCTGTAAGCAGAATAGCGGAGAGCACATGAGCGAGAACACCGTTGTCAGCCTGCAGCAGATCGAAAACTACCGCTTCGACAACCGCTTTGCTGCCGGCGGCCACCAGCTACAGACTGACGAGCCTGCGCCACTGGGCAGTGACAGCGGCCCGTCGCCCACCCAGCTGCTGACGGCTGCGGTGGCCAACTGCCTGTCGGCCAGCCTGCTGTTCGCCTCGCGCAAATTCCATATCGACTTCGAGCCACTGAGTTGCGAGGCCAGTGCGCTGGTGGACCGCAACGAGCGCAACCGTCTGCGCGTGCTGCGCATTGATGTCAGCCTGCGCGCCGGCAAGCAGGTAGGCGCTGCGGCCAACCTGGAGCGTCTGCTGGGCAGTTTCGAGGATTTCTGCACCGTGTCGCAGAGCGTCGGGCAGGGCATTCCGATTCACGTCACGGTGCTGGATGCCGATGGCACGGTGCTGAAACAGCCGGTAGTCTAAGCCTTTGCTGCAAGTATGGCCCGCCACCGTTGGCGGGCTTTTTTCACATCATGCTGCTGTTAATTGCCGGTTTTGCGCTGGGTGTTGGCATCGACATGGGTGAATGGTTTGCCATAAATCTGTAGCTGCGTGATCTGGGAGTAGGTAAGTGTGCCATCGTCATTCAGCTTCATGGTCATGCTGAAGCGGTTGGTTTTTGCCTGCTTGCGCATGAATGCACTCTCGGCAAACGCCGTGTCGGTAGCAACTTCCAGGCTGCGGGGCTGCTTTAGTAAGCCCTGAGCACTTACGCAGGTGCCTCGCGGTACACAGAACGCATGAATTATCGTGTTGTTGCGCTTGTCCCAGATCCAGTAGCCGATTTGATCATGAAATTTCTTGTTGTCGGTTTTGCGGAACACCTGTTGATGGTATTTGATGGCCACGACATCTTGCTCGCTGGCGTTGGTGGCATCTGCGCCTTCTGAAAACACGATTTTTTCAAAATAGGCATTGTTGGCACTACTACCGGGCGGGAGCCCGGTTTTCTTTTGCGACGGAGCGATGTCCATTCCTTTGTTGCCTTCCCAGCTACCCAGGAACGGTGACAAAGGGTTGCCACTGATGGTGGCGGCGTGCGCAGTGACCAACTGCATGCAGAGCATGCCGATTGCGAGGAGTTTTTGCATGATCATTCTCTTGCGATTGACGGGGGAATATTAGAAGCAATATTCCCAATCAATATCGCGATGAGTATATTGTCATGCCTATAGGGTTTTTCCTAATGCGGAGAGCGAGCCAGCGGGGCGCTCGAATAAGCCGCAGCATCCGGGATATCTGGGGCGCCCCACCTCCCAGATGCGCAACCCTTATCAGGGCCGGATATGGCCAGGGTTTACAGATAACGCAGCAGCACCGGTACCAGTAGTTCCACCGCCCATCCCAGGCACAGTGGCGCCGCCACGGCAGTGATGATGACTCCAGGCCACGACAGCCAGCCCTGGTTTTGCTGGCTCAGCCACAGGCACAGTCGGTACAGCAGGTAGCCGCTGGCGGCCACCAGTGGCGGCAGCATGGCGTAGGCCTGCAGCGGCCTGCCGGCCAGCACGGTGGAAAGTGCCATCAAGCCCAGGTGCAGGCACAGCTGCGACAGCGCATAGGCGCTCAGCAGTGGTGGCACGCCATCGAGGCTTATCCCCTTGCGGCCAAGCCGCAGGGTGCCACTGGCCAGCAGTAGCGCGGCGATGCCGGTCCAGGCGTAGGGGAACAGGAAAGGCAGCCAGATCGGTACCACTGCCAGCGAGGGCAGGGTCAGGCGGAACAGCACCGCGCAGATGAAATAGCCGCCAACGAAGGCGAATGCAGCAGGCAGGCTGTCGCTGGCGATCAGCCGCCACAGTGCATGCAGGCTGTACAGTGCCAGCGGCGCCAGCAACAGCAGGCTGGCCAGGTCCGGACTCATGCCTTGTCCAGCACCCGCAGCAGCGCCTGCGACATCAGTTCGCCCATCTGCGCCAGGTAATGGGTCTGCATTTCCAGGGTGAAGCGTTGCGGGTCGTCGCTGGCAATCACCAGCATGCCGAACGGTTCGGTGCCGTCACGCAGTGCCACCTGGGCAAAGGATTGCAGCACCGGGGTGGCCGGAAACCAGCCGATGATCTCGTCGCTGGCATACGGGCCGCAGTAGGGGGCGGACAGGTTGCCAGCCAGCAGGCGGATGTCCTGGCGGCTGTTGTAGAACTCGCTGTTTTCCGCTGCCGGGTGCCATAGCCGCAAGGCGACGCGCTGCAGACCGAAGTGTTCGGCAAAAACCTGCTGGATTGCCTGGTTGACGGCTGCCAGGTTGTGGCCGCGCAGCAGCGCCAGTGCCAGCTTGTGGCTGCGTGCCACGATCTGGTCATTCTGCTCGCCGTGGCGGATCAGCTGGGTCAGGCGAGCTTCCAGCTGACGGTTGCGATCCTTCAGGTCCAGCATCTGACGATCAGCGAACGATACCACTCGTTCCTGCAAGGGCTTCAGGCCATAGCGCGGCGCATGGCTGGCCAGGAAGTCCGGGTTGTCGTCGAGGTAGGCCAGAATGTCATCAGCTTGCACAGCACACTCCTTGCATCACGTTGGCCGCAGGGCCGCTAGATTTCGATTTCGCCGTTGAATACCGTGGCGGCCGGGCCGGTCATCTTTACCGGCAGGCCGGGGCCACCCCAGGAAATGGTCAGGTCGCCGCCGCGGGTGTGCACCAGTACCACCTTGTCCAGCAGGCCGCGACGGATGCCGGCCACCACCGCCGCGCAGGCGCCGGTACCGCAGGCCAGCGTTTCGCCGGCGCCACGTTCGTACACCCGCAGGCGGATCTCGCCACGGTTCACGATCTGCATGAAGCCGGCATTGACGCGTTCCGGGAAGCGGCTATGACGCTCGATCAGCGGGCCTTGTTCCGCAACCGGCGCGTTATCGACATTGGCTACTACCTGCACCGCATGCGGGTTGCCCATCGACACCACGCTGATGTCCACCGAATGTTCGCCTACCTGCAGCGGGTGGCTGATGGCGTCGCCTTCGGCAATGAAGGGGATGTCCAGCGGCGCAAAACGCGGCACGCCCATATCCACGGTGATCAGGCCGTTGTCGTCCAGCATCGGCACGATAACGCCCTTGGCGGTTTCCACGCGGATGGCGCGCTTGTTGGTGAGCTTCTGCTCGGTAACGAATTTCACGAAGCAACGGGCGCCATTGCCGCACTGTTCCACTTCGCTGCCGTCGTTGTTGAAGATGCGGTAGCGGAAATCGTTTTCCGCCGCCTGCGGCGCTTCCACCAGCAGCAGCTGGTCAAAGCCCACGCCGGTATGGCGGTCGCCAAGCTGACGCAGACGCTCCGTGGTCAGCTGCACGGTCTGGCGCACGCCGTCGATGACGACAAAGTCGTTGCCGAGGCCATGCATCTTGCTGAACTTGAATTTCATGGTGTCCTGCTGGGGTGGGGAAAATCGATTCGCCATCATAACCGATTCGTCCGCGCTGTCATGCAGTTTGGCGCATATCTGGGCCGGCTCCGAAGCGGGTGATTGCGCGCGCTTGAGAAAATTCAAACGATCGATTGACTGCTTACTGACCAGTAAGTAGAGTCGCCGCATGACTGCGGCCAACGATGCGCGACAGGACACGCGCAAAAAGATCCTCGACCTGGCGGAATCGCTGCTGCTGACGCGCGGTTTCAATGCCTTCAGCTATCAGCACATCAGTGCCGAACTGGGGGTGCGCAACGCCGCCATCCACTACCACTTTGCACGCAAGACCGACCTGGGCATGGCGCTGATCGAGCGCTACCGGCGCCGCTTTGCCCGCTTTGTGGCGGCGCAGGCCGGGCTGGCACCTGTCGAGCAGCTGACGCGCTACTACAGCCTGAGCGACAGCTACCACCAGCGCCAGCAGATCTGCCCCAGCGGCATCCTGTCCGCCGAGCTGCACACCCTGCCGCCGGAGATGCAGCAGGTAGCCGCTGCGTTCGTGGCCGAGATGCGTGCCTGGGCGGTGGACATCGTGGCGCGCGGCCGTGCCGACGGCAGCATGCACTACGCCGGCAGCGCTGAGGGCATGGGCGCGCTGCTGTTTGCCGCGCTGCAGGGCGCGCTGCAGCTGGCGCGTTTCGACCCGGATGCCATCTCCGGCATCAAGACGCAGCTGGCGGCCTTGCTTGGCCTGGCCGCAGCAGGCGATCACAACTAAAACAGCAACAACACGACACGAGGAAACAAGATGAGCACAACCAAAAACAGCATGTGCCGCATGGTGGACAAGACCGCCGCACTGCCGGCCGGCCTGCGCAGCTGGGTGATTACCCGCATGTTCGGCCGCTTCGTCCCGTTCCTGGGCACCGCCGGGCTGGTATTCGAGGAAGTTGGCCGCGAGCGCATGGTGGTTAGCGTGAAGAACCGCCGCAAGGTGCAGAACCACATCCAGGGCCTGCACGCCGCAGCCATGGCGCTGCTGGCCGAAACCGCCACCGGCTTCGTGGTGGGCATGAATGTGCCGGACGACAAGCTGATGCTGCTCAAGTCGATGAAGGTGAGCTACTTCAAGCGCGCGCAGGGCGATATGCGCGCGGTGGCCACGCTGAGCCCGGAACAGGTTGGCCGCATGTTCAGCGAGGACAAGGGCGACGTGCTGGTGGATGTAGTGGTGACGGATGAATCCGGCGAGTCGCCGATTGCCTGCGAAATGGTGTGGGCCTGGGTGCCGAAGAAGCGCAAGGAGGCTTGAGCATGGACTACAGCACGCTCACCGTGACGCTGGATCAGCATGTTGCCCATGTGGCGCTGAACCGGCCGGACAAGGCCAACTCGCTGAACGAGGCGATGTGGCAGGAGCTGCAGGCGGCGCTGGAATGGTGCGATGCAGAGCCGCAGGTGCGCGCCGTGGTGCTGTCCGGTAACGGCAAACACTTCTGCGCCGGCATCGACCTTGCCATGCTGATGGGCATGCAGCAGGCGGTGGAAGATACCTGCGAAGCGCGCAAGCGCGACAAGCTGCGCCGGTTGATTCTGGCGCTGCAGGCCAATGTCAGCAGCCTGGAGCAGTGCCGCAAGCCGGTGATCGCCGCCATCCACGGCGCCTGCGTCGGCGGTGCGCTCGATATCGTGCTGGCGGCGGATATCCGCATCGCCGCCGCCAATGCGGTGTTCAGTGTGCGCGAAGTGGCGGTGGGCATGGTGGCCGATGTCGGCACCCTGCAGCGGCTGGCGCGGGTGGTGGGCGAGGGCAACGCCCGCGAGCTGGCGCTGACTGCGCGCGACCTGCCGGCCGCCGAGGCCGAGCGCATCCACCTGGTGAACCGCGTGCAGCCGGATGCCGAGTCGGCACTGGCCGACGCGCTGGCCACCGCCGCGCAGATTGCCGCCATGTCGCCGCTGGCGGTGCGCGGCACCAAGGAAATCCTCAACTACAGCCGCGATCACACGGTGGCCGACAGCCTCAACTACGTGGCCACCTGGAATGCGGCGATGTTGCTGTCGGAAGACATCCAGCAGGCGGTGATGGCAGCTGTTACCGGCGGCAAGGCCACGTTCCGCGACTGAGCCGCAGTGCCTGGCAGCAAAAAAGGTTGGCCGCAAGCTTGCGGCCAACCTTTTTGCCTAGACTTAGGGCGGAAGCCCCGCTGGGGCGTTCCGCCAGTTTCCCGAACGTTACCGAGATATTCCGTGCCCGGCATCACACCTTGTCCAGCCCGTGCTCCACCGCGTACACCGCTGCCTGCACCCGGCTGGACAGGCTCAGCTTGCGCAGGATGTTCTGCACATGCACCTTCACCGTGCTTTCCGCCAGATCCAGCGCGCGGGCGATTTCCTTGTTGCTCACGCCACGTGCCAGCCAGGCCAGGGTTTCGCGTTCGCGCGGGGTGAGGCTTTCCAGCTCCAGGTTGCGCACCTCGCTGGCCGGGGTGCGCAGCCTCGCCACCAGCTTGGCGGTCATTTCCGGTGACAGCACGCTGTCGCCATCCACCGCGCGGCGGATGCTGGACAGCAGAAAATCGGCATTGATGTTCTTCAGCAGGTAGCCGCGAGCGCCGCTCTTCATGCACTCGGCCAGGTCGTCGCCGTCTTCGGACACGGTGAGCATCAGCACCGCCAGCTGCGGCTGGGTCACCAGGATCTGCGCCAGCGCCTCGCGGCCGTTCATCTGCGGCATGTCGATGTCCAGCAGTACCACGTCCGGTTTCAGCTGCTCGGCCAGCTTGACGCCCTCCAGGCCGTCGGCGGCCTCGCCGACGATGTCGAAGTCGGGCTGGCGCTGCAGCAGTGCCTTGAGGCCGCTGCGGAACAGGGTGTGGTCGTCTACCAGCAGAATGCGGATGGTCTGGTTCATGCGGCTTGTCTTTCGGTGTGGGGCAGGGTGAGGCGGACTTCGGTGCCGCTGGGCAGCGGCTGGATGTCGATGTGGCCATGAATGCGCGCGGCGCGTTCCTGCATGATGGACAGCCCGACGTGGCGGCTCTTGCGAGCCTCGAAGCGCTGCTGGTCGAAGCCGCAGCCGTCGTCGCGAATGGTCATCACGAAATCGGCCTCGTTTTGGATTTCGATAGTGACATGCTGTGCCTGGGCGTGCTTGCGCACATTGGACAGCGCTTCCTGCAGGATGAAGATCACCTGCAGCTGCTGCTGCGGGTCCAGCGGCAGGCCGTTGCCCTGCATGCTGAGCTGGGCCGGTACCTGTGCCTGCTGTTCGAAGCGCGCCAGCAGGGTACGCACCGCGTCGGCAAAGTCTTCCTTGTTGATGCGGGTACGGAAGTTCAGCAGCAGTTCGCGCACGTCTTCGTAGCATTCCTGCACCCCGGTGCGGATGAAGCCGAGGTTTTCCTGTGCCTGCTCGGTTTCGCCGCCGGCCATCGCCGCTTCCAGCATCTGCACCTGCAGGTTGAGGAAGGACAGCGACTGCGCAATGCTGTCGTGCAGGCCTTGTGCCATCAGGTTGCGTTCCTCGGCCACCGCAAACTGGCGGTCGCGCGCCGCCAGGCGCAGGTTTTCGATGGCGAGGCCGAGGTGGCTGCCCAGGGTTTCCAGCAGGAACTGGTCCTGCGGTGACAGCGGGGTAACGCGGCGGAAGTACAGTGTGAAGATGCCGACATTGCTCAGGTTGTGGCGGATGTGGAATACCGAGATTTCCATGAAGCCGGCGCGCTGGCAGTGTTTTTCCTCGGCGTGCTGCATGCGGTCGAAGCGGCGGATCACCGCAAATGGCTGCGGCACGGCCTCGCCACAGTAGCAGCCATCCAGCGGCGAGCAGTGGTCATCGGCCAGCATGTCTGCCGGCAGGCCGCGCTGGGCAATCAGCTCCATCCGGCCGCGTTTCACATCCACCAGCCGGATACTGCCGGCATCGGCGCCGGTAAGCTCCATCAGCCGGCCGATGAAACCGTCACACATCGGTTCCAGTTCGTGTGATTCGTGCAGGAATGACGTGGTGCCATATAGCGCGGTGAGGTGGCGGTTTTTCTCTTCCACCGAGCGGGTCTTGTCCACTACCTTCTGCTCCAGCGTGGCGTACAGGTCCTGCAGGTGGCTGGCCATCTGGTTGAAGCCGGTAGAAATTTGGGCGAATTCGTCGTTGCCGCCTTCCTCGATACGGGCGTCCAGCTCGCCATTGCGCAGCCGGGCAATGCCTTCTCCCAGGGTGTTGAGCGGGCGGATCACCAGCAGGAACAGCAGGAACATCATGGCGAAGGAGCCGACGATGGCCATGGCAATCAGCGCCATCTGGAAGAAGCGCAGCAGGGTGGTATTACGGGCGTTGTCTTCCTCGATCAGCTTCACCAGCCGGTCGATGCGGTCGACAAAGCCGGAGACATCCGGCCGGCTGCGGTTGCCGGCCAGCTGTGGCTGGCGGGCGGCGGCCTGCAGCTGCGGCAGCATTTCCTGCTGCCAGTGCTGTTCGATTTCCTGTGCCTGGGCGCGTACGGTAGCGTTGTCCGGCAGGAACAGCGGCCGCGCCGGGTCGCCCTTCTTCAGGCGAGCCAGGGTGTCGCTGAAGCGCAGCTCTTCGGCGCGCACCGCGTCGGCGCTGGCGCCTTCGCTGACCAGCAGTGTCACGCGGTAGCTGCGCATGCGCAGGCTGCCGGCGTCATTGATGGCGGCGGCGCCACCTTCCAGCTTCCACGACAGCACCAGGGTGTAGCCGATGGAGGTCATCGCCAGCAGTAGCCAGGCAATGGTGAGGGTCAGCAGCTTGGTGGACAGGCTGCGCACCTGCGGCGCTTGGTTGAGCATGGCTAGGTCGTCCGGTGGATGGTCAGCGCGGCCCCTGCACGGCACAATGACCGACAACACTGGGGCTGGCACAACAGGGTTGGCCGCAGGGCGGCCAGGGCAGGGGTGGGCATGGGGTATACAAGCGTGACAATGCTGACAGCTCAACCATAGCAGCCCGTGCCGCAGTGCCACAATCCACCAAAAGGAGAGGGTGTGCAGAAAGTTCTGGGCATTGCCGGCTGGTCCGGCAGCGGCAAGACCACGCTGATCGAGGCGCTGCTGCCACGGTTGGCCGCACGCGGCCTGCGGGTGTCGGTGATCAAGCACAGCCACCACGATATCGAGCCGGACGCGGCGGGCAAGGACAGCTGGCGGCATCGCCAGGCCGGCGCCGCCGAGGTGATGTTGCTGTCGCCAAAGCGGGTGGCGGTATTCGCCGAACTGGCGCAGGAGCTGACGCTGGCCGAGCAGCTGGCGCGATTGCAGCCGGTGGACCTGGTGCTGCTGGAAGGGCAGAAATGGCAGCCGGTGCCCAAGCTGGAAGTGCATCGCCCGCAACTTGGCAAGCCGCTGCTGTGCCGGGAAGATGCGCAGGTGCTGGCGGTGGCCAGCGATGCAGCACTGGAGATTGCGCTGCCACAACTGGCGCTGAACGATCATGACGCCATCGCCGATTTCATCGCGCGCTGGCTGGAGGAATGCAAGTGAGTATCCGTATTCTGTATTTTGGCCGTCTCAAGGACGCGCTGGGCCGTGGCGAGGAAACCCTGGACTGGGCCGGGGGCGACAGCAGTACGCTGCTGGCGGCATTGCGCTGCCGTGGCAACGACTGGGCCGAGGCGCTGGCCGAGGGCAAGGTGTTCCGCCTGGTGGTGAACCAGCAGGTGGTGCGTGGCGAAGTGACGATTCCGGATGGTGCCGAAGTGGGCATTCTGCCGCCGGTAACCGGGGGCTGAGCATGCACTGCCATATCACCGTACAGCAGCAGTGTTTCGACCTGGCGGCCGAGGAAGCGGCGCTGCGTGCCGTGGCTGGCGACGCCGGCGCGCTGGTGGCGTTCCAGGGCATGGTGCGCGGCCACGATGCCGCCACCCCGCTGGCCGCCTTGTTCCTGGAGCACTATCCGGGGGTGACCGAGGCCGAGATCGAACGCATTGCCGAGGATGCTGCCGGCCGCTGGCCGATCAGCGCGGTGCGCGTGGTGCACCGTGTCGGCAGCCTGACGCCGGGCGAGCAGATCGTGCTGGTGCTGGTGGCTTCCGCCCACCGCAAGGCGGCGTTTGCCGCCGCCGAATACCTGATGGACTACCTCAAGACCGAGGCGCCGTTCTGGAAGCGCGAGGATTTTGCCGACGGCAACAGCCGCTGGGTGGATGCCAAGGCCAGCGATAGCGACGCGGCTGCCGGCTGGGTGCGTTGACGCGGCGGGCGGGCCGCCTTTGTGCAGCCCGCAGCTTGCTTTTCCGGCGTATGCCGTTACAGTAGCGGCTTCCGTTTTTCGTACAGAATCCCGCCGCATGTTGAAGAGCATTGCCAGCCGCCTGGCTACCGAACTGAATGTCCGCGAAGCGCAAGTCAGCGCCACCATTGCCCTGATCGACGAGGGCGCCACCATTCCCTTCATCGCCCGTTACCGCAAGGAAGCCACCGGCGGGCTGGACGACACCCAGCTGCGCATGCTTGGCGAACGCCTGAGCTATCTGCGCGAGCTGGACGATCGCCGCGCCAGCATTCTCAAGAGCATCGCCGAGCAGGACAAGCTGACGCCGCAGCTGGAGGCCGCCATCTACGGCGCCGACAACAAGACCACGCTGGAAGACCTGTACCTGCCGTACAAGCCCAAGCGCCGCACCAAGGCGCAGATCGCGCGTGAAGCCGGGCTGGAGCCGCTGGCCGACAGCCTGCTGGCCGACCCGACCCAGAACCCGGAAACCCTGGCTGTGGGCTTCGTGGATGCCGACAAGGGCGTAGCCGATGCCAAGGCGGCGCTGGACGGTGCGCGTGCCATCCTGATCGAACGTTTTGCCGAGGACGCGGTGCTGCTGGGCAATCTGCGCGACAAGCTGTGGAGCGAAGCCGAGCTGTCCGCTACGGTGGTGGCCGGCAAGGAGCAGGAAGGCGCCAAGTTCGCCGACTACTTTGCCCACCGCGAGCTGCTGAAAACCACGCCGTCGCACCGCGCGCTGGCGCTGCTGCGCGGCCGCAACGAAGGCGTGCTCAGTGTGGCGCTGAAATACCAGCCGGACGACACCCCGCTGACGCAGCGCTCCGCATACGAAGAACGTATCGCCGCGCAATTCGGCATCAAGGATGCCGGCCGCGCTGCCGACAAGTGGCTGCTGGATACCGTGCGCCTCACCTGGCGTGCCAAGATTTTCCTGTCGCTGGAGCTGGAGCTGATCGCGCGCATCAAGGAAGCCGCCGATGCCGAGGCCATCAAGGTGTTTGCGGCCAACCTCAAGGACCTGCTGCTGGCCGCACCGGCCGGCCCGCGTGCCACTCTGGGGCTGGACCCGGGGCTGCGCACTGGCGTGAAGGTGGCGGTGGTGGACAACACCGGCAAGCTGCTGGACACCACCACCATCTACCCGCATGAGCCGCGCCGCGACTGGGATCGCTCCATCGCCACGCTGGCCGCACTGTGCACCCGCCACAAGGTGGAACTGATCGCCATCGGCAACGGTACCGCCAGCCGCGAAACCGACAAGCTGGCGCAGGAGCTGATCCGCGCCTTCCCACAGCTGGGCATGAGCAAGATCGTGGTCAGCGAGGCCGGCGCCTCGGTGTACTCCGCTTCCGAGCTGGCGGCGAAGGAATTCCCCGATCTCGACGTGAGCTTGCGTGGTGCGGTGTCCATCGCTCGCCGTCTGCAGGACCCGCTGGCCGAGCTGGTGAAGATCGACCCGAAATCCATCGGCGTTGGCCAGTACCAGCACGACGTGAACCAGAGCCAGCTGGCGCGCAGCCTGGACGCAGTGGTGGAAGACTGCGTGAACGCGGTGGGCGTGGACGTGAACATGGCTTCGGTGCCGCTGCTCACCCGCGTTTCCGGCCTCAACAGCACGCTTGCGGCCAACATCGTGGCGCACCGCGATGCCAACGGCGCGTTCAAGAGCCGCCGCGAGCTGCTGAAGGTGAGCCGCCTCGGTGACAAGACCTTCGAACAGGCGGCAGGCTTTTTGCGCATCATGGGCGGCAGCAACCCGCTGGATGCTTCCTCGGTGCACCCGGAAGCCTACCCGGTGGTGGAAGGCATCGTCGCCAAGACCGGCCGCGCGGTGAAGGACATCATCGGCGACATCAGCTTCATCAGGACCGTGCGCGCCAGTGACTACACCGACGAGCGCTTCGGCCTGCCCACGGTGATCGACATCCTGAAAGAGCTGGAAAAACCCGGCCGCGACCCGCGACCGGCGTTTGAAACCGCCACCTTCCAGGACGGGGTGGAGGACATCAAGGACCTGCAGCCGGGCATGGTGCTGGAAGGCGTGGTGACCAACGTTGCCAACTTCGGCGCCTTCGTCGATATCGGCGTACACCAGGACGGCCTGGTGCACATCTCGGCGCTGTCCACCAAGTTCGTGGACGACCCGCGCACGGTGGTGAAGGCCGGCCAGGTGGTGAAGGTCAAGGTTCTGGAGGTGGACGTGCCACGCAAACGCATCGCGCTGACAATGCGCCTGGACGACGAACCGGGCACCAGCAGCCGCAGCGGTGCCGGCCGCAGCGAGCCGCGTGGCGGCGGCAAACCGCGCCAGCAGGCACCGCAGGAGCAGGGCGGTGGTGCCATGGCAGCGGCGTTTGCCAAGCTGATGAAAAAGTAAGGGTGGCTCGAAAACCCGGCTTTTTAAGCGAGACAAGGCGCGAACGAAAAATGTCGACGCAGCATATGTGTTGATATGTCAGGAGACACAATCGTGAGCAACGCAGTATCTCGACGAAGGCTGGGGTTTTTCGCGGTGCCCGTAAGTTGTCAGGTGCCGGGTTGGCTGCGGCCAACCCGGAAACCACGATTTGCCTGTTACAAATCATGTTGCCGTGCTGGGCTATCGTTTAGAATCACCGGCTTCCAGTGCCCACTTTTACTTGCCTACCGCGCCATGTCCACAGCACCGTTCCAGCCATCCGACAGCAACGAGCCCGCGCCGCCCGCGCACGAGGCCCTGCGCGCCTGGCTGAAACTGCTGGCCTGCCACAACCTAGTGGAAGCGCAGCTGCGTACCGTGCTGCGGCTGCAGTTTGACACCACCTTGCCGCGTTTCGACCTGATGGCACAGCTGCAGCGCTACCCGCACGGCCTGCGCATGCGCGAGCTGTCGGAGCACATGATGGTGACCGGCGGCAATGTTACCGGGCTGGTGGACCGGCTGGTGGACGAGGGCCTGATCGATCGGCTGGACGACCCGGACGACCGTCGCGCCTACGTGGTGTCACTGACCGCGCGTGGGCGGCAGGAGTTTGCCGCCATGGCAGTGGAGCATGAACGCTGGATCGGCAGCCTGTTCGGCGGCCTGCAGGGAGAAGAGCTGGCGCAGCTGTCCGGCCTGCTGGGCAAGCTAAAAAACTATCTGGCGCAGGGCGGCGGTGTGCCGCCGGCCGACCCGAAGTGAGGCAACGCTGGACGCGTTTTGCCGAAGAATGAAAAAACCGCCGCGCTGCTGCCAGCCCGGCGGTTTTGCATTTTGGGAGTGTCTCAATTCTGAAAAATCTACTAGCGAGCATGAAAGGCTATTTCCGAAACATAATTATTATTTTTGTAAGTGAGGAAATTATATTTAGTCAAGAAATTATTGCTGAATTTATGGTTTGTTATATTGGTTTTGCCCCGGAGTTCCAGGGCAAAAAATAAGAAACAAAAAGCAAAGCGCAGATACTCCGGGGGTGAAGTTTAGCAGTACGTGCCACCCTGAGCGATCGGTGTCGTGCCATCTACGGGCCTGTATACTCAGTGAGCCGATAAAAACTACCGCTAATGTTACAACAAGTAAAATAAACAAAATACCAGAAAATACTTCATTTTTTATTGGTGCTAATAATTCAGTTATGATGATTATGGGTGTGCCACTAGAAAATATCAAAAGCGACAGTCTTGTTATTAATTCTTTCCTGTTTAATCTACCGTTAAAAGATAAGAAATATCTAGTAATTGGATTTTTATCAAAAAAATAATATTCATATATTCTAAATAATAATACATGATTTGTTCCTATTTTAAAGTAATCGGCTTTAATGGTGTTTTGCTAAAACATCTGTTGATTTGTAGGTCGGATTAAATAAAAATATGTAAATTACTATGGTAGTAACGCAACGTCGCATTCTAAGTGGACGGTCGAGCACTTGAGAGCAGAGCAAGTTGGCCACAGGCCGTGCTCGCGCAGAATGTTGAAGCTGCGCGAGCATGACCTAGCGGGTCATCTCCTGCCTGCGGCTTACTGCCCCTCTTGCAGCTTGAAGCGCTGCAGCTTGCCGGTCTCGGTGCGCGGCAGGTTGCTGACGAAGCTCACCGCGCGCGGGTATTTATATGGTGCCGCCTGCTGCTTCACGTAATCCTGCAGCTCTTTCACCAGCGCGTCGCTGCCGCTGTGGCCGGCGCGCAGCACGATGAAGGCTTTCAGGATCTGGCCGCGATCGGTGTCCGGCACGCCGATCACCGCGCATTCCGCCACCGCCGGGTGCTCCAGCAGTACCGATTCCACTTCCGGGCTGGCCACGTTGTAGCCGGAGGTGACGATGATGTCGTCCACCCGCGCGTGGTAGTAGTAGTAGCCGTCTTCGTCCTGGTGGAAGGTGTCGCCGGTGATGTTCCAGCCGTTGCGCACGTATTTTTGCTGCCGCTCATCCGCCAGGTAGCGGCAGCCGGTGGGGCCCTTGATCGCCAGCTTGCCTTCGGCGCCCACCGGCACCGGCTGCATGTCTTCGTCCACCAGCATGGCGGTAAAGCCGGGCAGCGGCTTGCCGATGGCGCCGGGGCGGTAGTGTTCTGGCCGCGAGGCGATGTAGATGTGGATCATTTCGGTGCCGCCAATGCCGTCGTGGATCTGGATGCCGGTCGCCTCGCGCCATTGCTCGCGGGTGGTGGTGGGCAGCGCTTCGCCGGCGGACAGGCATTTCTGCAGGCTGGACAGATCATACTTTGCGGCCAACGGGGTCATCTGCCGGTAGGCGGTGGGCGAGGTGGCGCAGATGGTGGCGCCGTGGCGGGCGATGGCCTGCGCCAGTTCCTCGGCCGGCAGCTTTTCCAGCAGCACGGTGCTGGCGCGAGCGTAGAGCGGGAAGCACAGCAGCGAGCCGAGGCCGAAGGTGAAGGCCAGCGGCGGGGTGCCAATGAACACGTCGTTGGCACCTGGCTGCAGGAAATGGCGCGGTACCAGCTCGCTCATCACCATGACGTCGCGATGAAAGTGGATGCAGCCCTTGGGCACACCGGTGGTGCCGGAGGTGAAGGCGATCAGCGCCGGGTCGGTGGCGGCGGTGTCCACTGCGGTGAAGTCATCCGCCTTGGCCGCCAGCCGGCTGTCGAAGTCGTCGTTGCCGTACAGCGCTACCTCGTGCAGTGCCGGGCATTCCAGCTGCGCGCGCAGCAGCTCCTCGGCCAGGCTGGCATCGCACAGCGCATGGCTGATCTGCGCCAGCTGCAGGATCTGCTTCAGCTCCTTGGCGCGCAGCAGCGGCATGGTGCCCACCGCCACGCCACCAGCCTTCCACACTGCCAGCCAGGCGGCGGCAAACATCGGCGAGTTGGCGCCGCGCAGCAGTACGCGGTTGCCCGGCTGCAGGCCCATGTCCTCCACCAGCAGCCGCGCCAGGCGGTTTACCTGCGCCTGCAGCTGGGCATAGCTCCAGCTGCCGTGTTTGCCGATGATGGCGGTGCGCGCGCCATGGCCTTCCGCCACCGCTTCGTCCAGCAGGCGGCTGGTGGCGTTCAGGCGCGTGGGAAACAGCAGTTCCGGCTGGGTGAAGCTCAGCTCGGGCCATTGCTCCGGCGGCGGCAGGTTGTCGATGACGAAGCGGTCAACATGGGCAGAGTGGGTCATGGCGGGTCTCCTCCCGAGGCTGCCGCCGTATTGCCGGAGTGTGGCGGCGCCTCAGTGTTGGTGGTGGTGGCGAGCCGCTGGGCTGCGCAGGTCTAGCGGCTGACTTTGTTAAACAATGTGAAATATAAAAATTTTAAAATTAAAGTATTTGTGCCGACGCTTTCCGAGCGGGGAAGGGCAGCTACACCCGTTCCAGCACCACCGCGATGCCCTGGCCGACACCGATGCACATGGTGCACAGCGCATAGCGGCCCTGGCGGCGCTGCAGCTCCAGGCTGGCGGTGGCCAGCAGGCGCGCGCCGCTCATGCCCAGCGGGTGGCCCATGGCGATGGCGCCGCCATTGGGGTTGATGTGCTCGGCATCGGCGGGCAGCCCCAGTTCGGCCATTACCGCCAGTGCCTGGGCGGCAAAGGCTTCGTTCAGCTCGATCACGTCCATGTCTGCCACGCTCAGGCCCAGCTGTGCCAGCAGCTTGCGGCTGGCGGGTACCGGCCCCATGCCCATCAGCCTGGGCTCCACGCCGCAGCAGCACATGCCGAGAATGCGCGCGCGCGGGGTGAGGCCGTGCTGGCGGATGGCGGCTTCCGAGGCCAGCAGCAGGGCACAGGCGCCGTCGTTGACGCCGGAAGCATTGCCGGCGGTAACCGTCAGCTCGGGGCCGTTGATGCCTTTCAGCCGCGCCAGGTCTTCCAGCGTGGTGTCGGGGCGCGGGTGCTCGTCGCTGTCGAACAGCCGGGTTTCCTTGCGCGATACCGCCACCTGTACCGGCACGATTTCATCGCGGAACACGCCGGCGGCCTGTGCCCGCTGCCAGCGCTGCTGCGAGCGCAGCGCAAAGGCATCCTGCGCCGCGCGGCCAACCTGGTAGGCCGCCGCCACGTTGTCGGCGGTCTGCGGCATGGAGTCGGTGCCGAACTGTTGCTGCAGCAACGGGTTGATGAAGCGCCAGCCGATGGTGGTGTCGTGGATTTCCATGCTGCGGCCGAAGGCCTGCGCCGATTTGGGAATCACGAACGGTGCCCGCGACATGCTTTCCACCCCGCCGGCGAGCATCAGTTCGGCATCGCCGCTGGCAATGGCGCGCGCGGCGCTGCCCACCGCGTCCATGCCGGAGCCGCACAGGCGGTTGATGGTGGCGCCGGGCACAGCAATGGGCAGGCCGGCCAGCAGCGCGGCCATGCGCGCCACGTTGCGGTTGTCCTCGCCGGCCTGGTTGGCGCAGCCCAGCAGCACATCGTCCACCGCGGCCCAGTCCAGCTGCGGGTAGCGCGCCAGCAGCGCCTTGATCGGCAGCGCCGCCAGGTCGTCGGTGCGGATGCCGGCCAGGCTGCCGCCGTAGCGGCCGATCGGTGTGCGTACGGCATCGCAGATATAGGCGTGTCTCATGGCTTATCCCCTCTGGTGGTACAGCGAGGCCGGGCGTTGGCCGCAGCGCTCGGCAAAATGCAGTTGTTCCAGCAGCGGCGCCACGCGGTAGCGGTCTTCGCCGTAGCTGTCGGCCAGGTGACGCAGCACGCTGCGCACGGTGCCAAAGCCCAGTTGTTCGCCCCAGGCGATGGGGCCGCAGGGGTAGTTCACGCCCAGGCGCATGGCGGTATCGATGTCGTGGGCGCTGGCGTGGCCCTGGCCTAGTACGTCGCAGGCTTCGTTCACCAGCATCACCACGGTGCGCAGCACCGGCAGACCGGCACCATCCGGCAGCAGCGTTACCTGCAGTCCGGCGGCCTGCAGCAGGCCGATGGCGGCATCGCGGGCATGCGGGCTGATGCCGGCAGCGGCCTGGATCGCCAGCCGCGCGGCATGGCCGTAGTCCAGTGCCAGGTCCAGCAGCACCAGGTTGGCGTGACCGCTGTCCAGCGCGCGGCAGCTGGCGCTGCGGCCATCGCTGAGGTAGAGCCGCGCATCGCCGGCGCTGGCGATGCAGCCATCACCCCCGGTGTCGCAGTTGAAGATCACGCCGTTGTGCTGCAACCGCCTGGCCAGTTCCTGCCCGGCCACGCTGTCGGTGTACACGGTGATGGCAACCGGCCATGGCTGCGGCGGCTCGCACTGCACCGCCGGCGGCGGCTGCTCGCCACCATAGCGGTAGTAGCCACGCCCGCTCTTGCGCCCCAGCCAGCCGGCATTGACCATCTCCTGCTGGATCAGGGTGGGGGTGTAGCGCGGGTCGAGAAAGGTGGCCTGCCACACCGACTGGCTTACCGCCAGGTTGATGTCCAGGCCGATCAGGTCCATCAGCTCGAACGGCCCCATGCGGAAGCCGCCGCACTCGCGCAGCAGCGCATCCAGCGTGGCGTAGTCGGCGGCGCCTTCCTGCGCCAGGCGCAGGTTTTCGCTGTAGAACGGCCGCGCAATGCGGTTGACGATGAAGCCGGGCGCGGAGCGGGTGCTCACCGCGGTCTTGCCCCAGGCGCGGGCAGTGGCGCCCAGCGTCTTCAAGGTCTGTTCGCTGCTGGCCATGCCGCTGACGATCTCCACCAGCGCCATCTGCGGTGCCGGGTTGAAAAAATGCATGCCGGCCAAGCGGCCCGGCTGCTGCAGCGCGGCGGCAATGGAGGTGATGGAAATCGACGAGGTATTGCTGGCGAACAGGCAGTCCGCCGCCACCAGCGCTTCCAGCTCGCGGAACAGCGCCTGCTTGGCATCCAGCCGTTCGACGATGGCCTCGATCACCAGCGCCGCGCCTTTGAGGTCGCTGAGCGAGCCGGTGGCGCTGACACGGCTGGCCGCGGCCTCGGCCTGCTGTTCGTTGAGTTTGCCGCGTGCCGCCAGCTTGGCGTACTGGTTGCGAATGCCGTCCACTGCCCGTTGGGCTGCTTCCGGCTGCAGGTCATACAGCAGCACCGGGTGGCCGGCACTGGCTGCCACCATGGCGATACCGCTGCCCATTACCCCGCCGCCGACAACGGCGACCAGGCTGGCTGGGGGGAGTGCGCTCATGTCTGGGTCTCCTCGTTATGTTTTGGCTGGCCAGGCTCAGTGGCCCTGCCAGCGCGGCGGACGCTTTTGCTGGAACGCCGCCAGACCTTCGTGGCGGTCGTCGCTGCCGGCCAGCAGCACGAAGTTGGCGCGCTCCAGCGCCAGCCCGGCGGACAGCGGCATCTCCTCGGCCTGCAGGATGGCTTCCTTGGCCAGGCGCAGCGCCAGCGGCGCCTTGCTGGCGATGTGGGCGGCCAGCAAGCGGGCGCGCGGCAGGCAGTCAGCATCGGCACATACCTCGGCCACCAGGCCTGCGGCCAACGCTTCAGCGGCCGTGATGGGCTGGCCGCTAAGTACCATTTTCATGGTCAGCGACTTGCCCACTGCGCGCAGCAGGCGCTGGGTGCCGCCGGCGCCCGGCATCAGCCCGAGATTGATTTCCGGCTGGCCAAAGCGGGCGGATTCGCCGGCGATCAGGATGTCGGCGTGCATCGCCAGCTCGCAGCCACCGCCCAGCGCATAACCGCACACCGCGCCGATCAGCGGCTTGGGGAAGCGGGCGATGCGGGCGAACAGCTGACGGCGCTCGTCCAGCAGCATGGCCACCATGTCCTTGCCGGCCATTTCCGCCAGGTCGGAGCCGGCGGCGAAAAAGCGCTCGCCGCCGCTGAGCAGCACGCAGTGCACCTCCGGGTCGCTGGCGGCCTGTTCCAGCAGGGCTACCAGTGCCTGCAGCAGCGGGGTGGAGAGGGCGTTGCGCGCTTCCGGGCGGTGCAGCTGGATTTCCAGCACGCCGGCAGTGGGGGGCGTGAGCAGCAGCAACTCGGGGTTGGCCGCATAGATAGGCTGGCTCGGCATGGTGTCAGTCCGGAATCACGGCGGTGACTTCGATTTCCACCAGCGCACGGTCTTCCACCAGGTCGGCCACCTGCACCGCACTCATCGCCGGGTAGTTGCTGCCCATTTCCGCACGGTAGGCGCGGCCGATTTCCTTCAGCCGTGCCACGTATTCCTTCTTGTCCTTCAGGTACCAGGTCATACGCACGATGTGGCTGGCATCGCCCCCGGCGGCGGCAACCACCGCCACGCAGTTGGCCAGCGCGATCTGGATCTGCGCCACCAGGTCGTCGGTTTCGAACTCGCATTGCGCGTTCCAGCCGATCTGGCCGCCGACATAGATCTGGCGGCCGCGTGCCTCGATGCCGTTGGAGTAGCCACGCGGGGCCAGCCAGTTTTCCGGTTGAAGGATCTTGTGCATCACGGGGTTTCCTTGAAGTTCAGCAGTGCCTGGCGCACGTCGTCCGGCCAGGGCTGCGATTGGTGGGTGTCCAGCGAGGTGGCGACCAGGCGCTGCACGATGCGCAACCGCAGCTCGCCCTGGTGGCTGATCAAGTGTTGCAGCACCAGCGAGCTGGTGCCGACGTGGTTGACCGACAGGTGGTAGAGCAAGGCGTCGCCCATGCGTGACGGGCGCAGGAAGTTGCTGTCCAGGTGGGCGGTGGGGGTGCCGATGCGCCGCTCCAGGATCAGCTGGCTCCACGGGTGGCCGATGTGCTCCCACCATTGCTCCACCACGTTGTTGAGCATGCAGAAGTACTGCGGGAAGAACACGATGCCGGAGGGGTCGCAGTCGAGAAAGCGCACCTTCACCTGCTGGCAGAAGCTGTTGCCGGCTGCCGGCTGTTGCGGTGTGCTCATGCGGCGCCCTCCGCGCTGGCGGCGGCTTTCAGCAGCTCGCGGCCAACGATCAACTTCTGCACCTCGGTGGCGCCTTCGTAGATGCGCAGCGCGCGGATCTCGCGGTACAGCGACTCCACCTTGACGCCGCTTTTCACGCCCAGGCCACCATGCAGTTGCAGCGCGGCGTCGATCACCCGCTGCGCGTTCTCGGTGGCGGTCATCTTGGCCATGGCCGCTTCGCGGGTAGTGGGGCGCTGCAGTACGTCGCGCTGCCAGGCGGCGCGCCAGGTCAGCAGCTCGGCAGCGGCGATGTCGGTAGCCATGCTGCCCAGGCTGGCCTGGCTCAGCTGCAGGTCGGCCAGGGTGTGGCCGAACATCGGCCGCTGCCGCGCATGCTGCACCGCTTCGTCCACTGCGCGGCGCGCAAAGCCCTGCGCCGCCGCAGCCACCGAGGCGCGGAAAATGTCCAGTGTGCGCATGGCCAGCTTGAAGCCTTCGCCGGACGGCCCCAGGCGGTTGGCCGCAGGCACGCGCATATTGGTGAAGCGCAGATGCGCCAGCGGATGCGGCGCCATCACTTGCTGCCGCTCCACCACTTCGAAGCCCGGCATGTCCGGGGTGATGATGAAGGCGGAGATGCCGCGCGTGCCCGGCGCCTCGCCGGTGCGGGCGAACAGGCAGTAGAAGTCGGCGATGCCGCCGTTGGAGATCCAGATCTTTTCGCCGTTGATCAGGTAGTGCTCACCCTCCAGCCGGGCCTCGCACTGCATGGCGGCCACGTCGGAGCCGGCCAGCGGCTCGGTCAGCGCAAAGGCGGCAATCGCCTCGCCGCTGGCCACGCGCGGCAGCCAGCGCTGTTGCTGCTCGGGGCTGCCGGCCAGAGTGATGGCGCCGCTGCCCAGCCCTTGCATGGCAAAGGCGAAGTCGGCCAGGCCATCGTGATAGGCCAGGGTGTCGCGGGTGATGCACAGCGCGCGTGAATCCAGCTGTGGCAGCGCACCGCCGAATGCCGCCGGCACGCAGTAGCGCAGGAAGCCGGCGGCGCCCAGCGCGCGCACCAGCTGGCGGCAGCTGCGGTCGACATCATGGTGATCGATGGCCGGCATCTGCTCGCCTGCCCATTGCAGCAGGCGGTCGGATAGCTGGCGGTGTTCGGGGCCGAAGAACGGCAGGTCAAGGTAACTGCGATCCATGGTGTGTTCCTCAGTTGCCTTCGAACTGCGGGCGGCGCTTGGCGGCAAATGCCTCGAACGCGCGACGGAAGTCCTGGGTGGCCATGCAGATGGCCTGGGCCTGGGCTTCGGACTCGATCATCTCCTCGATGCCCATTGCCCACTCCTGGTTGAGCATGGTCTTGGTGATGCCGTGGGCGAACCACGGGCCGTCGGCCAGGCTGCGTGCCAGCGCCTCGGCGCGGGCGTGCAGCTCTTCCGGCGGGAACAGTTCCTTGAAGAAGCCCCAGTCCAGGCCTTCCTTGGCGCTCATGCTGCGCCCGGTCATCAGCAGGTCGGTGGCGCGGGCGGTGCCGATCATGCGTGGCAGCAGGCCGCAGGCGCCCATATCGGCGCCGGCCAGGCCAACGCGGGTGAACAGGAAGGCAGTCTTGGCTTCGGCGGTGGCCAGGCGAAAATCCGCCGCCAGCGCCAGCATGGCGCCGGCCCCGGCGCACACGCCGTCAATGGCGCAGATCACCGGCTGCGGCGCGCGGCGCATGGCCTTGATCAGATCGCCGGTCATGCGGGTGAATTCCAGCAGCTGCGGCATGGTCATCTTGGTGAGCGGTTCGATGATCTCGAACACGTCGCCGCCGGAACAGAAGTTGCCGCCGGCACCCTGCAGGATCACCACCCGCACATCGGAGGCGTAGGGCAGGCGGCGGAACAGGTCACGCAGCTCGGCGTAGGAATCGAATGTCAGCGGGTTTTTGCGCTCCGGCCGGTTCAGCGTGATGGTGGCGATGCGGCCATCTTCACTGCATTGCCAGTCGAAATGGCGCGGCTGGTAGTGCCGCAGGGCTTGCTGGTGGTCGTGCATGGAAAGTTCTGCCATGGCGGGTTTCCTTGTGCGTTACATCACTTCGCCGCCGGCGACGGCGATGGACTGGCCATTGATGGCCTCCGCGCCGGGCAGACACAGCCACAGCACGGTATTGGCCACTTCTTCGGGGCGGATCAGCCGGCCTTGCGGATTGCTGGCGGCCAGCGAGGTTTCGGCCTCTGCGCTGCTGCGTCCGGTCTTGGCCACGATATTGGCGATGGCCTCCTGCAGCAGCGGGGTGTCGGTATAGCCGGGGCAGACGGCGTTAACGGTGATGCCGCTGCGCGCCAGCTCCAGCGCCAGCGCGCGGGTGAGGCCGATCACGCCGTGCTTGGCGGCGCAGTAGGCCGCCACATAGGCATAGCCGGTCAGGCCGGCGGTGCTGGCGATGTTGACGATGCGGCCCCAGCCCTGTGTCTGCATGGCTGGCAGTACCGCGTGGATGCCGTTGTAGGTGCCGGTGAGATTGGTATCCAGCATCTGCTGCCACATTGCCGGGTCGGTTCTGCCCAGCGGTGCCGAGCGCGCGGCACCTGCGTTGTTGATCAGGATGTCGATATCGCCGCGCGCGTTGGCCGCGGCATGAAAGGCCTGTTTGACAGCCTCGTAGTCGCTGATGTCGGCCAGCGCCAGGCCGTGGCCGCTGCCCGGCAGCTGTTGCAGCACTGTTTCCAGCTTGGCGCTGTCGCGACCCAGCAGGGTAAGGCTGGCACCGTGGCCGGCCAGCGCCATGGCGATGGCCTGGCCGATGCCGCCGCCGGCACCGGTAATCAGTGCATGGCGGCCATTGAGTTGATTGCAGTGCATGGCTTTCCCCTGTTGGATCGCGAGCCGGCTTACTTGCCGGGTTGTTGGTAGGTTCGGCTGAGGTTGGCCTCGTACTGGCCACGACCGGACTGGTACTGCGGCGGCCATGCCACGCCCTTGAAGCCGATGCGTGCCGCTTCGTGCAGCGTCCAGGCCGGGTCGGCCAGGTGCGGACGCGCCACCGCGCACAGGTCGGCACGGCCGGCGGCGATGATGCTGTTCACGTGGTCGGCCTCGAAGATGGTGCCCACCGCCACGGTGGGGATGCCGGCTTCGTTGCGGATCTGGTCGGCGAACGGGGTCTGGAACATGCGGCCGTACACCGGCTTCTCTGCCTTCGATACCTGACCGGACGAGCAGTCGATGATGTCGGCGCCAGCAGCCTTGAACAGGCGGGCAATCTCCAGCGCATCGTCCGGGGTGTTGCCGCCCGGCACCCAGTCGTGGCAGGACAGGCGCACCGAAATCGGCTTGTCCTGCGGCCACACCGCACGGATGGCGTGGAACACTTCCAGCGGGAAGCGGGCGCGGTTTTCCAGGCTGCCGCCGTATTCGTCATCGCGCTGGTTGGTCAGCGGCGACAGGAAGGACGACAGCAGGTAGCCGTGCGCGCAGTGCAGTTCCAGGATGTCGAACCCGGCCTCGGCCGCCAGCTTGGTGGCGTTGACGAAATCGGTGGTGATCTTGTCCATGTCGGCGCGGCTGGCGGCGCGTGGCGTCTGGCTGTGCGGCAGGTAGGGCTGCGGGCTGGCGGATACCAGCTCCCAGGCACCGCTCTGCAGCGGCTGGTCGATGCCTTCCCATGCCACGCGGGTGGCACCCTTGCGGCCGGCATGTCCCAGCTGCACGCCGATCTTGGCGCCGCTGTTGGCATGCACGAAATCGACGATGCGCTTCCAGGCGGTGGCGTGTTCCGGCCGGTACAGCCCGGCGCAGCCCGGGGTGATGCGCGCTTCCGGCGACACGCAGGTCATCTCGGTGTACAGCAGGCCGGCACCGCCCAGTGCGCGGGAGCCGAAGTGCACCAGGTGGAAGTCGCCTACCAGGCCATCCTGTGCCGAGTACATCGCCATCGGCGACATCACCACGCGGTTGGGCAGGGTGAGGCCACGCAGGGTGAACGGGGTGAACATCGGCGGCGGGGCCGGCTGATCGGCCGCCACCGGCACGCCGGCCTTGGCGGCAAACCAGCGTTCGTAGCCTTCCAGCCATGCCTTGTCACGCAGTCGCAGGTTCTCGTGCGAGATGCGCTGCGAGCGGGTGAGCATGGAGTACATGAATTGCTGCGGCTCGAAGTGGTCGCAGTAACGTTGGCCGCATACCTCGAACCAGGCCATGGCGTTCCAGGCCGCGTTCTGCAGGCGCAGGGTCTCGATGCTGCGGGCGGCCTGATATTCGCGCAGTACGTGGCCGATCTGCTCCGGGCTGTCGCCGTGGATCTGGAACTGGCGAGTCAACTCGATGGCGTCTTCCAGTGCCAGCTTGGTGCCGGAGCCGATGGCGAAGTGCGCGGTGTGCACCGCGTCGCCCATCAGCACCACGTGGGCGTCGTTGTGGTTCTTCAGCCACCACTGTTCGCACACCACGCGCTGGAAGTTCAGCCAGGCCGAGCCGCGCAGGTGGCGGGCATTGGTCATCAGCGCGTGGCCGTCCAGGTGCTTGGCGAACAGCTGCTGGCAGAAGTCGATGGACTGCTGCTGGTCGGCCTGGTCCAGGCCGTGTGCCAGCCACACGTCTTCCGGGCATTCCACGATGAAGGTGGTGGTGTTCTCGTCGAACTTGTAGATGTGCGCCTGGAACCAGCCGTGTTCGGTCTGTTCCCAGATGAAGGTGAAGGCGTCGAACAGCTTGTGGGTGCCCAGCCAGATATAGCGGTTCGGGCGCTTGACGATGTCCGGCTTGAAGACGCTGGCGTACTTTTCCCGCGTTCTGGAGAAAATGCCGTCGGCGGCGATGATCAGGTCGGCGTCGGCGAATTCGTCGTCGGACTCGGCCTCATGCTCGAATACCTGTTCCACACCCAGCTCGGCACAGCGATCCTGCAGGATATTCAGCAATTTCTTGCGGCCGATGCCGACAAAACCATGTCCACTGCTGCTGATGGTTTCGCCGTGAATGCGCAGCTCGATGTCGTCCCAGTGGTTGAAGGCAATCTGGATCGCTTCGGCGGAGGTCGGGTCCCACTGGCGCAGACCTTCCATGGTGGCATCGGAGAACACTACCCCCCAGCCAAAGGTGTCATACGGCTTGTTGCGCTCTACTACGGTGATGTGGTGCTGCGGGTTCAACTGCTTCATCAGAATGGCGAAGTACAAACCGGCCGGGCCGCCGCCCATACAGACAATACGCATCTTGTGTCTCCTTGAAACGCGAAGGGCTGAGCCTTCGGTTGATGCCCTGGCAAGGTGAGGGGTGGAGACAAGTTAGATTTAAATAATTTAAGTGTAAATTAAACTAGTGTCAGGCGGGTGCCCAGGTTGCGGAGGCAGCGTTTCATGCCCGCGTGGAAGGGGGTGACAGTGTGGAATGGCTGACCGTCAAGGCGCAGAAGAGGCGGTGGATGTGCGGGGAAGGGGCGGCTGCAATCCGCATCCGCGTAGCGGATACAGCACCAAATGCAGTAGAGCGGATGCCCGCAGGGCGATCCGCCAGGGCGTTCTACCGTTTGGGTGTGAGTAGGTCGCAAGCTGGCGGATCGCCCTACGCTTGTGCCTCCGCTAATGCGCCCCCGGTAGATTCTATGTTGGAGCACAAGCCTTGCCGACAAGCTTGGGGTCGTAAGGGACGCCCGAATTCCAGACAGCAAATGCGATGCGCAGTATCTTGCGGGCGATGATGCAATAGACGGCGGTAGATGGTAGTCCCTTCTTCAACAGCGCGGTCTGGATGGCTTTCCAGATGGGGTGGCGACACGCACTGACGGCGGCCAGATACAGCAACCGCCGCTCTTCAGGATTCCCCCGCTTGGAGAGGTGGCGGGTGCCGGTGTATTGACCGGACTCGCGCGGCCTGGGATCCAGCCCCACTGCGGCCACCAGCGCGTCGCTATTGGCATAGCGCACCCGACTCATGCGCATGGCTAATGCCGCACTGATCAGAGGGCCAACGCCTTGAATGGAACGTAAGTTCTTGCAGCGGGTATTCAGACCCTCTTCGGCGGCGAGCAGCGCCTGCAATTGGCTGTCGATATCGGCAATCAAGGCATCAAAGGCGCGCATCAGTTTACAGAGCGCCTGGGCGCACGGCGAAGTCTCTGCAAAGCTCATGCGTAAGCTGGTACGGCTCTTCACGACTTGATGACGGCGCTGGATCAGCGTGGTGATCGTTTGCTGCTGCGCTGTGAGCGGGACGTAGGCGTGGCACTTGTCCGTCTCATTGTGCGTGTAGCGGGCAATGCCGCGGGCATCGAGTACATCTGTCTTGCCGCGGCTGCGCTGGCTTTTCAGGTAGAGCGCCACATCCCGTGGATTCAGCACAAAGACGGTATGGCCAGCCGCAAAGGCCAGGTCAGCCAGCAGCCGGTGATGAATGCCCGTGGCTTCCATACCGATGGTGCAGGCAGGCGGCAAACGCTTGAGCCAACGCTTGATCTCTGGCGCATGGTTGGCGAGCTTGATCGGGGCGGTGCTATCGCCAAAGTAGGAGATGACCAACTCGGCGAGACTGACATCTACACCAATGGAGAAGGCTTGGGTATTCATGGGGCAGTTCCAGGCAAACGCAGCGGTTAGAATGAACCTGCCGAGGGGGCGTTTGCGTTGGCGTGGGCTTGCATCTATTGGCCGTCGTGGTGATCACTGACAGGGTCGCCACGCGCGCTGCATTCCTAATCGACGCTGGAGCAAACGAAATGGGGACATTTCTACTGGAGTCTGTCCGCTGACACGGCAGATAGCCCGGATCGTCCCTCCACCTCGGCGCCCTTATCCGCTACTTCATAAGCGCGCAGACAGAACATACAAGCCCGGATAAGCCGTAGGCGCATCCGGGGCCAGGTTTGGCGATGTGATCCCCGGATGCGTTGCGCTTATCCGGGCTACGGAAGCGCCCTACGGTTAGTTGGAGTGCGTGGTGGAAACTCAGCGCCGGCGTTGCGCCGGCCACCAAGGGAATTCATCTTCGTGAACTTCAAAGTCCACTTCCTGTACCCGCGCCAGCAGGCGTTGCTGGGTGTCGCGCACCGCGCGGTTGTAGATGCTGGGGCCGATTTCGGCGAGCAGGAAATCCAGCAACGCCTCGCACTGCAGGCGGCCGGGTGGCTCATCGAGGTTGGCCGCACAGTAGCGCTGCAGCGATTCCAGCGCCTGTGCGTGATCGGCCTTGTCCAGCTTGATGGTCATTAATCCAGCAACCGCATCTTGTACTGCTTGGCCTTGATCTTGCTGTTGGCCAGGCGCGGGAAGGCCTGCTGGGCGATGTTGCGGTCCAGCGCCACGAAGGTGTTGAACTCGAACACGGTGATCTTGCCCACCTGGCTGGCAGTCAGGCCGCCTTCGCCGGTAAAGGCGCCGAGGATGTCGCCCGGGCGCAGCTTGTCACGTTTGCCGCCGGCAATCTCCAGCATCACCATCGGTGGCAGCAATGCACCGCCCGGGGCCGGCTTGAGGTCTTCCAGACGCTCCCAGTTGAGGTCGGCCTTCTGGTATTCCTCGATCGCCGAGGCGCGGCGGGCGTCGCTGGGGCTGACCAGCGTCAGCGCCAGACCGTGCTTTTCGCCGCGGCCGGTACGGCCGATACGGTGAATGTGCACTTCCGCATCGTGCGCCACGTCCACGTTGATCACCAGGTCCAGTTCCTTGATGTCCAGGCCGCGCGCCGCTACGTCGGTGGCTACCAGTACGGTGGCGCTCTTGCTGGCGAAGCGGGCGAGAACCTGGTCGCGGTCGCGCTGTTCCAGTTCGCCATACAGCGCCAGTGCCGAGTAGCCGGCGAACTGCAGCGCTTCCACCAGCTCCTTGCAGCGCTGCTTGGTGTTGCAGAACGCCAGTGCCGAGCCGGGGCGCACGCTTTGCAGCACGCGCGCCACCACATCCAGGCGATGATCCGGGTCGATCTCGTACCACCATTGCTCGATCTGGCCGGCGTCGTGCAGCGCTTCCACCTGCACCATGTGCGGCTGCTTCATGAACTGTTCGGCCAGCTTGCGGATATTGTCCGGGTAGGTGGCGCTGAACATCAGCGTCTGGCGCTGGCGCGGGCAGGCGCGCACGATGCCGACGATTTCCTCGATGAAGCCCATGTCCACCATGCGGTCGGCCTCGTCCAGTACCAGGGTCTTCACCCCGGACAGGTTGAGCGTGCCGCGCGACAGGTGATCCTGCAGCCGGCCCGGTGTGCCCACCACGATGTGCGCGCCGTGCTCCAGTGAAGCGCGCTGCGGCGCCATCGGCGTGCCGCCGCACAGGGTAATCACCTTGATATTGTCGATGCAGCGCGCCAGGCGGCGGATTTCCTGTGCCACCTGGTCGGCCAGCTCGCGGGTGGGGCACAGCACTAGGGACTGGATGCCGAACCAGCGCGGGTTGAGGCTGGTGAGCAGGCCAAGGCCGAACGCTGCCGTCTTGCCGCTGCCGGTCTTGGCCTGGGCAATCACGTCGCGGTTGTCCAGGATGGCGGGCAGGCTGGCAGCCTGGATCGCCGTCATGCTGGTGTAGCCCAGGCTATCGAGGTTGGCCAGCATGGGGGCGGGCAGGTTAAGGCTGGAAAATTTGGCTTTGCTCACAATGACTTGGCTTTGCTGATGATTCAAGGCGCCGGAGTGTAACAGCCTGGCGGCTTGCGGCCAACCTGCCTTGCCTCGGGTGACAGCCTGGCCGCATGTTGCGAGGCTCAGGCCTTGCCTTTTACCTGTTCGATCACGCTCATGGCGCTGGCCACCGCGCCGCCCACATCGGCGGCATTGCCCGGCAGCAGCATGGTGTTGCCGGCTTTGGCGATATTGCCGAAGGCCTTGATGTACTGTTCGGCCAGCTTGAGGTTTACCGCATCGCTGCCGCCCTGCTGGCCGATGGCCTGTGCGATCAGTACCAGCGCTTCGGCATTGGCCTGTGCTACAAGGCGGATGGAGGCTGCCTCGCCTTCGGCGCGGTTGATCTGGGCCTGGCGTTCGCCTTCGGAGGCATTGATGGCTGCCTGCATTTCGCCTTCGGAACGCTGGATGTCGGCCTCGCGCTGGCCGGTGGCCAGGTTGATCTGCTCCTGCTTCACGCCTTCGGACTGGGCGATGCGGGCGCGCTTTTCGCGCTCGGCGGTAATCTGCTGCTGCATGGAGTGCAGGATGGATTCCGGCGGCGTCAGGTCCTTGATCTCGTAGCGCAGCACCTTCACCCCCCAGTTGATGGCGGCCTCGTCCAGTGCGTTCACCACCGCGCGGTTGATCTCTTCGCGTTCTTCGAAGGTGCGGTCCAGCTCCAGCTTGCCGATCACAGAGCGCAGCGTGGTTTGCGCCAGCTGGCTGATGGCCAGCTCATAGTTGGAGGTGCCGTAGGAGGCCAGCCGCGGGTCCATTACCTGGTAGTAGAGAATGCCGTCCACTTCCAGCTGGGTGTTGTCACGCGAGATGCACACCTGGCTCGGTACATCCAGCGGCACTTCCTTCAGGCTGTGCTTGTAGGCCACACGGTCCACAAACGGAATCACGATGTTCAGGCCCGGGTTGAGCACGGCGTGAAACTTGCCCAGGCGCTCCACGATCCAGGCGTTTTGCTGCGGCACGATCTTGAATGACTTGATGGCGAAAATGATGGCCACCACCAGCAGAATGAAGGCGAACTCCATGACAGCTCCTGTCAGTAGGTAAAGGGCAATTGAAAAACGGTCAGTTGCTGCGGCTGGCGCGGATCAGCAGGCTGCTGCCGTGCTTGGCAACGATCTTCCAGTCGGCATCGTCGCTGGCGGTTTCGCCGGCGGCCAGTTTGGCATGCCATTCGCTGCCGCGGTAGTGCACGCGGGCGTGGCTGGCGTCCAGCCAGTGCACGATACGTACCTGCTGGCCGATGTCGTCGTCCTGAACGTCGGCGCTGGCTGGCTGGCGCGCCTTCCAGCGTTGCAGCAGCACGACTGCCACGGCGGCACCGGCGGCGGCGGCCAGCAGCTGCGGCGTGAGCGGGGCATCCAGCCAGGCCAGCAGCGCGCCCAGCGTGGTGCCGCAGGCAATGGCCAGCAGGTAGAAAGTGCCGGTCAGCATTTCGGCACCCAGCAGCAGGGCGCCGGCGATTAGCCAGGCAGTGGTAGCGGACATGGTGGCTCCTGTTCGGGGTCAGGCCGGCTCGTGGCAGACCACTTCGATATTATGGCCATCCGGATCCAGCACGAAGGCGCCGTAGTAGTCCGGGTGGTAATGCGGGCGCAAGCCTGGCGCGCCGTTGTCACGGCCGCCGGCCGCCAGCGCGGCGGCGTGGAAGGCATCTACCTGCTGACGGTTGACCGCACGAAAGGCCACGTGCAGCGGCGGCTGGTTGGGCGTGCCGCTACTGAGCCAGAAATCCGGCTTGGGCGCCTCGCCAAAGCCGGCCACATCGGCATGGCCGGTAACGGCGGCGCTGAATTCCAGCAGCAGCTGGTAGTCGATGGCGGCCAGCGCAGCGGTATAGAAGGCCTTGCTGCGGGTGATGTCGCTGACTGTGATGCCGGTGTGATCGATCATGGCGGGCTCCGTAGGGTGGCAGGCTTGCGCATTATGGATGGCGGCTTATGCACATGGCAATTTATTGTGATGCCGGCTGACACTCAGCGCCTGCTGGCGACCAGTCGCAGCAACTGGCCGTTGCGATCGTCGCTGAGCCACAAGCTGCCGTCGGCCGCCGGCCTGATTTCCACCGGCCCGGCCGGGCCATGCTTGCCGCGCCACGGCCCCAGCAGGGTGACGCCTGGGCCGCGTGGCAGGCCGCGTGCGTCGGTGGCGAAGGCGACGATGCGCTGGCCGTGCTGGCGGTAGCCGTGGTAGCCGATCACCAGCCAGTTGCGCCACGCCGCTGGCGCTTGCGCGCCTTGCCACCAGGCCAGCCCCAGCGGCGCGGCGTGCGCCGGCAGCAGGCGCAGCGGTTTGCGGGTCTGTCTGCAGTTATAGCCGCGGAATTCCGGCGCGGCCGTGGCGTTGTCGTAGCAGTAGGGCCAGCCATAATGCTGGCCGACCTGCAGCAGGTTGAGTTCGTCGTGCGGCAGTTCGTTGTCGTTGGGCAGCCCCAGCGGCAGGTGGATGCCGTCGCGGCTGTTTTCCACCTGCAGCACCGTGCCGGACGGATGCACGGCGATGGCCATGCTGTTGCGCAGGCCTCGGGCGAAGATGCCCTGGTCGCGCAGGGTGTTGCCGTCCCAGCGGTAGCGGCGCACCACGCCGGCGGCGGCGTCGCCTTCCGACTCTGGGCAGCGCCCGGCCCGGCGCTGTGCCGGCGTGGCCTGCTCGCAGTTGTTGCTGCTGCTGCCGATGTTCACATACAGCATGTCGCCGGCCAGGGTGAAGGTGGTCAGCGGGTGGCGCTGGCGCACGGGCAGGGTGGCCAGCTGCTGGAGCGGCTGCGGCTTGGTCAGCTGGAAGCGGCTGATGCGGCCAACCTCGCCCAGCAGGATGCTGCCATCCGGCAGCTGGGCAATGCCGTGCGGACGGTCCAGGCCTTTCAGCAATACCTGTCGTTGCCACTGCTTGCCCTGCTTGCGCAGCAGCAGCACGCGGCCGGTGGCAGCGTCCCAGCGCCCCAGCTCGGTCAGCAGCACGCCACCGTCGGCCAGCAGGGCGATGCCGCGTGGCTGTTGCAGGCCGCTGGCGACAATACCGGCGCACAGGCCGGCAGCGGCCGGGGCGGCAAGGGCGGGCAGGCCGTCACAGTTGGCCGCATGGGCGGCGGGCAATGCCGGCAGCAGGGCAAGGAGCGTGGCGGCGAGCGGGAACAGGCGAGGCATGGTGACTCCGGCGCATCGGGATATGCCAGCACTATAAACCAGTAGCGCTGGACGCCAGCGGGCAGCAGCTGCCAGCCGGCATAGTGGCTTGCATCTTGTGTGAGCATTTAACAATGACGTCTGATTCATTGAATTCCGTTTAACAGTGCATTCAAATTACCGTCACGGCGCGGTAATGCCGGCTGCCTACACTGCGCGCCATTGTTTCTCAGCCGCAGGAATTCCCCATGCATAGCGATCGCGCCGCGCTGTCCGCCGTTACCCAGGTGGCCGGCCATCTGCTGCAAAGCCCGCCGGTAGTCACCCCGGAGAGCAGCAACTACCAGGTGCTGGAGCTGTTCACCGTCCAGCCGGACTTGTCCAACCTGCCGGTGGTGCGCGATGGCGCGCCGCTAGGCATCATCAACCGCAACCACTTCATGAGCATGCTGGCGCGGCCGTTCCACCGCGAGATCTTCGGCCGCAAGCCGTGCACCGCGTTCATGGATGCCAACCCGCTGGTAGTGGATTACCACCTGCCGCTTACCGAGCTGTCCTACCTGGCGCTGTCGCGTGGCGACAAGGTGCTGTCCGACGGCTTCATCATCACCGTGGACGGCGACTACGCCGGCCTGGGGCTGGGTGTGTCGCTGGTGCAGGCGCTGGCCGACCAGCAGGCGCAGAAGCACCGCCAGATGATGGACAGCATCAACTACGCCTCGGTGATCCAGCAGTCCTTCCTGCAAAGCTCGCGCCGCGACATGGCGGCCCGGCTGGATGATTACTTCATGGTGTGGGAGCCGCGCGATGTGGTGGGCGGCGACTACTACTACTTCGTGAAGCGCGACGATGGTTTCTTCGTGGCGGTAATCGATTGCACCGGTCACGGCGTGCCCGGCGCCTTCATGACGCTGATCATGGCCTCGGCACTCAAACAAGTATTGAGCACCTACGACCTGCACAACCCGGCCGCGCTGCTGGCCGCCATCAACCGGCTGGTGAAGGAATCGCTGGGCCAGCTGTCCGACGACGAGCGCCAGGTGGAGGAAAACATCGAGGTGCGTTCCGACGACGGCATGGACTGCGCCTTCTGCTGGTACGACAACGCCAGCCATACGCTGACCTTCGCCGGCGCCAAGACGCCGATCTTCGTGCTGCCGCGCGGCGCGGACGAGGTGACGGTGGTGGATGGCAACAAGAAGGGGGTGGGCTATGTGTCCACGCCGCTGGACTACGAGTGGGACAACCACCGCGTGAAGCTGAAGCCGGGCAGCCGGCTGTACATCAGCACCGATGGCATCATCGACCAGATCGGCGGCCCCAAGCGCATCTGCTTTGGCAAGAAGCGCTTCAAGGAACAGATTCTCAAACACGCCCACAAGCCGATGGCGGCGCAGCGTCAGGCGCTGCTGGATGCCTTCCACCACTGGCAGGGCGAAAACAGCCGCCGCGACGACGTCAGTCTGTTCGGCATGCATTTCATGGAGCAGCAAGCATGAGCCTGGACGCCTTCCACCGTTTCCAGAACCTGGCCCGCGACGAGAGCGTGGTCTTCTACTACACCGGCTACTTCTCGCAGGCCATTGTCACCGCCATGGCCGACGCGCTGCGCTTGCGCCTGAACCAGACCGACGCCAGCAATGTGCAGCGCCGCAAGCTGTTCTCGGTGTTCATCGAAATGGCGCAGAACGTGGTGCATTACTCCGCCGAGCACCTTACCGCTTCCGACAGTGACGATCACGAGATCCGCCGTGGCGCGCTGTGGGTGGGCGAGCAGCAGGGGCAGTTCTACGTGGTATGCGCCAACCCGGTGGACCGCAACCAGGTTGGCCGCATCCGCGACAAGCTGGCGCCGCTACTGGGCATGAGCAACGACGACATCAAGCAGCTGTACAAGCAGAAGCTGCGCGCCGACAACGACGCCGAAAGCAAGGGCGCCGGCCTGGGTTTCCTCACCGTGGCGCGTGATGCCAGCGGCCCGGTGGAGTTCGACTTCGCCGACGAGCACGGCCCGGACAGCCCGACCACCATGTTCTATCTGAAAGCAAGCATCTGACCATCATGCAAAACATCCACCTTGCCGCCACCAGTTTCAGCCCGGAAGTGAACTTCGACTTTGCCCGCCACCAGCTGTCGCTGAAAGGCGAGTGCTACCCGGAAAACGCCGCCGTGTTCTTCGAGCCGCTGATGAGCGCGCTGCATGGCTACCTGGCCACGCTGAACCAGACCCAGATCACCTTTGACGTGCAGCTGGCCTACTTCAACAGCGCCAGTACCAAGGCGATCCTGGCCATCTTCGAGCGCCTGAATGCCGCTGCGGTAGCTGGCAACTATGTGACCGTGAACTGGTACAGCGACCCGGACGACGACACCATCATGGAGTTCGGCCAGGAAGTGGCCGACGACAACTCCGCGCTGGACGTGCATCTGTTGCAGCTGGCCTGAGCCTGCAGGCTAAAGGTTGGCCGCAAGTGCAGCTTGCGGCCAACCCTGGCAGTGCTTAATTGCGGGCAGCATTCCGCGGGTGGCAGGGGCAGCCGGTGAGGTGGTCGTTCACCACGCCGGTCGCCTGCAGGAAGGCGTAGATCACCGTGCTGCCGACAAAATTCATGCCGTGCTTCTTCAGCGCCTTGCTGATGCGGTCCGATAGCTCGGTGCTGGCCGGGCATTCGCCCAGGCTGGCCCAGTGGTTGACTACTGGCTGGCCATCGACATGCTGCCACAGCCAGCTGGCAAAGCTGCCGTACTGCTGCTGCATGGCCAGGAAGACGCGGGCATTGCGGATGGCGCTGTTCACCTTCAGCCGGTTGCGCACGATGCCGGCATTCTGCAGCAGACGCTCCACGTCGGCGTCATCCATGGCCGCCACCCTGGCCGGGTCGAAGCCGTGAAACAGCCGGCGGTAGTTGTCGCGCTTTCTGAGTATGGTGATCCACGACAGCCCAGCCTGGGCGCCTTCCAGGATCAGCATTTCGAACAAGCGGGTGTCGTCGTGCACCGGACGGCCCCATTCCTCATCGTGGTAGGCGATGTACAGCGGGTCGTCGCCGCACCAGCCGCAGCGTTGCAGTTCATTCATCGGGAGAGTCCTTAAGTTCCAGTTGCCGCCGGTCACCTCGAAAAGCTCCAGCTTTCGTCGCGATACTGCGTTGCTCACGAAAAATGTCTCCTTACATATCAAACATATGCTGCGTCGACATTTTCCGTTCGCGCCTTGTCTCGCTTAGAAACCCGGGTTTTTCGAGGCGCCCCGCAGCTTCCGCGAGTCAAATTTTATGACAATAAAATTTTATTGAAGCTGGGCTTGCTAAAACTTACAAGTGCCAGCTATTGCTGGTAATGTTGTTTCATTAATTGCTGTTCGCATGTGGCGTGCTTACCAAGTATGCCCGTTGATGGAAGCCGTTTCATGACCTTGTGTGCCGACCTGCCTGTCTCCGCGTCCACGGACATGGCCGATGCTTATTACAGCGTCAGCCTGCGCCGGCTGTGGCGCAATGGCAGTCGGCAGCAAAAGACCGGCTTCCTGCTGGCCTGGTTGCTGTCTACCGTGCTGAGCGTGTCGCTGGGCCTGGCCGCCGTCATCAATGCCTGGTCCGGCCTGCCGCTGGAATTCGGCGGCGTGGCGTTCTATGTCAGCATCTATCCGCCGCTGCTGATCTGCAGCTGGTGGGCGCTGTGCTTCGGCTGGGGCTGGGGCGCGCTGCCGGCCTATCTCTCTACTCTCACCCTGGCGCTGTACGCCGGCATGCCATGGTACTGGGCGCTGCTGTTTGCCTGCGGCAACCCGGTAGGGCTGGGGGTGATGGTGCTGGGCTACCGCGCCATCGCCATGCCCTGTTTGCTGACCTCCTGGCGTGCGCTGGTGTTTTTCCTGCAGATGGTGTTTGTGGGCTGCATGTTCAGCTCCGCCGCCGCGCTGGTGTGGTGTTACACCAACCAGGTGGATCAGGTGGCGGTGTTCGCCATCTGGCAGGGCTGGTGGCTGGGTAATTTCCTGCAAAGCGTCTTGCTGCTGGCACCGCTGCTGGCCTTGACCTGGCCGCAGGCCGAAGCCTGGATGCTGCGGCACCAGCAACTGCTGGCGGTGCAGCCCACCGAGTCGCGCAAGCTGGTGCTGCGGCTGATGGGGGCGCTGATCCTCAGCGTGCTGATCTACGCGTTCACCACCATCTGGCTGGGTACCGAGAGCGTAGACGCCCAGCTGCGCAGCGGCGGGCTGGAAGGGCTTGGCCTGGCGGCGGACCGGCTGTCGGCCATGATCTGGGCCTTCTTCTGGGTGATCGCCTTCATCGCGCTGTTCATGGGCATGTTCGGCTACCAGATGTTCCTGCACTGGCACCGCACCAACACCACGCTGTTGCAACAACTGGAACTGGCCAATGCCGAGCTGGCGCAGCAGGCACGCAGCGATGGCCTGACCGGCCTGGCCAACCGCCAGAGCACCAACCAGGCGCTGGCCGACTGCTGGCACAACAGCCGGCTGCGTGGCGAAGGCGCCGCGCTGCTGATGCTGGATATCGATCTGTTCAAACGCATCAACGACGAGCATGGCCATGTGGCCGGTGACAAGGCCATCCGCAAGGTAGCCGAGCTGCTGCGCAAGGAGGTGCGCAGTAGCGATCTGGCCGGACGCTTTGGCGGCGAGGAGTTCGTGCTGCTGCTGCGCCGCTGCGAGCAGCACACCGCGCTGGAGGTGGCCGAGCGGGTGCGTCGCCACGTGGAGCAGGCACTGATCGACGGTGAAGGCGATGCGCCGCTGCGCCTCACGGTGAGCATCGGCGTGGCCATGATGGCTGGCGAAGACGAAGACGCCGAGCAGTGGCTGCGCCGTGCCGATGCCGCGCTGTACCGCGCCAAGCATCTGGGGCGTAACCAGGTGGTGCTGGCGGCCTGACCCGGGTGGCACAGATTTCTGGCGGCATGTCACGAGGTGGCATGCCGCTTGCTGCTTGCAGGGGATGAAAACAGGCAGACAAGGAACACGCCCGTGCTCACGGTGATGCTGGTGAATGATGGCTCGGGCCGGGCCGCAGCGCTGAAGGAGGCGTTGGCCGCAGCCGGCGTGCGCGTGGTGGCCGAGGTGCAGGCCACGCTACAACTGGCCGATGTGCTGGCGGCAGCGCGGCCGGATGTGGTGCTGATCGACAGCGACGCCCCGGCGCGCGACATGCTGGAACAAGTGTGCGTGATGGGTTCGCAGCATGGGCAACCGGTGGTGATGTTTACCGGCGACGACAGCCGCGAAGCCATGCGCAGCGCGCTGCAGGCCGGTGTGGCCGCCTATGTGGTGGGCCAGGTGGAGGCCAGCCGCATCCAGCACGTGCTGCAGGTGGCGATAGAGCGCTACCAGATCGACCAGTCGCGCCGCGCCGAGCTGGCCGATGCCCAGCGCCAGCTGGCCGAGCGCAAGCTCATCGAGAAGGCCAAGGGCCTGCTGATGCAGATGAAGGGCCTGGACGAAGCCAGCGCCTACAAGCAGCTGCGCGAGCGCGCCATGAAGCAGCAGAAGAAGCTGGCGGACGTGGCGCAGGAGATCATCAGCCTGGCCGAGTGGCTGCAGCCATGAAGCACACCGCGCCGCATCCTGGTGCGCCGTCGCGCCAGGATGGTGCAGTACCCCTGCGCTGCCTGCCGCAATCCGACAAGGAGTTCCCGCATTGAGCACCGCCACCCAAGCCGACACAGCCGCGGCATGCATCGACCTGACCGTGGGCTATCTGCCCCTTACCGACTGTGCCGCGCTGATCGTGGCGGCCGAGCTGGGCTTCGACCGCCGCTACGGGATTCGCATCCGGCTGTCGCGCGAGGCCAGCTGGGCCGCCATCCGTGACAAGCTGCTGACCGGTGCGCTGGATGCCGCCCATGCGCTGTACGGCCTGATATACGGCGTACACCTGGGGTTGGGCGGTGTGCAGCGCGACATGGCGGTGCTGATGACGCTGAACCAGAACGGGCAGGGCATCACCCTGGCGGCGCAGCTGGCCGCCGAAGGCGTGCACAGCGGCGAAGACCTGGCGCGGCGGGTGCGCCACGATGTGCGCCCGTTCACCTTCGCGCAGACCTTTCCCACCGGCACCCACGCCATGTGGCTGTACTACTGGCTGGCGACGCACGGCATCCACCCGCTGCGCGATGTGAAGAGCATCGTGGTGCCGCCGCCGCTGATGGTGGCGGCGCTGCGTGCCGGACAGATGGATGGCTACTGCGCCGGCGAGCCGTGGCACAGCCTGGGCGCGGCCGAGGGCGTGGGCTTCACCATTGCCAGCAGCGGCGACATCTGGCCGGATCATCCGGAAAAGGTGCTGGGCTGCACCGCCGACTGGGCCGCGGCCAACCCTGACGCCGCCCGCGCGCTGATCGCCGCGCTGCTGGATGCCTCGCGCTTTGTCGATGATGTGCGCAACCGCGCCCAGGTGGCGCAGCTGCTGGCGGAGCGCGCAGGGCTGCCGCTGCCGGCCGGGGTGCTCAATGCCGGCCTGTCCGGCACTTGCGTGGCCGGTGGGCTGAAGTGCTTTGACGATGGGCGGGTGAACTATCCCTATCTGTCCGACGGCATGTGGTTTCTCACCCAGTACCGGCGCTGGGGCCTGCTGCGCGAGGAACCGGATTACCTGGGCATCGCCCGTCGCATCAACCAGCAGGCGCTGTACCAGCAGGGGGCGGAGCTGGCCGGGGTGGCGCTGCCGGCCAGCAGCATGCGCAGCAGCCGGCTGATCGACGGCGTGGTGTGGGACGGCCGCGACCCGGCCGGCTATGCCGCCGCATTTGCCGTGCAGGGCGGCATGGCCGCGGGCAACGTGGCGCTGACGCGCTAATGCGCTGAAACTACGCCATGCCTTGTTGCAGGGCATGGCTGCGGCACTTCGGTGCGGCGCTGCACCATTGGCAGCCCGCTACTGTCGCCAGCAGGGCGATTGCAGCCTGTTTCGGCAGGCACGGTGTTTGCTCAGTATCCCTTGCAGCTTTGGCAGCCAATGGCGGCCGCCGAAGCCGGACAAAGAGGTCCGTCGCGCAGCCAGCCGGCTGTGGGCGGACCTTTTTGCTTTTCAGGCGATGAAGGCAAGGGAGCAAAGACATGACCAAGGATTTCTGGAAGTCGGGGCATACCCCCACGCTGCTGATGGCGTTCCTGTATTTCGATTTCAGTTTCATGGTGTGGTACATCCTGGGGCCGCTGGCGATCCAGATCGCCGATGCGCTGCAGCTGTCGGCACAGCAGCGCGGCCTGATGGTGGCCACGCCGATTCTGGCCGGCGCCATCCTGCGCTTCGGCATGGGGCTGGTGGTGGACAAGCTGTCGGCCAAGACCGCGGGCATCGTGGGCCAGCTGGTGGTAATGGCGGCGCTGGGTACGGCCTGGATGTTCGGCATCCACAGCTTTGGCCAGGCCTTGCTGCTGGGGCTGTTCCTCGGCGTGGCCGGTGCCTCGTTCGCGGTGGCGCTGCCGCTGGCCTCGCAGTGGTACCCGCCACAGCACCAGGGTACCGCCATGGGCATTGCCGGCGCCGGTAACTCCGGCACCGTGCTGGCCGCGCTGCTGGCGCCAGGGTTGGCCGCAGCCTTTGGCTGGGAAAACGTGTTCGGCATGGCCATTCTGCCGCTGGGCGTGGTGTTCGTGCTGTTCTGCCTGTTCGCCAAAAACGCGCCGCAGCGCCCGGCCCCCAAGGCCATGGCCGACTACCTGCGCGTGCTGGGCGACAAGGATAGCTGGTGGTTCATGTTCTTCTACTGCGTGACCTTTGGCGGCTTTGCCGGCCTGGCCAGCGCCTTGCCCGGCTACTTCCACGACCAGTACGGCCTGAACGCGGTAACTGCCGGCTACTACACCGCCGCCTGCGTGTTCGCCGGCTCGATGATGCGCCCGCTGGGCGGCGCGCTGGCCGACCGCATCGGCGGTATCCGCACCCTGCTGGTGGTGTACACCGTGGCGGCGCTGCTGCTGGCGGTGGTGGGCATCAATGTGCCGCAGGTGCAGCTGGCACTGGCGCTGTTCGTGGGTGCCATGCTGGCGCTGGGCTGCGGTAACGGTGCGGTGTTCCAGCTGGTGCCGCAGCGCTTTCGCAAGGAAATCGGCGTGATGACCGGCCTGATCGGCATGGCCGGCGGCATTGGCGGCTTCCTGCTGGCAGCCGGCCTGGGCCTGGTCAAGCAGCACACCGGCAACTACCAGCTGGGGCTGTGGCTGTTCGCCAGTCTGGGCCTGGTGGCCTGGGTGGGCCTGTATGCGGTGAAACTGCGCTGGCGCACTACCTGGGGCGCTTCCAGCATTACCGCGGCGCGGGTGTGAGGGTAGGGAGTAGGAGGGTCTAAGCGCGCAGCGCCTGATCCCCACTCGCTACTCCCTGCTCCCGGTTACTCCCCAACCCCAAGGAGACATATGAAGCTGCAACTCAGCATCGGCCAGGCATCGCAGCCCGGCCGGCGCGAGCGCAACGAGGACGCGTTGGGCTGGTGCCTGCCGGATGGCGAGCAGCTGGCCGGCAAGGGTGCGTTGTTCGCGCTGGCGGATGGCGTGTCCGGCTGTGCCGATGGCAAGCTGGCCGCCAGTTCCAGCGTGCGCGCGGTATGTGCCGACTACTACGCCACGCCGGAAACCTGGGCGGTGGCGGCGGCGCTGGACCGGCTGCTGGGCGCGCACAATCGCTGGCTGCGCAGCCAGGGGCGCTCGCTGGTGGCAGCGTTGTCGGTGCTGGTGCTGCGCGGGCGGCGTTTTACCATCGCCCATGTCGGCGACTGCCGTGTCTACCGGCTGGGGCGCGACGGCCTCGGCTGCCTGACCCAGGACCATGTGTGGGAGGAGCCGTCGCTGCGCCATGTGCTCAAGCGCGCGCTGGGGCTGGATGCGCACCTGGTGGCGGATTTCTGCGACGGCGACCTGGCGGTGGGCGAGGTGTACGCGCTGCTGTGCGATGGGGTGTGGAACGCACTGGGCGATCTGCGCATCGACGAGATCCTGCGCCTGCACACCGACCCGCAGCGGGCGGCGGCGGTGCTGGTGGAGGCGGCACTGGCGGCCGGTAGCCAGGACAACGTTTCGGCGCTGGTGCTGCGGGTGGATGCGCTGCCTGCGGCCAACCTGGACGACGCTTTCTCGCGTGGCGAGGCGCTGCTGCCACCACCACTGCTCAAGCCCGGACAGCAGTTTGAAGGGTTGACGGTGGAGGACAAGCTGCATGCCTCGCCATCCGGCCTCGCCTACCGGGTGAGCGATAGCGCCGGCCGGCGCTGGGTGCTGAAGACCCTGCCGCCGCCGCTGGCGGGCGATCGCGAGGCGGCGCAGGCGCTGCTGGCAGAGGAATGGCTGCAGCGCCGCGTCAGCTCGCCGTATTTTGCCGAGGTGGCGCCGCAGGCGGTGCGCAGCCATCTGTATTACCTGCTGCGCTGGTACGACGGCGAAACGTTGGCCGCACGCGCTGCCGCCGGCCCGCTGGGCGTGGCCGATGTGGTGCTGACCGGCCTGGCGTTGTGCCGCGCGCTGGCGGTGCTGCACCGGCTGGGCATCGTGCATCGCGATGTGAAGCCGGACAACATCCACCTGGGGCGTGACGGCCAGCTGCGGCTGCTGGACCTGGGGGTGGCCTGGTGCGCCGGCATCAGCGGCGAGGCGCTCGGCCCGGTGGGTACGCCATCGTTCATGGCGCCGCAATTGTTCGATGGCGCGGCAGCGGATGCCGGCAGCGACCTGTATGCGCTGGGAGTCACCCTGTACTGGCTGCTGAGTGGCCGCTACCCGTATGGCGAAATCGAAGCCTTCCAGCGGCCGCATTTCGGCACCCCGCAGCCGGTGAGCCGTTACCGGCCGGAGGTGCCGCCGTGGCTGGAGGCCCTGCTGGCCAAGGCGGTGGACCCGGACCCGGCGCGACGCTTCGAAACCGCCGAGGAATTCCGCCTGGCGCTGGAGCGTGGCGACAGCCAGCCGCTGAGCGCCCGTCGCCAGGTACCATGGGCCGAGCGCCTGTCGCTACGGCTGTGGCGGCGGCTGGCGCTGGTATCGCTGCTGCTCAATCTGCTGCTGGTCTACCTGCTGCTGCTGGGCTGATGCGGCCAACATGGTGAGGCGCCGGGCTGCCCTACGGGGGAGCGCCGGTCAACATGCTGTTCGCCAGGTGTTAAGACGGTAGACCCGTAGCCCGGATAAGCGCAGCGCATCCGGGAATGCTCGCCATCTGCAGCCAACCCCACCCCGGATGCGCCTTTGGCTTATCCGGGCTACCTGCATGCACTCATGCGGCCAACGTGGTGAGGCGCCAGACTGCCCTACGGGGAGCGCCGGTCAACATGCTGTTCGCCAGGGGTTAAGACGGCAGACCTGTAGCCCGGATAAGCGCAGCGCATCCGGGAATGCTCGCCATCTGCAGCCAACCCCTCCCCGGATGCGCCTTTGGCTTATCCGGGCTACCTGCTTGATGCGGCCAACCCTGATGGCCGCAGGGTTGCCAGCCGTGGCCGTGGCGCGCATGCTGACGTCAATATCGATAGGAGTCGTCATGAGCATGCTCGATAACCTGCTGCAACTGCGCGATGGCCCGCGCGATGGCGCCATGCTGCGCTTTGGCATCGCCAATGAATACGCCCGACTGCAGGACTGGCCGCAGGCCGCCAGCTTTGCGCGGCAGGCGGTAACGCTGCAGCATGATTTTTCCGCCGCCTGGAAGCTGCTGGGCAAGGCACTGCTGCAGGCCGGCCAGCCGCAGGAGGCATTGGCGGCCTATCACGAAGGCATCGCCATTGCCGAGGGCAAGGGGGACATCCAGGCCGCCAAGGAAATGAAGGTGTTTGCCCGCCGCATCGAGAAGGCGCAGGGCGGCGAGTAGGGTGCCGCCCGGCGGATGCCTACTGCAGGCTGACGCGGTTGCGGCCAGCCTGTTTGGCGCGGTACAGCTGCTCGTCGGCCTGCTTCAGCAGGATGTTCACTTCCTGCGGGCCGATGGCGGCGCCAATGCTGACAGTAAGCTGCAGGTCGCCGCGGCTTGTAGGCAGCACGGCGCTGGCCACGCGCAGGCGGAACGCCTCCAGCGTCTGCGCCAGCGGCAGATCCGCCGACAGCTGGATCACGAATTCCTCGCCGCCAAAGCGTGCCACGTGCTCGTGGCCGAAGGTTTCACTCAGCAGCGAGCCCACCCAGCGCAGCGCCTGGTCACCGATATCGTGGCCGTAGTTGTCGTTGACATGCTTGAAGTGGTCGATGTCCACCACCGCCAGGGCATGCGGCGGCGGCTGGCGCTGCACGCTTTCAAAGAAATGGCGGCGGTTGGGCAGGCCGGTCAGCAGGTCCTCGCGCGCGGCGCGCGACAGCGCCTGCAGGTTCTCCACGTACTCGACGTTGCGTGTTACCCGGCAGAAGAATTCTTCGTGGTTGAACGGCTTGGTCAGAAAGTCATCGGCGCCGGCCTTGATGAAGCGCGCGCTCATGCTTGGGTCCTGGCTGCTGGAGATGCCGATGATGGCGACCTCGCCAGGGCCGCGAAAGCGACGGATCTCGCTGCATAGGCGCACGCCGTTCATGCCCGGCATGTCGTGGTCGGTCAGCACCAGGCGGATGCCCGGGTCGTTCACCAGCTGGTTCAGCGCGGTTTCGCCGTTGCTGGCTTCCACCACTTCGTACAGCTGGCGCTGCAGCAACTGCCCCAGGTAGCCGCGAATGGCGCTGGAGTCATCCACCACCAGCACCCTGGTACCCGGATTGTGCTCAATGCGGTGCAGCATGCGCAGCGTGTACTCGTAGGCGGACGGGTTTTCCTTGGGGATGTAGTCCACCACCGGCTGCAGCAGTACCTGCTCGCGGGTGGCCAGGTCGTTGCGCGCCGTGAGCACGATGGTGGGAATCTGGCGGGCAATCAGCTCCGGCAGGGCTTCGCCTTCCGGTGCGTCCGGCAGGCAGTAGTCCAGCAGGCAGGCCAGCAGGGTTTCCGGCTCTTCATTGGCCAGGATGCGCAGCATTTCCTGTTTGCTGGCGGCGCAGATCGCGCGATAGCCGTCTTCTTCCAGCATGCGCTGCAGGGTGCGCTGGACGGCGGCATTGTCTTCTACCAGCAAAACATGGCGGCTGTGCATGGTGTGTTCAGTAACTTGGAGTGAATTCGAACGTGATTTTCAACAATATATACATATATCGATGCCATTGGGAGGGCGGCGGGCATTTCGCCTTGCCGGCGCGGCGGGGCAGTGCGGACGCCACGCAGCGATTCGGTTTATAATTGTCGCCATTTTTTGCCTAACCAGACCGAATTCACACCATGACCCAGGAACTTGCCAAGAGCTATGAGCCGGGCGACATCGAGCGCCGCTGGTACGATCAATGGGAGCAGTCCGGCTACTTCCAGCCGCATATGGACAGCACCCAGCCTTCCTTCTGCATCCAGCTGCCGCCGCCCAACGTCACCGGCACCCTGCACATGGGCCATGCGTTCAACCAGACCATCATGGATGGCCTGACCCGTTACTACCGCATGAAGGGCCACAACACCGCCTGGATTCCGGGTACCGACCACGCCGGCATTGCCACCCAGATCGTGGTGGAGCGCCAGCTGGCCGAGCAGGGCATCAACCGCCACGACCTGGGCCGCGACGCCTTTACCAGCAAGGTATGGGAGTGGAAGGAGCAATCCGGCGGCACCATCACCAGCCAGATGCGCCGCGTCGGCTGCTCGGTGGACTGGAGCCGTGAATACTTCACCATGGACGATGCCCGCGCCGAAGTGGTTACCGAAGTGTTCGTGCGCCTGTTCGAACAGGGCCTGATCTACCGTGGCAAGCGCCTGTCCAACTGGGATGCCAAGCTCGGCACCGCCATTTCCGACCTGGAAGTGGTATCCGAGGAAGAAGATGGCCACATGTGGCACATCAAGTACCCGGTAGTAGGGAGCGACGAATTTGTTACCGTAGCCACCACCCGCCCGGAAACCCTGCTGGGCGATGTGGCCGTGGCCATCAATCCGACTGACGAGCGCTACCAGCACCTGCTGGGCAAAATGCTGGAGCTGCCACTGACCGGCCGCCAGATTCCGGTGATTGCCGACGACTACGTGGATGCCGCCTTCGGTACCGGCTTCGTCAAGATCACCCCGGCGCACGACTTCAACGACTACCAGGTGGGCAAGCGTCACGACACCAAGCTCATCAACGTGATGAGCCTGGAAGCGCGCATCCTGGCCAAGGCACAGGTATTCGGCTTCGACGGCACTGCCCAGGGCACCATCGACCTGCCGGCCGCCTACGCCGGCCTCACCACTGCCGAAGCGCGCAAGGCCATGCTGGCCGACCTGGAAGCCCAGGGCCTGCTGCTGGAAGCCAAGCCGCACAAGCTGATGGTGCCGCGCGGCGACCGTACCGGCACCGTGATCGAGCCGCTGCTCACCGACCAGTGGTTCGTGGCCATGAGCAAGGTGGGCGAGGGTGATGCCACCGGCAAATCCATTGCCGAAAAGGCCATCGACGCGGTAGCCAGCGGCGAAGTGCGCTTCATCCCGGAAAACTGGGTGAACACCTACAACCAGTGGATGAACAACATCCAGGACTGGTGTATCAGCCGCCAGCTGTGGTGGGGCCACCAGATTCCGGCCTGGTACGACGAAGACGGCAACATCTACGTTGGCCGCAACGAGGAAGAAGCCCGTGCCAAGGCACCGGGCAAAACCCTGCGCCGCGAGCAGGACGTGCTGGACACCTGGTTCAGCTCGGCGCTGGTGCCGTTCTCCACCCTGGGCTGGCCGGCGGATACCGCCGAACTGCGCGCCTTCGTGCCGTCGCAGGTGCTGGTAACCGGCTACGAGATCATCTTCTTCTGGGTCGCCCGGATGATCATGATGACCACCCACTTCATGGGCAAGGTGCCGTTCAAGGATGTGTACATCCACGGCATGGTGCGCGACCACGAAGGCAAGAAGATGTCCAAGTCCGAGGGCAACGTCATTGACCCGGTGGATCTGATCGACGGCATCGCCCTGCAGCCGCTGGTGGAAAAACGCACCACCGGCCTGCGCCGCCCGGAAAAGGCGCCACAGATCGCCAAGGCCACCGAAAAACTGTTCCCGGAAGGTATTCCGGCCTACGGCACCGACGCGCTGCGTTTCACCATGGCCAGCTACGCCACCCTGGGTCGCTCGGTCAACTTCGACTTCAAGCGCGCAGAAGGCTATCGCAACTTCTGCAACAAGCTGTGGAACGCCACCCGCTTCGTGATGATGAACGTGGAAGGCAAGGACTGCGGCCAGGATGAAAGCCTGCCGCTGGAATACAGCTTCGTCGACAAGTGGATCATCGGCCGCCTGCAACAGGCCGAGACCGACGTGACCGAGGCGCTGGACACCTACCGCTTCGACATCGCCGCCCAGGTGATCTACGAATTCATCTGGAACGAGTACTGCGACTGGTACGTGGAACTGGCCAAGGTACAGCTGCAAAACGGCAACGAAGCGCAGCAGCGCGCCACCCGCCGCACCATCGTGCGCGTGCTGGAAGTGGCGCTGCGCCTCACCCACCCGCTGATGCCCTTCATCACCGAAGAGCTGTGGCAGACCGTGGCGCCGCTGGCCAACGCGAAGAACACCGACTCCATCATGCTGGCCAGCTGGCCGGTGGCTGTACCGGAGAAGATCGATGCTGCGGCCAACGCCCGCATGGACGCCTTCAAGGACCTGGTAAACGCCGTGCGCAACCTGCGCGGCGAAATGGGCATTGGCCCGGCAGTGAAGGCGCCGCTGTTCATCGAAACCAGCGACGCCAGCCTGGCCGACTTCGTGCCCTACCTGAAACTGCTGGCTCGCGTGTCCGAAGGCAGCATCGTGGCCGCACTGCCGGCCGATGATGCCCCGGTAGCCATGTCCGGCGACGCCCGCCTGATGCTGAAGGTTGAAGTGGACAAAGCCGCCGAAACCGCGCGCCTTACCAAGGAGCAGGGCAAGGTACAGGCCGAACTGGACAAGCTCACCGCCAAGCTGGAAAAGCCGGGCTACGTGGACAAGGCGCCGGCGCACCTGGTGGAACGCGACAAGGCGCAGCTGGCGGAGCTGAACGACAAGCTGGAGAAGATCAAGGTGCAGCTCGCAAAGCTGGCTTGATAATAAAAAAAGGCCGCCTTTTGGCGGTCTTTTTTTTGGCATTGCATAAGCATGCGCTCTGGCCTGAATATTGTTGAAATATGATAGTAAAGGGGCGCCTTCAGTTTGATGGTTGGCGATGAATTCTACCTTGGGGGATTTGATGGTGGTTCGAGAGTTGGGGGTGGATTTTTTTTATTGGCTGACGGTTATGAGAATTTTTCTTTTTTCCCTTGTGGTTTTTGTTATGATTTTTAACTATAAGTTTTTTAAGAAAAAATTCCCGGGTGAAAAATATCAAGGTAAGTTGCTGTATCAATATTTGTTTAACAAGAACAATTGGGATCACGCCGGTGTTAGGGTTGGTGCGATTCTGAATTTGTCATTTTTTGCATATTTTGCGGTGTATTTTATTTTGTTTGTTGGTGGGGTTTTGTTTTTTGATCGTGGTTAGGGGTTGGGGTAAAAATATACGGTAGTTCTGATCGAATGGAGTGCAGCCAAATATTTACCTTTTCCCCTTCTAGGGTTGGTCTCATTTCCTAATGGAACAGCATGGTAGGTTGGGCTAAATGCAATGCAGCCCATCGTTCTCCGCGTAATTTCTAAGCTTGGCCGCATGCCTTCACTGCTTGCGGCCAAGCTTTTTTGTGGGTTCGGCAAGTAGGGTGGGCAAAGCGTAGCGTGCCCACCAGTAACCTCTTGCCGGTGGGCACGGCCTGTGGCCTTTGCCCACCCTACGCTCAGGCTGCGCGATGTTATCTGCCAATCTTTTTACTGCTGGAAAATCAGCTACCAGTCAAACCAGCTGCCGGCAGTGCCATTGCGCCAGATCGGCCGGTATGCCCAGGTTTTGCGGGTTGCCGAAGGGTGGCCAGCTGGTTTCGCCGGCGGCCAGCGCCTGGGCGGCGGCTTCCGGGGTGGGGTAGGCGCCCAGTGCTTCTCCCTCGTGCATGATGTGGTAGCTGCCATCCAGCGGCACGATCTCGAAGTCGCCGTAGCGGGTGTCGTATGTCCAGCATTTCATGATGCTTGCTCCTTCTGCAGCGGCTGGCCGATAAGCACAAAGGCCGCCGGGGTGAGCGGGCGGCCTGTGGCGATGGCGGCGCTGGGCCTAGTGGGGAATCACGATAGGCGGCATGGCGGCGGCCTGTTTCTTCATATGCTTGGCTGCGCGCTTTTCCTTCATGGTGTGCGCGGCCGGCTTTTTCGCTTCCTTGGTGCTGTGTCTGGTTTTGCTCATGATGCTGCTCCTTGGCCTGGCTGCGGCGTTGGCCGCAGGCTACTGCCAGTATAGAAGCCGTTTGCCGGCTGGCAGGTTTTTGTTGGGCGCCGAAACCAGCCACGTGTTGCCAGGGAGGCTGACTGGTACAGGTAGCGCCCGCACGGCGCGTGCTCAGGGCATGCCCAGCTGCTGGCGATAACTTTGCATGATCTGCTGGTAACGCCCGCTGGCGTGCAGCGTCTGCATGCCAGCGTCGAATTTGCGGGCAAGTGCCGCGCCTTGTGGGTGCCTGCGGGAGAACGCCAGCAGGAAGGCGTCCATGCCTACCACTCCCAGCCGCTGTACCCGTTTGCCGGCCGCGCCGTGCTGCTGCAGGTGTAGCAAGCCGGGCAGGGTGTTCATCAGGATGTAATCCACCTGCCGGTCCAGCAGCATGTCGATCAGTTGCGACTCGGTAGCGGCCACGACTTTGCGGATACCCGGATCGGTAATCAGTTTGCTGGGGTAGGTGTAGCCCTGGGTGATGCCCAGGTTGCGCCCTTGCAGCGTCTGCTGGTCGATGCTTCCGGGCAGGGTCTGGAGCTGGCCGGCAATGCCGGACTGGGCCGGCAGCAGGCCGAAGATGCCGACTTCCTCGTAGAAGAGCGGGGTGCGCGGCCACAGGAACTGCTTGCGGTTGTCATCGGTGACGGAAACATCGAAGCAGGCGGCAACTTTGCCAGCCAGGGTCAGTTGCTGGCATTGCCCCAGCGTCACGCTGACAAAGCGCACGACAATGTCCTGGCTGGCAAAGGCCTCGCGCACCAGCAAGGGCGTCATGCCTTGCGGCTGTGTGCTGCCGGGTTGCAGGTAGGAGTATGGCGGCCAGTCGTTTTCGGCGGCGATCAGGATGTCCTGCGCGTGCGTGCTGTAGACAAACAGGCAGGAAAGCAGAGCTATCAGGCGGCGCGGCATGGCGGTATTTCCGGTAACGGGCCGGAAACTATAGCGGCATATGTCGCGAGGCGGATTGTGGTTTACTGCGATTGACAATTACATCGGCAGGCGACTTGGGGCGCGCGCTTATCGCTGACGGCCCCAAGTCAAGGCGGTGCTTACTTCACGGCACCACTGCCGATCACGCCGCCGACGGCAGCGCCGCCCACGGTGCCGATGGTGCTGCCATCGGTCAGGATGGAGCCGGCCACGCCGCCGATAGCGGCACCGATGGCGGCGTTTTTCTGGTTCTGCGTCATGCCGGCGCAGCCGGACAGGGCGGCAACGGTAAACAGCAGGGCAAGGCTACGGGTGTATTTGCGCATCATGGGGAACTCCTTGGAAACACGGTTCGTCTCACCGCAAAAATCGTGGTTTCGATAAGACAGTACCTACTGTAGACAAGTTTCATCAAGCTGCATGCCATCGGCAGGCCGCCATGGTGGTGCGCTGTTGCACCGGTCGGGCGGCACGACTGCCTGCTAATCACGGGAAGGTAAGCAATGAAGCCAGCTTCAAATCACGTTGTCGTCAGCCAGGAGGTGATCCGCCTCTATGACGAATACACACATGCCCCGCTGTCGCGGCGGGTGTTTCTGGATCGCTTGGCGCGTCTGGCCGGCGGCGCGGCGGCGGCTTATGCCTTGCTACCGCTGCTGGAGAACAACTACGCGCAGGCGGCGCAGGTGGCGGCCGACGATGCCCGGTTACGGTTGGAGGAAGTGCAATTTGGTCGCCTTGGCGAACAGCCTCTCATTGGCTACCTGGCCAGGCCTGTTGGTGTTAGCGGCCCGCTGCCGGCGGTGGTGCTGATTCACGAAAACCGTGGCCTGAACCCGCATATCCGTGATGTGGCACGCAATCTGGCTCTGGCCGGTTACGTGGTGCTGGCGCCGGATTACCTGTCGCCCATGGGGGGTACGCCGACAGATGAGGACAAGGCGCGTGATCTGTTCGGCAAGCTGACGCCGGCGACGGGCGATGCGGTGTCGCAGCTGGCGCTGGCTTATATGCAGGGGGTGGGTAATGGCAAGGTCGGCGCGGTGGGTTTCTGCTGGGGTGGTGGCCAGGTGGGGCGCATGGCGGTGAATCTGCCGGCGCTGAATGCCGGGGTGGTGTATTACGGCAGTCAGCCGGCGGCAGGCGATGTTGGCCGCATCCAGGCGCCACTGCTGCTGCATTATGCCGGGCTGGACGAGCGCATCAATGCCGGTATTCCGGCATTCGAGGCTGCCTTGCAGGCGGCCGGCAAGCGTTACCAGCTGCACCTGTACCCAGGGGTGAACCACGCCTTCAACAACGACAGCAACGCGGCGCGTTACGATGCGACCGCCGCCAGCCTGGCCTGGCAGCGCACGCTGGCGTTTCTGCGCCAGCAGCTGGGTTGAGATTGTCGGCAAACATAACGCCCCGTCTGCATGGGCAGCGGGGCGTTGTCGTGTGAGGTGGCTGTGGGCTTAGCTGTTACCCTTGCCGTTACCGCCCTTGTTGCCGCCTTTGTTGCCCTCATTCTTGCCGCCCCGGTTGCCGTTAGTGGCATTACCGCTCGGCAGCGATTGTTCGGTGGTGGCAGTAGGAATGGCGGCTTTCTTGGCCGGAATCGCCGGGCTGACGCCCGGAATGGCCGGCGCGGTGCCGGAGCGGGTGGTGATGCGCTGGCCGTTCACCGTGAGCTGGCTGCGCACCCGGTTCAGGTCACCCTGGGTGATGCCGGGCAGGGCCAGCAGTTGCTTGCTGCTGGTAACCGGGCTCACTGTATCCACCGTCGGGTGAATGGCGTCGTAGATGGTCTGGGCATCTGTAGTGCTGAAACCGGAAGCAACCAATTGTTCGACGGTGGCTTCGTTGATGTCCAGCGCCATTACCGGCGCCGCCAGTGTCAGCCAGCAAAGGGCCACTAGTGATTTACGCATTGCTACCTCCCCGGGCGCGAGTTCGATAATTGAGTATAGCGTGCCGTTGTGCCGCTTCTGCTCAATCGTCGCTGCCCTTGCCACCGCCGTCATGGCCGCCACCATCGCGTCCTCCACGGTCGCTGCCACCCTTGTCGTCGCCGCTGTCGTGGTCGGCGCCATCGTGCCCTTTGTCGTCGCCGGCGTCGTGGCCTGTGCCGTCGCTGCCGTGATCATCATTCAGGTCGTGGCCGGCGCTGTCGGTCAGTAGCGGGGGGCCGGCTGGCGGGGTGTCTTCGGCATAGGCTGCCAGTACCGGCAGGGTCAGCAGCGGCAGTATCCACAGCAGTTTCTTCATGGCTATCTCCTCGGTCTGCGCCCGGCTGGGCGCTTATCAGATTTATTGATAGCAGCCGTAGCTTATCGATGGCTTAAACCCTGCCATCAGCGGGGGCATCAGCTCCGGCGTGTGGCGTCCAGCTGCGCAAACAGCAGGTGTATGCCCTGCTGCCAGTGAGGCAGCTGCAGGTCGTACTGCCGCTGCAGCTTGCCGCAGTCCAGCGCCGAATAAGCCGGACGCAGGGCCTGCTGCGGGTAGTCGGCGGAGGGAATGGCTTGCAGGCCGTCGGCTGCCAGCAGCAGCGGCCAGTTGGCCGCCCGCGCCAGCCGCAGTACAAAATCGGCGTACTGGTACCAGCTGCATACGCCCTGGCTGGCCACGTGGTAGCAGCCATAGGGCTGTGCCGGCTCTGCAAGGCTGCGTGCCAGCAGCTGGGCGCTGACATCGGCCAGCAGGCAGGCGGGGGTGGGGGCGCCGAACTGGTCGTCCACCACCTGCAGCTGTTCGCGGCTGGCGGCCAGCTGCAACATGGTTTTCATGAAATTGCCGCCGTGCAGGCCGGCCAGCCAGCTGGTGCGCAGGATGAAGTGGCGGCAGCCGCTGGCGCGCACCGCTTGCTCGCCCTGCCATTTGCTGCGGCCATATTCGGACAGCGGACGCGCAGCATCGTCTTCGCGCCAAGGGGTTTCGCCGCTGCCATCGAATACGTAGTCGGTGGAGTAGTGCAGCAGCAGCGCATCGTTGGCCGCAGCCCACTGCGCCATGGCTGCCGGCGCTGCTCTGTTGATCGCCCGCGCCAGTGCCGGCTCGCTCTCGGCGCGATCCACCGCGGTATAGGCCGCCGCGTTGACGATCACATCCGGGCGCTCGGCATCCAGCCAGGCGAGGATGGCTGCCGGCTGGGCCAGGTTCAGCTGCTGGCGGCCGGGGCAGCGCAGTTCGCCGAACAGGCTCAGCGCGCGCTGCAGCTCGAAACCCAGCTGGCCGCTGCCGCCGGTAATCAGGATGCGTGTCATGGGGGCCTCGCAATGCGGTAAGGGCTGCCTGGCTGCAGGGCGCTGCGCGGGCAGGCACAATGGTGCATTGTACAGGCTGGCGAGCAGGCGCTTGTGACAGATGCCGCCAGCCTGGCTGTTTATAAAACAAAGCCCTGCGTATTAAGAGCGGGCGTTATCAACATTTTTTGCGCGGGAGTCTGCTGATGATGGGATGGCAACGCTGGTGGCCGGCACTGGCCTGGTGGCTGGCTTCAGTGTGGTTGCTGCTGCTCAAGCCAGCCGGGGCGCCGTCCGGCATCCCGTATTTCGACAAGCTGGGCCATTTCGCGCTGTTCCTGCTGGGCGGCCTGCTGCTGGCGTGGCCGCGCTGGCGGGCCGGGCAGCCGGCAGCAGTGGTGTGGCGGACCAGCCTGGGCTTGTGCCTGCTGTGGGCGCTGGGCTCGGAGGCTGCGCAGGGCCTGTTTACCGCCACTCGCAGTGCCGAAGTGGGGGATGCGCTGGCCGATCTGCTGGGCGCTGCTGCCGGCATCCATCTGGCGTATCGTGCCATCGCCTGGCGGCGGCGGCGGGTGTAAACTGGGCGCCGTTTCGATTGCAGGTGTTGCTCATGCACCAGAGTCTTCTTGCCCGCCGCCAGCAGCTGCTGGCGGCCATCGGCGATGCCGTCGCCGTGCTGCCTACCGCGCCGGAAGCGGTGCGTAATGCCGATGCGCATTACCCCTACCGCGCCGATAGCCACTTCCTCTATCTCACCGGCTTTACCGAGCCGGAGGCCGTGCTGGTGCTGGACGGCCGTCGCGGCAAATCCATCCTGTTCTGCCGTGCCAAAAACCCGGATATGGAAATCTGGGACGGCTTCCGTCATGGCCCGCAGGCTGCTGCAGAGGCTTTCGGCTTTGACGAAGCCTATGCGGTGGACGAGCTGGACCAGCGCCTGCCCGAGTTGCTGGCCGACATGTCGGCGCTGTACTGGCCGGTTGGCCGCAACGCCGGCTGGGATGTGCGCGTGGCCGGCTGGCTGGACGCAGTGCGTGCCCGCGCGCGGCTGGGGGTGGATGCGCCGGGGCAGTTTGGCGACCTGCTGCTGCTGGTCGATGAAATGCGCCTGCTCAAGGACGAGCGCGAACAGGCAGTGCTGCAGCGCGCCGGGCAGATATCCGCCGAGGCGCATGTGCGCGCCATGCAGGCTACCCGACCGGGGCGCTATGAATACGAAATCGAGGCCGAGCTGCTGTACCACTTCGTGCGCAACGGTGCGCGCCAGCCGGCGTACGAAAGCATCGTCGCCGGTGGCGCCAATGCCTGCACGCTGCACTATGCGGCCAACAATGCCCGGCTGAATGCCGGCGACCTACTGCTGATCGATGCCGGTTGCGAATTCATGGGCTACGCCGGCGACATTACCCGTACCTTCCCGGTGAATGGCCGTTTCAGCCAGCCACAGCGCGACCTGTACGAGGTAGTACTGGCGGCGGAGCTGGCCGCCATCGCCGCAGTGCAGCCCGGCGCCACGCTGGATGCGCCGGCCAATGCCGCGCTGCGTGTGCTGGTGCAGGGCATGCTGGATTACAAACTGTTGCAGGGCACGGTGGACGGGGTAATCGAATCCGGCGACTACCGCCGCTTCTACATGCACGGCATCGGCCACTTCCTCGGCCTGGACGTGCACGATGTCGGCCTGCGCCGCCCTGGCGGCCAATGGCGACAATTCCAGCCCGGCATGTGCACCACCATCGAGCCGGGTCTGTACATCCGCCCGGACGACCGCGTGCCGGCCGCCTTCCACAATATCGGCATCCGCATCGAGGACAACGTGCTGGTGACTGCCACTGGCCACCATGTCTACACCGATGCGGCGCCAAAGCGCATTGCCGACATCGAGGCCCTGATGCAGGCCGCGCAGCCGGCCACAGCCTAGGACAACCATGCAAAGCGAGATTCTTCATTCCGACATCGTCATCGTCGGCGGCGGGCCGGTGGGCGCGCTGGCGGCGCTGCGCCTGAAACAGGCTGGCCGCGACGTGCTGCTGATCGAGGCGCGTGCCAGGGATGCGCAGGTACGCGACGCACGCGCGTTGGCACTGTCGTGGTACAGCCGCGAGCAACTGGCAGCGGTCGGCGCCTGGCCGGACGATCTGCCGGCTACCGATATCGACAGCGTGCACGTGTCGCAGCAGCAGGCCTGGGGCCGCACCGTGATCACCCGCGACGACCTGGCCTTGCCACATCTGGGTGCAGTGGTGGACTACCCGGCGCTGACGCACAGTCTTGGCGAGGCGTTGGCCGCACAGGGCGTGCCGGTGCTGTGGCAGCACAAGGTAAGTGCGGTGCAGTCGCTGGCGCGTTACGCCAGCCTGACGGTAGGGGATGCCGATGGCCGTAGCCGCCGGCTCACCGCACGGCTGGTGGTGCTGGCCGAAGGTGGCGCGCTGGCGGAAAGCCTGCCTGGCATCCAGCGCCATGTGCACGATTACCAGCAGACCGCGCTGCTGGCCGAAGTGTCCACCAGCCTGCCGCACGGCAACATCGCTTACGAACGCTTTGCCGATGCCGGGCCGTTTGCACTGCTGCCGCATGGCGAACGCATGATGCTGGTGTGGACGCGCACCCCGGACGACGCGCAGCGACTGTGTGCCGCTGACGAAGCCAGTGTGCTGGCCGAGCTGCAGCAGGCCTTCGGCGAGCGCCTGGGCAGCTTTACCGCCATTGGCGAGCGCGCGGTGTTTCCGCTGCTGCTGCGCCAGCTGAACCGCGTGGTATCCGGCCGGGTGGTGATGATAGGCAATGCCGCCCAGACCATGCACCCGGTGGCGGCACAGGGTTTCAACCTGGGGCTGCGCGACGCGGTGGCGCTCACCGAGCTGCTGGCCGCTGCCGCCGATCCGGGCGATGCCGCGCTGCTGCGCCGCTATGCGGCACAGCGCCGGCTGGACAGCCACGCCGTGGTGGGCTTCACCCACGGCCTGATCCAGCTGTTCGATGGCGCCAACCCGCTACTGAAACAGTTGCGCGGCGCCGGCATGAACCTGCTGGACAGCCTGCCGCCGCTGCGCAAGCGCTTTGCCAGCCATCTGGTATTCGGCGTGTAGCGCCAATGTTGGCCGCAAGGTGACAAGGAATACATGAAACAGCAATTTGACGTGGTAATCGTGGGCGGCGGCCTGGTCGGCGCCGCGCTGGCGCTGGCGCTGGATCGCCAGGGGCGGCGCGTGGCGCTGGTGGAAGGGCAGAGCGCCCGCTTCGAACAACTGGAAAGCGGCTGGGATGCGCGGGTGTATGCCATCAGCCCGGCCAACCGCCGTTTTCTCGATAGCCTGGGTGCCTGGCCGGACATGGCGCGTATCGGCACCATCGCCAGCATGGACGTGCGTGGCGACCAGGGCGGGCGCATCGCGTTTTCCGCCGCCGATGCCGGTGCCGAGGCGCTAGCGTGGATTACAGAAAACCGCTGGCTGTTGGCCGCATTGTGGCGCCAGCTGCAGGACGCCAGCAGCGTGGAACTGATTGAGGGCGTGCGCCCGCTGAGCCTGAGCCACAACCCGCGCCAGGCGCAGCTGCAGCTGGAAGATGGCCGCGAGCTGGTGGCGAAACTGGTAGTGGGCGCCGATGGTGCCAACTCCTGGGTGCGGCAGCAAAGCGGTATCGCCGCCGACGTGAAGCCGTATGGCCAGAGCGGGGTGGTGGCCAACTTCGCCACCGAGAAACCGCACGACGGCATCGCGCGGCAGTGGTTCCTCGGCGACGGCATCCTGGCCTGGCTGCCGCTACCGGGCAAATGCATCTCCATCGTGTGGTCCACGCCGCAGCCGGAGCCGCTGCTGGCGCTGCCGGCGGAACGTTTTGCCGCCGTGGTGGCCGAAGCCGGGGAGCAGGCGCTGGGCAAGCTGGAAGTGCTCACCCCGGCGGCGGCGTTTCCGCTGCGGCTGCTGACACCGCAGCATGTGATTGCCGAGCGTGTGGCGTTGGTGGGCGATGCGGCGCATACCGTGCACCCGCTGGCCGGGCAGGGTGTCAACCTGGGTTTCCAGGATGCCGCGCGGCTGGCTGACATCATTGCCGCCGGCCGTGATCCGGGCGAATGGCTGGCGCTGCGCCGCTATGAACGCGGCCGCAAGGAAGCGGTGCGCACCATGCAACTGACCTGCGATACCCTGTTCGGCCTGTTTCACGCCAAGGAACTGCCGGGCATTGCCTGGCTGCGCAACACCGGCCTCAACCTGACCAATCGACTGCCGCTGATCAAGCGACAGCTGGCCCGCCACGCGGTGGGTTTTTAACCGTAAAGGATTGTCATGATGTTTTCGCTGCGCCAACTGGCCATCATCCCGCTGAGCCTGTCACTGATCGCCTGCACCGCCTCAGCGGCAGACGACAGCACGGACAGCGTGCTGGCCACCTTCAAGAGCAAGTTTCCGCAGCATGAAGTCACCAGCGTGCAGGCCGCGCCGGTAGCCGGCCTGTATGAAGTGGTGGTGAAGATGAAACGCGGCGCACGCGAGGAGTACACCATCGTGTACGCCGATGCCAAGGTGGAGCACCTGCTCACCGGCGACCTGATCGATACCGCCACCCGCAACAGCATCACCGAGGGCCGGCTGGAGCAGCTCAATCAGGTGAAGTTCGACTTCAACGCGCTGCCGCTGGACAAGGCGATCAAGGAAGTGCGTGGCAAGGGCGAGCGTAAGCTGGCGGTGTTCTCCGACCCGGATTGCCCGTTCTGCAAGCGCCTGGAGCAGGACACCCTGGCCAAGCTGGATAACGTCACCATTTACACCTTCCTCTACCCGCTGGCGCAGCTGCACCCGGATGCGCCGCGCAAGTCGGAGCAGATCTGGTGCAGCAAGGACCGTACCGCCACCTGGACCGGCGTGATGCGCAATGGCCTGAAGCTGCCGGCCGGCAAAGCAAACTGCGCCACGCCGCTGGCCGAGCTTGCCGCGCTGGGAGAGAAACTGGGCGTGGGCGGTACGCCGGCCCTGTTCCTGGCCAATGGCAAGATGATCTCCGGCGCGGTGCCGGTGGAAACCATTGAAGCGGCCTTCCGGGCCAAGTAAGCGCGGCGCCGCCGCGTGCTGGCAGCATCAGCAGCCGCTGCTGCTCAGCGTGCTGCTGGCGTTGGCCGCGCATGTGGCGCTATTGCTGCTGCCACTGGCGCCGGCCGACAGGCCTGCCGCTGTCCCCATGTTGCAGGTAGCGTTGCCGGCGGCAGTGCCGCCGGCTGCTGCGCCGCCTCCGCCCGCCTTGACGGTGCCCGCCGCGGCTATCCCGGAGACTGGCGCACAGCCAGCCTCCGCCGCTGTCGCCGAGCCGGCGCAGGACATGGCCGAGCCGGATGGCTCCCGCACGGCAGATGCCGCTGCGGAGATGGCGCAGGATGCCGGAGCGGTGGCGGCCAGCGAGCCTTGGCCGGGGCTGGCGCTGGACCCTTACTACCCGGCTGCCGAGCTGGATGTGCTGGCCGCGCCGATCGGACCATTGCTGCTGGACTACCCGCGGGCGCAGCCGCAACCGCTGGACTTGCAGCTGTATATCAGTCGCGAGGGCATGGTGGACAAGGTGGAGGTGGTGGCTGGCAATGCCGACAGCGACTACGCCCGCTTTGTGCTGGCCAGCTTCCAGCAGGCGCGCTTCATGCCGGCGCTCAAGGGTGGCGTGCCGGTGCGCAGCCGCAAGCACATCCGGGTGGCGCTGCAGCCCTAGTGGCGGGGATTGTCAAACGATCGTTTCATGGTACATTTGCTTGCCGGTTTAGTACCGATGGGCTAACACAACAGCAACCGGAGCGCATTGACGCTCCATTGAGTGAGGAAACGATCATGTCCGATCTGCAAGCACTGTTCGAACAGGCGCAAAAAGACGTTACCACCCTGGCCGAGCGCCCGGACAACCAGACCCTGCTGCAGCTGTACGCGCTGTTCAAGCAGGCTACCGATGGCGATGTGCAGGGCGAGCGCCCTGGCATGATGGATTTCATCAATCGCGCCAAGTACGATGCCTGGGACAAGCTGAAAGGGCAGGACAGCGCCCAGGCGATGCAGGGCTATGTGGACCTGGTGAAATCGCTGCTGGCCTGATCGCCGCACCTGCCAACCTTTTTTGTAGGGTGGGGCAAAGCGTAGCGTGCCCACCACCACGACCTTGCCAGTGGGCACGGCCCAGGGCCTTTGCCCACCCTACACTGGTGGCGTACCCACGATTCTGTGAAGAACCACAAAAAAGCCAGTCACATGTGACTGGCTTTTTTGCGTCTGGCGGAATACTCAGGCCTTGACCACGTTGGCCGCAGGCTGCAGGTACTTGCCACGGCTGTCCACGATCAACTGTGCGTGCTGTTGCAGCAGCGCATAGTCGAACTTGTCGTGGTCGGTGGCCAGCAGTACGCAGTCGTAGCTGGCGATGCTGTCGGCGCTCAGCGCCACGCTGGACAGCTCGAAGTGGTGCTCGCGCATTTTCGGGAACACCGGTACGTGCGGGTCGCTGTAGCTGATCTCGGCTCCCAGGTCGCGCAGTTTTTCCATCAGGAACACCGACGGGCTTTCGCGCATGTCGTCCACGTTCTTCTTGTAGGCAATGCCCAGCACCAGGATCCTGCTGCCGTTGATCGCCTTCTTGCGCTGGTTCAGCGCGGCGGCAATCTTGCTCACCACGTAGTCCGGCATCGACGAGTTCACTTCGCCGGCCAGCTCGATGAAGCGAGTATGCACGCCGTATTCGCGCGCTTTCCAGGTCAGGTAGAACGGGTCGATCGGGATGCAGTGCCCACCCAGGCCCGGGCCCGGGTAGTAAGGCACGAAGCCGAACGGCTTGGTGGCGGCGGCACGGATCACTTCATGAATGTCGATGCCCATCTTGTCGGCCACGATCTTCATCTCGTTCACCAGGCCGATGTTTACCGCGCGGTGGATGTTCTCCAGCAGCTTGGTCATCTCGGCGGCGCGGGTGGACGACACCGGCACCACCTTGTCGATTACCGCGCTGTACAGCGCCACGCCGATTTCCTGGCAGGCCGGGGTCACGCCGCCGCATACCTTGGGAATGGTGCGGGTGGTGAAATTGGGGTTGCCCGGGTCCTCACGTTCCGGCGAGAACACTAGGAAGGCATCCTCGCCCACCTTGAAGCCGCACGATTCGATGCGCGGCAGCAGTTCTTCGTCGGTGGTGCCCGGGTAGGTAGTGGATTCCAGCGATACCAGGTGGCCGGCGCGCAGGTGCGGCACCAGGCTATCGATGGTGCCCAGCACGAAGGACATGTCCGGCTCGCGGTACTTGTTGAGCGGGGTGGGTACGCACAGGATCAGTGCATCGGCTTCCGGCGCGCGGCTGAAGTCGGTGGTGGCCTCGAAGCCGCTGTCGCGGGCGCTGGCGATGCTGTCGGCGCTGATGTGCTCGATATAGCTCTGGCCGGCATGCAGGGCATCCACCTTGCGCTGGTCGATGTCGAAACCCAGTACCTTGAAACCCACTTCATTGAAACGCAGCATCAGCGGCAGGCCGACATAGCCCAGGCCCACGATGCCGATGACCGCGGACTTGTCTGCAATCTTCTTCAGGAACGCGTCTTTCACCTTGCTCGACTTTCTTCGGAAATGGCTGCGGCCAACCACGGGGCTGGCCGCCAAAATTAACCGGGGGATTTTACAGGCAAACTTGTTGCAGGGGCAGGCGTGATGCGTCGAGTTTGTAACGACAATGCCGGCACTTGGCCGGCATTGTGTATCGCACCGCTTGCTTATTGCCGCGTTACCGCATCGCCGGGTGCAAAGTCGGCCACCCTGATGCTGCCATGGCTGGCAAAGTAGCCGCGCATCAGGTCTGCATCGGTGTAGCCGGTGTTGACGTAGCCCTTATGGGTGTTCAGGCGCGGGTAGCCATCGCCGCCGGCAGCGGTGAAGTTGTTCAGCGCCAGCCGGTAGCGGCGTGCCGGGTCGATCGGCTGGCCGCCGATCAGCGCCTGCTGCACTTCACCGCCGACGATGCGCAGGGTGACACCGGCAAACTGCGCAAAGGCGCCCGAGCCGGGGCTCATTTTCGCGGCCGCTTTCAGGTAGTCCAGCGCCTCGGCGCCGCTCATGTCGATGTACACCAGGGTATTGCCGAACGGCTGCACCTTGAGGATGTCCTTGTAGCTGATCTTGCCCGCCGGCAGCGAATCGCGGATGCCGCCCGAGTTCATGATGGCGAAGTCGGCGCGGGCCTTGTCCTTCATCACGCTGGCAATGAACACGCCGAGGTTGGTGGGCTGCTTGCGCACGATGGCGCGATCGCCCTCCAGCCTGCCGTCACTGCTGCCCAGCTGCTCGCCCAGCACCGCCTGGCCCTTGTCCTGGTAGGGCTGCAGCAGCGCCAGCATCTCGCTGTGCTCCGGAATGTCGCCGCTGTAGCTGACTTTGCGATCCTTGCCGTCTTCGCCTTTCACGCTTTTCTTGAGGTTGACCGGGATCAGCCGGTACTGCAGCAGGCGGAATTCGCCGTTGCGGTATTCGAAGTCGGCGCGGCCAACGTATTTGCCCCATTCGTGCGCCTGTACGATCCAGGCGCCGTTCTGGCGATCCGGTGCACAGTCGCTACCCGGTACATAGGCATCGTTGCGGCGGTTTTCCGCCAGCATGCACACCGGGTTCTGGCTGTGGCCGCCGACAATCAGATTCAGGCCCGGCACCTGGCGCGCCATTTCCACATCGCCCGGTGCATTCACGCCGTGGTTGCCATCGGTGTAATGCCCCATATGGGTGGCGGCGATGATCACGTCGGCCTGCTTCCGCAGTGTTGGCAGCAGTCGTGCCGCCTCGCGTGCCGGGTTGCGGAACTCGATACCCTGGGTGTTTTCCGGGTTGGTCAGCTTCTTGGTGTCGTCGGTGGTCAAACCCATTACCGCCACGCGCACGCCACCCAGATCGAAGATCTTGTAAGGCGCGAACATGCGCTTGCCGTGCTGGTAGATGTTGGCCGCCAGCATCGGGAACTGCGCCCATTGCCGTTGCTTGGCCAGCACCGCCGGCGGTTTGTCGAATTCGTGGTTGCCCACCGCCATGGCGTCATAGCCCAGCAGATTCATGCCCTTGAAGTCGGGCTCGGCGTCCTGCATGTCCGATTCCGGCACCCCGGTGTTCACGTCGCCGCCATCCAGCAGCAGGCTGTAGCCGCCGTGGATGCGCACATCGGCGCGGATCTGGTCGATCACGTTCTTGCGCGCGGCCATGCCGTACTCGCCGTCGCTGTTCTTCCAGAAGCGGCCGTGATGATCGTTGGTGTGGATGATGGTGATGCGGTAGCTGTGGTCCTGGCGAGGCGCGGCCTGGGTGGCGGCGGGCAGGGCGGACAGTGCTGCGACAATGGTCAGGCTGATGGCGGTGTGGCGTGTGTTCATGTGGGCCCCTGTTATGCGTAAACCGGCAACGAATCCTTGCTGCAAAGCAAAAGCGGCCTGCACTGTAAGGTGCATGCCGCTTTCATGATAACGGCTGGTCGCAATTTAACGAAATACTGCGCGGCCAGCCGGTAGGTGTGGCTTACTTGCTCCAGGAGTCCTTCAGGCCCACGGTGCGGTTGAACACCGGTTTGCTGCCCGGCTGATGCTGCAAGCGGTCGGTCACGAAGTAGCCGATGCGCTCGAACTGGTAGCGGGTTTCCGGTGCGGCGTCGCGTACTACCGGTTCCACGTAGCCGGTAACGGTCTGCAGCGAGTCCGGGTTCAGGAACTGCATGAAGTCGACGTACTCGCCATCTTCGCCGCGTACCGCGTCCGGGCGCGGTTCGGTGAACAGGCGGTCGTACAGGCGTACTTCGGCTTCCACCGCGTGGCTGGCGGAGATCCAGTGGATCACGCCCTTCACCTTGCGGCCAACCGGGTTCTGCCCCAGTGTGTCGTGGTCGATGGAACACTTCAGCTCCACTACCTTGCCACTGGCATCCTTGATCACTTCGTCGCACTTGATCACGTAGCTGTAGCGCAGGCGCACTTCGCCGCCGGCGGTGAGGCGCTGCCACTTCGGCGGCGGCACTTCGGCAAAGTCTTCGCGCTCGATGTAGATCTCGCGGGCGATCGGCACTTCGCGCTCGCCGAATTCCGGGTGGTGCGGGTGGAACGGTGCGCTGCGGCTGGCAGTAACGCCATCCTCGAAGTTGGTCAGGGTGACCTTGATCGGGTCCAGCACGGCCATTACGCGCGGGGCTTCGCTTTCCAGCGTCTCGCGCACTGCGCCTTCCAGCACGCTGATGTCGATGATGTTCTCACCCTTGGACACGCCGATGCGCTGCGAGAACAGGCGGATGCCGGCCGGGCTGTAGCCGCGGCGGCGCATGCCTTCGATGGTGGGCATGCGCGGGTCGTCCCAGCCGCTTACCTTGCCTTCGGTCACCAGCGCGTTCAGCTTGCGCTTGGACGTCAGCGCGTACAGCAGCTCCAGGCGCGAGAATTCGTACTGGCGCGGGTGGCAGCCGATGCTGATGTTGTCCAGCACCCAGTCGTACAGCGGGCGATGGTCTTCGAACTCCAGCGTGCACAGGCTGTGAGTGATGCCCTCGATCGCGTCGGAGATGCAGTGGGTGTAGTCGTACATCGGGTAGATGCACCAGGCATCGCCGGTACGGTGGTGATGCGCGCGGCGGATGCGGTAGATCACCGGGTCGCGCATGTTCACGTTGCCGGAGCTCATGTCGATCTTCAGACGCAGGGTCTTGCTGCCGTCGGCGAACTCACCGTTCTTCATGCGGGTGAACAGGTCGAGGTTTTCCTCGATGCTGCGGCCGCGGTACGGGCTTTCGCGGCCTGGTTCGGTGAGGCTGCCGCGGTAGGCGCGCATTTCCTCGGCGTTCAGGTCGCAGACAAAGGCCTTGCCAGCCTGGATCAGTTCCACGGCGTAGTCGTACAGCTGCTGGAAGTAGTCGGAGGCGTAGCGCACCTCGCCATGCCACTGGAAACCCAGCCAGGCCACGCTGTCCTTGATGGACTGCACGTATTCGTCGGATTCCTTCTCCGGGTTGGTGTCGTCCATGCGCAGGTTGCACTGGCCCTGGTAGTCCTCGGCCAGGCCGAAGTTCAGGCAGATGGACTTGGCATGCCCCACATGCAGGTAGCCGTTCGGCTCCGGCGGGAAGCGGGTGACGATGCTGCTGTGTTTGCCGGAGGACAGGTCCTCGTCGATGATGGCACGGATGAAATTGCTGATTACCGGAGCGTTGTTTTCTGCGGACATCGGATAGTGAATGCGGTATTGGATTAACGCGCAATTGTAACCTGATTGCGCTGTTTCACCGTAGTTTTCTCCGTGGCGGCCGCTGTCCGTGCGGGCAGGCCGGCCGGCTTGAGGCATGTCAAACGGCATGCGGGTAATGTTGTCGTCACATTTGGCTTGCGGCGTAGCATGAACTTGTCACCCCCACCGTAAGGCATGCCATGAACGACAAGACACTACTGGAACTCCAGGCTCTGGCGGAACCGGAGGCCACGGCCGCGGCAACGGACAGCCCTGCTGCCAAGCCTGCGCGCAAGCGCGCGCCGTCGCGTGGAGCGGCGAAGCGCGAGGCGGCGGCGCAGGAGATCGAGGCCGTCAGCCAGCAGCCGGTGGCGCTGCAGGTGGCGCATGCTCCGCGTGGTAGCAGCGAGGACAGTACCTCGGCGCCGTTGCCGGCCGATTATCCGTACCGCACGCGGATGAAGCGCCCGGAGTACGAAAAGCAGAAGGCGCTGCTGCAGATCGAGCTGCTCAAGGTGCAAAGCTGGGTGAAAGCCAGCGGGCAGAAGGTGGTGGTGCTGTTCGAAGGGCGCGATGCGGCCGGCAAGGGTGGCACCATCAAGCGCTTTACCGAGCATCTCAACCCGCGCGGCGCCCGCGTGGTGGCACTGGAAAAACCCACCGAGCAGGAGCGTGGCCAGTGGTATTTCCAGCGTTACATGCCGCATCTGCCCACGGCTGGTGAAATCGTGCTGTTCGATCGCAGCTGGTACAACCGGGCCGGCGTGGAGCGGGTAATGGGATTCTGCTCGCCGCAGGAGTACCTGGAATTCATGCGCCAGACGCCGCAGCTGGAGCGCATGCTGGTGAACAGCGGCATCCGCCTGTTCAAGTACTGGTTCTCGGTGAGCCGCGAGGAGCAGCTGCGCCGCTTCGTATCGCGCCGCGATGATCCGCTCAAGCACTGGAAGCTGTCGCCGATCGACATCCAGTCGCTGGACAAGTGGGATGAGTACACCGAAGCCAAGAAGGCGATGTTCTTCCATACCGATACCGGCGATGCGCCGTGGACGGTGATCAAGTCCGACGACAAGAAGCGTGCGCGGCTCAACTGCCTGCGCCACTTCCTGTGGCAGTTGCCGTACCCGGACAAGAACGAAGCCATTCTGCGGCCGGATACCTTGATCGTGGGGCCGGCGGCGGTGGTGTTCGAGGCGTCGGAAAAGGAAATCAACCGCTTCTGAGCGCTGTTGAGCCTGGATGGACGAAGGTTGGCCGCAGGCCAGCCTTTTTTATTGCCAACCGTTCACGGGGCAGTCATGGCGCGCGTGGTAGCATCGCTGCAATCCCGCCCGCCAGGGGTGTGCCATTCGTCCGGAGAAACCAGTGTCCCCGCCACTTGCCCGCCTGCACCAGACTTTGCCGCAGCTTGTGCTGCGTACCGATGAAGACAGCCTGCGCCACTACGGCCAGGACTGGACCCGCTACTATCCGCCGGCGCCGCTGGCCATCGCCATGCCGGCCACGGTGGCCGAGGTACAGGGCATCGTGCGCTGGGCGCGCGAGCACAAGGTGGCGCTGGTGCCGTCCGGCGGCCGTACCGGCCTGTCCGGTGGCGCGGTGGCTGCGAATGGCGAACTGGTGGTGTCGTTCGAGCGCATGAATCGCATCGGCAGCTTCGATCGTATTGCGCGTACCGTGCAGTGCGAGCCCGGGGTGGTGACCGCCGCCTTGCAGCAGTATGCCGCCGACAAGGGCTTGTGTTACCCGGTGGATTTCGCCTCCAGCGGCAGCAGCCAGATCGGCGGCAATATCGCCACCAACGCCGGCGGCATCAAGGTGATCCGCTACGGCATGACCCGCGAGTGGGTGGCCGGGCTGACGGTGGTGACTGGCGCCGGCGAGCTGTTGGAGCTGAACCGCGGCCTGGCCAAGAACAATACCGGCTACGACTTCCGGCACCTGTTCATCGGCTCGGAAGGCACGCTGGGTTTTGTGGTGGGTGCCACCATGCGCCTGACGCTGCCGCCAGCGCCGCAGGCGGTGTTGCTGCTGGCACTGCCGGCGCTGGCCGATGTGATGCGGGTGTTCGAGGTGTTTCGGGAGGGGATTACCCTGTCGGCATTCGAGTTCTTCTCCGATCAGGCCTTGGGCCATGTGCTGGCGCGCGGTCATCTGCCGCCGCCATTCGAGGCCAGGGCGCCGTTCTACGTGTTGCTGGAGCTGGATGACCCGGCGCATGCCGGCGATGCCACGGCACTGAAACTGTTCGAGCGCTGTCTGGAGCAGGGCTGGGTGCTGGATGGGGTGATGTCCTTGTCACTGCAGCATGCGCGCGAGCTGTGGGCCTATCGCGAGAGCATCAGCGAAAGCATTACCCCGTATACGCCGTACAAGAACGATATCGCCGTCAATATCAGCCGGGTGCCGGCCTTCATTGCCTCGCTGGATGCGCTGCTGGCGGCCAACTATCCGGATTTTGAAGTGATCTGGTATGGCCACATCGGCGATGGCAACCTGCACATCAATGTATTGAAGCCATCTGCGTTGCCGCTGGAGGCGTTCCGCGATGCCTGCGAGCAGGTGAACGAGCAGGTGTTCGCGCTGGTGCGCGACTTTGGTGGCAGCATGTCGGCCGAGCATGGCGTGGGGCTGCTCAAGCGTGACTATTTGTCGGTTAGCCGCAGCGAGCAGGAAATCGCGCTGATGCGCAGCCTGAAATCGGCATTTGATCCGGATGGCATCATGAACCCTGGCAAGTTGCTGGTTTAAAGAAAATTGCATTAAAAATGCGCGGCGCCAGCAAATTGCTGACGCCGCGCATTTTTTTTGCTCGGCTAACAGGATATCCACAGCTTTTTCCCTGTTTGCCTGTGGATATGTGTCAGTCCAGGCTGGCGGGTTCGATCACGATGCCGGCGCGCAGGCCGATGCCCACCTTGGGGTTGGGGAACAGGATGCGTTCCTCGCCGCCATCGGCCACGTAGCGTACTTCCACGTCTTCGGCGATTGTCATGCCGTGCGGCAGGGCGGTGAAGTTCTCCACGTCATCGGCCAGGTGCAGCACGAATTCGCCGCTGTGCTTGACGATGTCGTACTTGGCCTTGAACAGGCGCATGCCGCTGATATCCGGGGTGGCCGTGGTGCCGTGGCCGGATAGTCGCTCGCGCAGTGCGCGGTCGATGCCGGTGAAGCGCGCCAGCTCGTTCTGGCCGAACGGGCGTGCCTTGCCCAGCTCCAGGGTGAAAGCATCGGCGCCGCAGCGTTCGCTGGTGTAGTAGCTGTAGGTGGCTGCCGGCTTGCTGTGCAGCAGCACGGTTTCCACGTCGGCAGCGCGCAGCCAGGCCAGCTGCTCGCGGTTGTGCTGGCGCTCATGGATGAACGGGTAAATGGCAAAGCGTTCGAACACCGAGCCGCGGATAGCGGTGTGCAGGTCGTAGTGACGGCGCGGGGCGCCCGCCGGCGCGGCGGCAAAGAAGGCACTGGCTGCCTGTTCCAGCTCGGCGGCACGGCGGGCCTCGCTGGCATCCGGCTGTTTCGCGTGTGCGCCATCGAACAGGCGATTCATGTCGTAGTCGACAAAGCGCTTGCCGCTCTGCATCGCCGGAATGTTGCCCAGCACCACCAGGATGCGGCAGGCCAGTGGTAGCGCGCCGTTCAGCAGGTCGTTGATGATGCTGTTGAGAATCTCGATGGGGGCGGTCTCGTTGCCGTGGATGCCGGTGGACAGCAGGATCTGCTCCTGCTGCGGGTTGGCCGCATGCGGGGTGAGCTGCAGCAGGCCGTGACCCAGCCACTGCGCCTGCAGCGCCGGGGTGTGCCAGGAGGTTTGTTGCGGGGTGTGGCCTTGCAGGGTGAGGTCGAGAAAATCGCGGGCGGGGGCAAACGGGTTCATGCGCGCTCCTTTTTGAGATGCCCCATTCTAAGCAAAGCCGTGCGGCCAGCCAGAGCGCTGTCACGGCTGCGAATGTTGATGGCGCATCTGCGCAAGTACCGGGCTGCTGCTCAGGTATCGCGACTGGCGAACTGGAATATCTGCTGGCAGAACGCCTGCGGCGCTTCCAGGTGGATGGCGTGGCCGGCGCCCGGCAGCACCGCCAGCGTGGCGCCGGGAATGCCCTGTTGCAGCAGCTGCGCCTGGTACAGCGGCGTCAGCCGGTCTTCGTCGCCGACAATGATGTGCGTTGGCGTGCGGATGTCCTGTAGCCAGCTGCGGGCGTCATGCTGCAGCACGCCGCCGATGATGCGCTGGATCGCGCCCCAGCCGGTAGCGGCGGAAATGCGGCGCAGGTCCGGCAGCATGGCGCTGGCGGTGGCGAAGAAGCGGCTGGAAAACAGCCATGGCAGGCTGATGTCGAAGCGCAGGTCGGCACCGCCGGCCTGTTCCGCCTGGCTCCAGCTGGCGGAAATCTGCTCGTTCACCGCGTCCGACCACGCCAGGGTGGAGGCCAGCAGCAGTCGCTGCAGCTTGCCCGGGTGGCGACGGGCAAAGTGCTGCGCCACCATGCCGCCGTAGGACAGCCCAACCAGGTACACCGGGCCGATGTCCAGTGTTTCCAGCAGCGCGGCGGCATCGTCGGCCTGCTGTGGTAGTGGGTAGTACTCGGCTGGTGTCTGCTCGCTCTGGCCCTGGCCCTGGAAATCCAGCCGCAGCACCCGGAAACGTTGCTCCAGTGCCGGTGTCATCAAGCCCCATGCCAGCGTGCTCATGGTCAGGCCGTTGAACAGCAGCAGGGTGTCGGTGCCGCTGCCGCTGATCTCGTAATACAGCTGGCGTTGCTGGATGGTGGCGAATGGCATGTGGATTCTCCCGGTAGTGTTGTCATTCTAGATGCAAAGCCGCGGCGCGGTGGGGCTGACCCAAGGCTGTCACATAGCGTGGCTATAGTGGCTGCCTTCCGCTAGTGCTTCTGTTGACTCTGAATATGCATTCCTTGGCTACTCCCGTTGCGGCTGCCGACCTGCCTGCAAGCTTGCCGGCATTGCTGGCACGCATTCTGCAAGACCGTCTGATCCAGGTGGTGTTCCAGCCCATTGTCTATCTGGGTGGTGGCGGGCTGGTCGGCTATGAGGCGCTGGTGCGCGGGCCGTCCAATACCTTGCTACATTCGCCGGTGGCCTTGTTCGAACATGCCGCCAGGCTGGGGCTGCAGGGGCAGCTGGATCGCGCCTGCGTGGAGATGGTGCTGGCCGAGTTTGCCCGTCAGCAACTGCCGGGAACGCTGTTCGTGAACGTGATTCCGGATACCTTGCTGGACGGGCATCTGCCGGCGCAGGAGCTGGCCCGGCTGTTGGCCGCACAAGCGCTGCCGCCGGAGCGGGTGGTGCTGGAGCTGACCGAGATGCAGCCGCGGGCGGGCTATCCCGCCCTGTGCCAGGTGGCGGCGGACCTGCGGCGAATTGGTGTGCGACTGGCGCTGGATGACCTGGGAGAGGGGTTTTCCAATCTGCGGCTGTGGTCGGAGCTACGGCCTGACCTGGTCAAGCTGGACAAGTATTTCGTACAGCAGATTCATCAGGATGCCCTGAAGTTGCAGTTTGTCCGTTCGCTGCTGGACATGGCGCGTGCGGCGGGGGCGGTGCTGGTGGCCGAAGGGATAGAGCTGGCGGAGGAGCTGGCGGTGCTGTGCGAACTCGGGGTGGTGATGGGGCAGGGTTATCTGGTGGCCAGGCCGGCAGCGCAGCCGCAGCTTGCTGCCAGTTACCTGCTGCCAGACCTGGTGCCGGCCCGCGCCGGCGGTGGGCGCACCGTGCGGGAGTTGCTGTGCGAGGTGCCGTTTCTGAGTGAGCACGCCAGCTGCGATGAGGCGTACCGGCTGTTTGCCGGCAGCCCGACGCTGTTCGCGCTGCCGGTGCTGTCCGGCATGCGGCCGGTAGGGCTGTTGTCCAGGCTGCATGTGCTGGAATCGTTCGCCAAGCCGTTTTCGCGCGAACTGCTGGCGAAAAAGCCCTGCCTGGCGCTGGCCGACCGCTCGCCGCTGGTGGTGACGGCCGATACCGACTTGCAAACCCTGTCCGTGCTGGTGGCTGCGGCTGAACGCCGGCACCTGGTCGATGGTTTCATCATCGTGGGTGATACCGGCTACCTGGGCATGGGTACCGGTCAGGACCTGGTGCGCGCCATCAGCGAGATGCAGCTGTTGGCCGCGCGCTATGCCAACCCACTTACCGGCCTGCCCGGCAATGTGCCTATCAATGATCAGGTCACGCGCCTGCTGCAACAGCAGCGCCCGTTTGTGGTGGCATATGTGGATCTGGATCACTTCAAGCCGTTCAATGATCACTACGGCTACGGCGCCGGGGATGACATGATCCGGCTGCTGGGGGAGTTGCTGCAGGCAGCGGTGGCGCCCGGAGCGGACTTTGTCGGCCATATCGGTGGTGATGACTTTGTGCTGCTGTTGCAAAGTTGCAACTGGCAGCAGCGCTTGCGGCTGGTGTTGCAGCGCTTCGATCGGCAGGTATTGCAGCTGTTTTGCCCGGCCGACCGGCATGCTGGCGGCTTTCATGTGGCGGATCGCCATGGGCAGCCCCGCTTTTTCCCGCTCACCAGCGTGTCGGTGGGCGTGCTTATGGTGCGCGCCGGTGACTATGACTCGCACTATCAAGTGGCAGCGGCGGCAACCCTGGCCAAAAAAGCCGCCAAGAAACAGCAAGGTAGCGTGCTGTACATCGCTGATGCCATTGCTGGCACCGATCTGGTGCGTGGCGCAGCTGGTGTTTGAGTATTTAAACGCCTGCCGGTTTTTTTCTGCTCGCCCTCCCTGTCTGGTGATGATTTTGCTGCACTGCAATGTGTAAGTGCTTGTTGTGGCGCCAAAAAAAGCATCCGTTAATTTTCTTGCAGCACTCTTGTCAATTTTATTAAACGTGGGGTAGCCTGCTGTTGCGCTCACTGCTGGCTGGTGGGGTGCGGGGAATCTGCCTCGGCCTGCATCCGGGCGGCCTTGGCGCCCTGGCTGGTGGGCAAATGCTATGATGCGCCCCCTGGCCGGCGGCCCCGGTTCTTGCGCTTTCGCACGGCAATTGCCCTGCGGCGACAAAAGCCGGATCACGGTGTCTTGCCGTGCTCCGGTAACGCGGGGTAGGGTTGGCCTTGGGCCGCTTGTACAGCTGTTTGAAAATTACCGGAGGCGCAACAGCCTCCATTCGGGAAGAAATATCATGGTGGAAACTGGTAAACAGTCTGCTGTTTCTCAAACTGAGACGCCCTACCTGCGTATCAGCAACGTGGTGAAGAAGTTCGGAGACGCCACCGCCGTTGACGGCGTGGAGCTGGAAATCCGCAAGAACGAGATCTTTGCCCTGCTGGGCAGCTCCGGTTGCGGCAAATCTACCCTGCTGCGCATGCTGGCCGGCATGGAGCGCCCGACCTCCGGCAAGATCATTCTGGATGGTGAAGACATCACCGGCCTGGCGCCGTACGAGCGCCCGATCAACATGATGTTCCAGAGTTATGCACTGTTCCCGCACATGAGCGTGGCGGAAAACATTGCCTTCGGTCTGAAACAGGACAAGCTGCCCAAGGGTGAAATCGATGCCCGCGTGATGGAAATGCTGGATCTGGTGCAGTTGCGCAAGTACGCCAACCGCAAGCCCTACCAGCTGTCCGGTGGTCAGCAGCAGCGCGTGGCGCTGGCTCGCAGCCTGGCCAAGCGTCCGAAGCTGCTGCTGCTGGATGAGCCGCTGGGCGCGCTGGACAAGAAACTGCGCCAGCAGACTCAGCTGGAGCTGGTGAACACCCTGGAAAAGGTGGGTGTGACCTGCATCATGGTGACCCACGATCAGGAAGAAGCCATGACCATGGCCACCCGCATCGGCATCATGTCCGAAGGCCAGTTGCTGCAGATTGGCACGCCGGCCGAGATCTACGACTACCCCAACTGTCGTTTCACTGCAGAATTCATTGGCGATACCAATATGTTTTCCGGCCCGGTGGTGGTGGATGAGCCGGATCGCGTGGAGATCGAGTCTCCCGACTTGGGCGGCCGCGTACTGATCGACCACGGCATTACCGGCCCCAAGGGCATGCAGGTATGGGCCAGCGTGCGTCCGGAAGACATCCACGTGCATGTGGCACCGCCGCCGGCCGGGCCGAATACCGCGCGCGGCGTGGTGGACGATATCGCCTACCTTGGCAGCTTCTCCATCTATCACGTCAAGCTGGGCAGCGGCAAAGTGGTGAAGTCCATGGTGTCGGCCAACCACTGGCACGAGAACAATGTGCAGGCGCCGACCTGGGGCGACCCGGTGTACGTGAGCTGGCGTGCGGACATGCCGGTGGTGTTGACGCGCTAAGGAGACGGTCATGAGCCTGTTGAAAATGAAAGCCAAGTTCAGGCTGGGGAAGACGGCGGTGATTGCCATTCCCTATACCTGGATGCTGCTGTTCTTCCTGGTGCCGTTCTTCATCGTGCTGAAGATCAGCTTCGCCGAGCAGGATCTGGCGATTCCGCCATTCACCAGCCTGCTGCAGGAAGAGGAGGGGGTGATCCGCGGTTTGTCGCTGTACTTCGGCAACTTCAGCTTCATCTTTACCGATGAGCTGTATGCGGCAACCTACCTGTCTTCCTTGAAGGTGGCGTTCTTCACCACCGTGATGTGTCTGCTGCTGGGCTACCCGATTGCCTATGCCATTGCCCGCACCGACCCGGCGCGCCGCAATGTGCTGCTGATGCTGGTGATGCTGCCGTTCTGGACTTCCTTCCTGCTGCGGGTCTATGCCTGGATGGGGCTGCTGAACGAAAACGGCCTGATCAACAACTTCCTGCTGTCGCTGGGGGTGATCAGCGAGCCGCTGCACATGTTCCACACCGACTTCTCGCTGTACCTGGTAATGCTGTATGCCTACCTGCCATTCATGATCCTGCCGCTGTATTCGCACCTGGTGAAAATGGACGTGCGTCTGCTGGAAGCTGCGGCCGACCTGGGGGCTGGGCCGATCAAGGCATTCTTCGCCATTACCCTGCCACTATCCAAGAACGGCATCATTGCCGGTTCGATGATGGTGTTCATTCCGGCGGTGGGCGAATTCGTGATTCCGGAGCTGGTGGGCGGTACCGATACGCTGATGATCGGCAAGGTGCTGTGGAACGAATTCTTCGATAACAACAACTGGCCGATGGCTGCCTCCGTGGCCATTATCATGGTGCTGCTGCTGATCGTGCCGATCGCCTTGCTGCATCGCTATGAGACCCGTGAGCTGGAGGGTAAGGGCAATGTATAACGGCAACAAACTGTCCCCGTTCCTCAAGGGCGTACTGACTGTAGGCTTCCTGTTCCTGTATATCCCGATCGTCAGCCTGATCGTGTACTCGTTCAACGACTCCAAGCTGGTAACGGTCTGGGGCGGCTTCTCCACCAAGTGGTACGGCTCGTTGTTCCAGAACGAGCAGATCATCAGCGCGGTGAAGCTGTCGATCGAGATCGCGCTGGCTAGCGCCACTGCTGCGGTGGTACTGGGTACCGTGGCCGGCTTCGTGCTGGCACGCTTCAAGCGCTACACCGGCAGCACGCTGTTTGCCGGCATGATGACCGCGCCGATGGTGATGCCGGAGGTGATTACCGGTCTGTCCATGCTGCTGCTGTTCATCTCGCTGGAGCAGTTCATTGGCGTGCCGTCCGAGCGTGGCTTCTTCACCATCTGGGTGGGGCATACCACGCTGTGCATGGCCTATGTGTCGGTGGTGGTGCGCTCGCGTCTGCTGGAGATCGACAAGAACCTGGAAGACGCCGCCATGGACCTGGGCGCGCGGCCGCTGAAGATTTTCTTCGTGATCACGCTGCCGCTGGTGTCGCAGGCAATTGCCTCCGGCTTCCTGCTGTCCATCACCCTGTCGCTGGATGACCTGGTGACTACCGCCTTCCTGTCCGGCCCGGGTTCCACCACGCTGCCACAGGTGATCTTCTCCAAGGTGCGCCTTGGCCTGAACCCGGAGATCAACGCGCTGGCTGCCATCACCGTGCTGGTGGTGGGTAGCGTGGTGCTGGTGGCCAACTACCTGATGCTGAATGCACAGCGCAAGCGCGACAAGGCAATCGCCGCCGCCATGCGCGAGAACGATGTGCCCGGCAGCAGCAATAACGGTGCCTCGCTCGGCGCCACCAGCTGATTGCATTGCTCCTTTGACGGCGAGGCCTGGTGGCTTCGCCGTTTTTCATGCCCAAACGACAGCCCACTGTCATGAGGTGATTATCTTGCTTCCCAGTATTGCGTTTCCCTGATCCTGTCCTGCAACCACACTACACGAGGTCTTTATGCTGACATTTGCCCATCAAGCACACGCGCCATCCTATTACGCCGCTACCGCTGTCCCCTGGGAGCCCGGGGCCGTGCTGCAGGGTAATGTGGAGTGTGATGTCTGCGTGGTGGGCGGCGGGCTGGCCGGGGTATCGACAGCGCTGAACCTGGCAGAGCAGGGCCTGAGTGTGGTGTTGCTGGAAGGCTCGCAGATCGGTTTTGGGGCCTCTGGTCGCAACGGCGGTCAGGTGATTGCCGGCTTTGCCTGCGATATGGATACCTTGCGCAAGCAACTGGGCGATGACGGTGCCCGTCGCATGTGGCGCATGTCGCTGGAGGCGGTGGAAATCATCGAGCAGCGGGTGCGTCAGCACGATATCGCCTGCGACTGGACGCGTGGTTTCTGCAATGCCGCGGTAAAGCCGGCGCATTTTCAGGATCTGCTGAACTGGCAGCGCGAGGCGCAGGATTTCTATGGCTATGAGCACTATCAGCTGTGGAATCGGGAACAGTTGGCCGCATTGCTGGCTTCGGATCGTTACCAGGGCGGGCTGTATGACCCACTGGCCGGGCATATCCACCCGCTCAATTATCTGCTGGGCCTGGCACGCGCGGCGCGTGCGGCCGGAGTGGCCATTTACGAGCGCACGCCGGTGCTTGATTACGTTGAAGGCGAAGCGCCGCTGGTGCGCACCGAGGCGGGCAGCGTGCGTTGCCGTCAGCTGGTGCTGGCCTGCAATGCCTATGTCGGCGCGCTGTCCGGCAAACTGGAAGACCGCATCATGCCGGTGGGAACTTACGTGATCGCCACCGAGCCGCTGGGAGAAGACCGCGCGCAGGGTCTGATCGCCAACAATATGGCGGTGTGCGATACCAACTTCGTATTGGACTATTACCGCCTGTCCAGTGACCACCGCATGCTGTTTGGCGGCAAGGTGAGCTACTCCGGTCGTGAGCCTGCCAATCTGGCCCATTCCATGCGTCAGGACATGCTGCGGGTATTTCCGCAACTGGCCGATGCCAAAGTGGAGTACGCCTGGGGCGGCTTCTGCGATATCACCATGAACCGGGCGCCGGACTTCGGCCGGCTTGCGGCCAACGTCTACTACGCCCAGGGTTTTTCCGGCCATGGCGTAGCGGTAACCGGTCTGGCGGGAAAGGTCATTGCCGAGGCGATTGCCGGCGACGACAGCAGGCTGGCGATGTTCGAGCGGCTGCGGCATCGCAAATTCCCAGGCGGCAAGCTGCTGCGCACGCCGGCACTGGTGCTGGGCATGGCTTGGTACCGCTTGCAGGATCACCTGTAAACGATTGAGGCAAATAGTGCCGGGGTGGTGTCGAATATCATGCACGAAACACCCCGGCTTTTCTTTTGCCGGTTTCTGGCATAAACCTGTTAAAAAACATTCACATGGCGGGCGTATAGTGGCGAGGCCAGCCTGCTGGCCTTGTCATCCATGTTCATTAAAATGGACGCGGCAAAATTCTGCTTGTCAAGGGGCGTGAGATTGCTAAAATCCGCGCTCGTTTTTTGGCGACAACCGCCAATTTATTGCGCGCTCCGACATCCCAGGCCCACATGAAGCTTTCTTAGCCCGAAAGCCGCGCACTAAGGAGCAGTTTTCCATTTTTGAATGATTAGGAAATCCTTTCATGGCTTGGACTGTGGCGGATAGCCGGAGCCTGTATGGCATCCGGCACTGGGGTGCTGGCTATTTCAATGTCGGCGACAACGGTTGTGTCAAAGTGCGCCCCAACGCGCGTCACCATCGCGAGATCGATCTGCACGAGCTGGCGCATACGCTGGCGGACAAGGGGCTGGATATGCCGCTGCTGGTCCGCTTTCCCGATATCCTGCAGGATCGCGTTACCCGGCTGTGCCGCGCCTTCGACAATGCCATTGCCGGGCAGAACTACGGCAATCGCTATACCGCCATCTACCCGATCAAGGTGAACCAGCAGGAGGCGGTGGTGAAGAGCATCATCGCCACCCAGGATGTGTCCATCGGTCTGGAGGCCGGCTCCAAGCCGGAGCTGATGGCGGTGCTGGCACTGTCACCCAAGGGGGGCACCATTGTCTGCAACGGCTACAAGGACCGAGATTTCATCCGTCTGGCGCTGATGGGCCAGCGCCTGGGCCACGAAGTGTTCGTGGTGATCGAGAAGGAATCCGAAGTTGACCTGCTGATCCAGGAAAGCGCCAAGCTGGGGGTGAAGGCCAATATCGGCCTGCGCGTGCGGCTGTCGTCGCTGGCTTCCAGCAAGTGGGCGGATACCGGTGGTGAGAAGGGCAAGTTCGGTCTGTCGGCGGCACAGCTGATTTCCGCAGTGGACAAGCTGGTGGCGGCGGGTCATGGCGACAACGTGCGCCTGATGCATTTCCACATGGGCTCGCAGATCGCCAACATCGCCGACTACCGCGCCGGCTTCCGCGAGGCGATCCGCTATTTCGGCGAACTGCGCGCGCTGGGCCTGCCGGTGGATCACGTGGACGTGGGCGGCGGCCTGGGGGTGGATTACGACGGTACCCACTCGCGCAATGCCAGTTCCATCAACTACGACATGGACGAATACGCCAACGTGATCGTGTCCATGTTGCATGAGTTCTGCGAAGAGAACGCCATTCCGCATCCGCGCATCTTCTCCGAGTCCGGCCGCGCCATGACCGCGCACCACGCCGTGCTGCTGATGAACGTGACCGACGTGGAGCGTCTGCCGGATACCGTGCCGGAAGTGGCGGATGTGCAGGCGCTGCCCAAGCCGGTGCGCAAGCTGTTCGAGCTGATGAGCCTGACCGATGCCGAAATGGTTACCGAGACCTACTACCGCGCCAGCCATCTGAGCTCGGAAGTATCGGATATGTACGCCGAAGGCCGCATCACGCTGAAGGAAAAAGCGCTGGCCGAGCAGGTGCAGGCCGCACTGTGCCGCCGCCTGCAGGCGCAGCTCACCGCCAGCCAGCGCTCGCAGCGCCAGGTGTACGACGAGCTGACCGAAAAGCTGGCCGACAAGTACTTCTGCAACTTCTCGGTGTTCCAGAGCCTGCCGGATACCTGGGCCATCGACCAGGTGCTGCCGATCATGCCGCTGCATCGCCTGGACGAGCAGCCGACCCGCCGCGCGGTGCTGCAGGATCTGACCTGCGACTCCGACGGCAAGGTGAAGCATTACGTTGACCAGCAGAGCATCGAATCCAGCATGCCGGTGCACGCGGTAGAGCCGGGCGAGGAATACCTGATTGCGGTATTCATGGTGGGTGCCTACCAGGAGATCCTGGGGGACATGCACAACCTGTTCGGCGATACCGACTCGGTGAACGTGTACGTGCGCGAAGGCGGCAAGGTGAGCTTCGAGGGTGTGGAAGAGCACGACACCATCGAAGACATGCTGCGCTACGTGCACCTGTCGCCGGAGGAGATTCTGAATCGCTACGAAGGCAAGGCACGTATGGCCGGGCTGAACAGCGAGGAGCGTTCGGTGTACTTTGCCGAGTTCTGCCGCGGGCTGAAGCAGTCGTCCTACCTGTCGGTGTAAGCCGGGCTTGCGGCCAACGGGGTTGGCCGCAAGAGTGAACAAAAGGCCGTCTTGTGACGGCCTTTTGTTATTGAAGTCAAAGCAAAAGGGCCGTCTGTGACGGCCCTTGCTGTTGCTTGCTAATGGCTTAGCTGGCGCGCTTGGCTGCGCTCTTCACCGCATCGGCGGTGGCGCTGGTGGCGGCTTTCACGCTGCTGTCGGCGAACTCGGCAACCTGCTGACCTGCTTTGGTCAGGGTCTGCAGGGCAGCAGTGCTGGCAGCCAGGCCAGATTTCAGGCTGTTCACCAGGGTCTCGGAGCCTGCCGGTGCATTCTTGGTCAGGGTCTCCAGATTGGTGATCACGTTCTTGTTCAGTTCGCTGAAGTTTTCTTCTGCCAGCTTGCCCAGTTCGGCCTGGGTTTGCGACACGATGTCGTACACATTGCGGGAGTTGGCAACTGCCTGCTCCAGGTTGCGGGCGGCCAGCTGGTTCAGGCTGCTCACGGCTTGTTGCGGCTCTTTCACGTCGCCCAGTTCGCGCACCAGGTTCACGTTGTCTTCCAGTGATTGCTTGGACAGTTCCAGGCTCAGCTTGGCGAATTTCTCGGCACTTTCCAGCGAGATTTGTGCCATGCGGAAAGCGATGTCCAGTGCATTCACGGACAGTTTGTTCAGTTGTTCGTTGGTATTCATGTTTCAAACCCTCACTCAGTTAATGGTAGAACGTGGGTCACGAGGCAGCAGGCATTGTTTTTATTGCTGTGGCAACGCAAAATATCTGGGGTCTTTATTGTGCGCTGCACAATGACAAGGCGATCTTAGCGTAGTGCAGCAATTGCGACTAGGAGATTTGCTCTAGTGTGTTGCAAATATGGTAATGTGGCGGCACACAACAAAACGATAATGCTGGGAGTGATACATGAGTGTTGAGAAGCGGGTCATCAAGAAGTATCCGAACCGTCGTTTGTATGATACCGCCACCAGTTCCTACATCACGCTGGGAGATGTGAAGCAACTGGTGCTGGATAACGTGGACATCCAGGTACTGGATGCCAAGAGCCACGAGGACATCACCCGCAGCGTGCTGCTGCAGATCATCCTGGAAGAGGAGAGCGGTGGCTCGCCGATGTTCAGCTACGAAGTGCTGACCCAGTTCATCCGCTACTACGGTCAGGCCATGCAGGGCATGATGGGCCCGTTCCTGGAGAAGAACCTGCAGATGTTCGCGCAGCTGCAGCAACGCATGCAGGAGCAGGCCAAGACCATGTACGGCGACAACCCGATGCTGGGCGCCAAGCTGTGGTCCGACTTCCTGAACTTCCAGGGCCCGGCGATGCAGAACATGATGACCAGCTACCTGGACCAGAGCACCAATATGTTCCTGGACATGCAGAACCGCATGCAGGAGCAGGCGCGCACCATGTTCAGCGGCTTCGGCTTCCCGGCCTACCCGCCGAGCCAGGACGACGAGAAAAAATAGTCGTAGCCTATTTTGTTCCGCTGCGGTTTTTCCTATAATCCGCAGCACCTTACAATAGCCGGACCCTGCCTTGCAGGGCCCGGCTTTGTGTATTTTTGATCTATCAGGGTTGACGTTTACATGTCGCAAGTTGCACCGAAAGTCGGTTTCGTAAGCCTGGGCTGCCCGAAAGCCGCCTCCGATTCAGAACAGATCCTTACCCGCCTGCGCGCCGAGGGCTACGAAATCTCCGGCACCTATGACGGTGCCGACCTGGTGGTGGTCAACACCTGTGGCTTCATCGATGCCGCGGTGCAGGAGTCGCTGGACGCCATCGGCGAAGCGCTGAACGAGAACGGCAAGGTGATCGTGACTGGTTGTCTGGGTGCCAAGGGCGACGTGGTGAAGGAGGCGCACCCGTCGGTGCTGGCCATCACCGGCCCGCACGCCACCGACGAGGTGATGACGCATGTGCACACCCATCTGCCCAAGCCGCACGACCCGTTCGTGGACCTGGTGCCGGACATCGGCGTGCGCCTGACGCCCAAGCACTACGCCTACGTGAAGATTTCCGAGGGCTGTAACCATCGCTGCACCTTCTGCATCATCCCGTCGATGCGCGGCGACCTGGATAGCCGCCCGATCGACAGCGTGCTGGCCGAGGCGGCCAACCTGGCCAAGGCCGGGGTGAAAGAGCTGCTGATCATCTCGCAGGACACCTCCGCCTACGGCGTGGATGCCAAGTACAAGCTGGGCTTCTATAACGGCCGTCCGATCAAGACCCGCCTGCTGGAGCTGTGCGAGGAGTTGGGCAAGCACGGCATCTGGGTGCGCCTGCACTACGTCTACCCGTACCCGAGCGTGGACGAGATCATTCCGCTGATGGCGGAAGGCAAGATCCTGCCGTACCTGGATATCCCGTTTCAGCACGCCAGCCAGAAGATACTCAAGCTGATGAAGCGCCCGGCCAACAGCGAGAACGTGCTCGGCCGCATCAAGAAGTGGCGCGAGATCTGCCCGCAGCTGGTGATCCGCTCCACCTTCATCGTCGGCTTCCCGGGCGAAACCGAGGAAGACTTCGAAGAACTGCTGAGCTTCATCCGCGAAGCGCAGCTGGATCGCGTCGGCTGTTTCACCTACTCGCCGGTGGAAGGCGCTGCGGCCAACGAGCTGGCCGAGCCGGTGCCGGAAGAGGTGAAGGAAGACCGTAAGGAACGCTTCATGGCAGTGCAGGCGGAAATCTCCGCCGCGCGTCTGGCCGCCCGTATCGGCAGCCGCTGCACTGTGCTGGTGGACGAAATCGACGAAGACGGCACCGCCGTCTGCCGCAGCTATGCCGACGCGCCGGAAATCGATGGTCTGGTGTTCATCGAGGATGGTGCGGATCTGCAGCCGGGTGACTTTGTCGAGGTCGAGATCGTGGATTCCAGCGAGCACGACCTGTGGGGCGAGCGGGTGTAAGGCTTTCGTGATATTGCGGCCAACCTTGGCCGCATGAAAACGGCGCACAGACAAACTGTGCGCCGTTTTTGTTTGTGCGGAGTGGGGTTGTCAGTCGGCAGCAAACAGCAGTGGCACGCCGCTACCCTGTAGCTGTTGCACCTTGTGCGGCTCGGCGTCGGCCTCAATCACCAGCCGGCTCACCTCGTTCAGTGGCATCACCGCGAACGGCGAGGCGGTGCCCAGCTTCTGGTTGGTTACCGCCAGCACGATCTGGCTGCACTGGCGCACCAGCAGGCGCTTGAATGCGGCCTCCTCGGCGATGGTGGTGCCAATGCCCAGCTCGATGTCTACCGAGCAGGTGCCCAGGAAGCAGATGTCCGGCCGCATCGCCTGCACCTCCAGCGCGGCGGCGGTGCCGATGGTGCCGCCGATGCGGTGGTCCATGCGCCCGCCCACCAGGGTAACGTCAAACTGCTGGCGGCCGAGCAGGGCGGCGGCGATGGGAATGGAGTTGGTGGCAATGGTCAGCGCCATGTCCGGCAGCGCGCGGGCGATCTCCAGATTGGTGGTGCCGGAATCCAGGAACACGAACTGCCCCGGCTGCAGCAGCTGTACCGCTGCCGCGGCCAGTCTAGCCTTGCTGGCCACGTGCTCATGGCTGCGCTCGCTGAAGCTGCCGGTGTTCGGTGTCATCGCCACTGCACCGCCGTACACCCGCTTGCAGGCGCCGCTGGCGGCCAGCTCGCGCAGATCGCGGCGGATGGAGTCTTCCGACACGCCCAGTGTCTGCGCCAGCTCGGTAGCCAGCACACGGCCATCCTGCAGCAGTAGCTGGCGGATGTAGTGCTGGCGTTCGCTTGGCAGGCTGGTATTGCCAGGGCGGAGCAGGGTGTTGTCGCTGTTCATGCGTGTTTTGCCGGTTAAGTTTGCGCAATCGTGCAGCATCGGGCGTAGCAGGTCAATTTGTCGTCCTATTTCAAGCACGATCTTGCATGATTGTTTGCGTGTTTGTGCATGAAGGTGCACAATGTGCGTAGCCTTTATCAGGAGAGCACCATGTTCCGCGCCATTGCCACCGATCTGGACGGCACCCTGCTGGATGCCGATTCCCGCATCAACGCCCGCAGCTGGCAGGCATTGCGCCGCGCCGCCGCCGCCGGTTGCCAGCTGATTGTCGCTACCGGTCGCCATCACCGCGATGTACGCAATATTCTGGCTGCCGGCAGCGACCTGCCCATTCGTGTCATCAGCTCCAATGGCGCGCGGATGCATGACCATGACGACCGCCAGCTGCATGCGGCCAACCTGGCGCCGGCGCTGGTGAACAAGCTGGTGCAGCCGGCGCTGGCCGGTGATGCCGAGATGGCGCTGTACCTGGATGAACACCGCCTGGCCTGCCGCTACCACGGGCCGCTGCAGGCATATGCCGGCAAGGCGGAACAGGTGGACAGTCTGGCGGACTACCATGGCAGCAATGTCGCCAAGATCATCTACCAGGCGGCACCGGAAAAGCTGGCGGCCATCGAGCAGGAAATCCTGCACCGTTTTGAAGGCCAACTGGCGCTGGTGTATTCGCAGGATTGCTATCTGGAAGTGATGGCCGCAGGAGTAAGCAAGGGTAGTGCGCTGGCGCTGCTGTTGCAGCAGCTGGGTATTGCGCCACAGGATTGCGCGGCGTTCGGCGATGCGCAGAACGATGTGGAAATGCTGCAGCTGGTGGGGCACCCGCACCGCATGGCCAATGCCAGCCCGCGCTTGTATGAGCAGGTGCCGCAGGCGCGCAGCATTGGCCACCATACGGAGTCCGCGGTGGCCAGGGTGCTGGAACGGGCTTTTGCCTGAGAACAGAACGTTGGCCGCAAAAAACCGCCTGCCGTTACACCGGTCAGGCGGTTTTTTGCGGCCAACGTTATCAGGCGGCAGTCAGACGGAATTGCTGCACGCTGTTGCCCAGTTCCGCCATCAGCTTGTCCAGGCGCTCTGTGGCGCTGGCAATGGTCTCGGTCTCGCCGGACAGGGTGCGGCTGGTGTCGCCCACGGCGGTGATGTCGCCGGCAAAGCGGGCAAAGCCCTGATTCTGATTCTCTTCCGCCTGCGATACCTCGCGCAGCAGCTGCGCCAGTGCATGGGTGTCGCGGATGATGCCGGCCAGGCGCTGTTGCGCGTCCAGCGCATGCTGGCGGCCCGCGTTCACCTGCTGATTGCCGTTGCGGATGGCATCAATTGCCTGGTTGGTGCCGCTGACGATCAAACCGATCTTCTGCTCGATATCCAGCGTGGCGTGCTGGGTGCGCTCGGCCAGCTTGCGGACTTCATCGGCCACCACCGCGAAGCCGCGTCCCATTTCGCCAGCGCGTGCCGCTTCAATTGCCGCGTTCAGCGCCAGCAGATTGGTCTGGTCGGCAATGTCGCGAATCAGCTGCACGATGCCGTTCACCTCGGTGCTGCGCTGTTCCAGCTCTTCCATGCGCTGCACCGCGTGGCCGATCACTTCGCCAGCCTGGTTGAGCTGACTTACCGCCTGATCCATTGCCGCGCCGCCATCGTTGGCCGCAGTGCCGGCGTTGTGCGCCATGCTGGTGGCGCTATGCGACTGCGCCGCGGTCTGGCTGGTGACTACCGCCATCTGCTGCGCGATCACCACCATGTCTTCGGCGCGGTTGCGCTGTGCGCCCATGGTGCGGGCAATCATCTGCGTGCTGCCGGCAATATCACGGCTCTCGCTGGAGGCGGCGCTGATCGAGCGCGTTACCTGTTCCATCATCTCTTTCATGGCGCGGGTTGCGTGCTCGGCGGCTTCGCGCGCCTGCTCCAGCTTGGCGAAGCTGCGCGATTTGGCGCGGTCGTAGGCTAGCGCCAGACTCAGCACTACCAGGGTGAGGCCGATCAGCGACTTGGCCTGCAGCACCGGCAGCTCCTCGTGCGCAATCGGGGTAGGGGGAATCTCGCCGGCGGCGGACAACAGGAACATCGCAGCAATCATCACGAAAGTGAGCAGCGTCCACACGATGCCGGAGCGGCGGCCGCTGACGAAGATAGCGGCAAACGGCACCGAGGCGAACCACATGATGCTGGTGGACATGATGCCGCCGTTGACATACACCATCCAGCCCACCATCAGGAACATCACCAGCACGATGAATTGCGCCACCAGTTTGAGCGCGGAAGACAGCTTCAGCAGCAGCGGGCCCAGCAGCATGGCGATGCCGCCGACCACGATGCCACTGCCCATGGCAGGGTGATGCAGCTTGAAATAGGAAATGGCAAACAGCGGGGCGATGACGCCGGCCAGCAGGCCGACGCTGACTACGGTGCGGGCGCGGATCAGGCCTTCGGCATCCTGGCGGATGGACTCCGGAATGAACCACTCGGTAATGGTGTTGAGAGACATGTTTTCTCCTCGTGTTGTTGTGCTGGCAGCGACCTCGAACGGGGCTGCTCGGTTTGTTGTTCTATGCCCTGGCAGGCGTTCGACAGGCTAAAACAATTGTTTGAATTCAGCAAGCGGCTGTTAGATAACGGTTTTTACTTGATTGACAATTGTTTGCTTACATGCGGCAACAACTGGCATTGCCGCGCTACTGGCCTATGCTGAGGACACGCAAACCGTGTGGGGGAGGTGAATCATGGGACAGATGCTGGATAAACAGGTGGGCGAGCTGCTGTCGCGCCGCGATCATGGGCTGGCCTGCTGCGACGTGAAAAGCTCATCGGTACGACTACAGAAACTGCCGCTGGGTGCCGAACAGGCCTTGCAGTTGCAGGCGCTGGCGCAGGTGTTGCAGGCCAGCAGCGAATGCCTGGGCGGACAATTGCTGGCGGCTGCGATCAGTGACCTGTGGCAGGGACTGGAAGAGCCGTTGCGTAGCGAGGCGCTGGCCGCCTGCCGCGAGATTCAGCTTGCCGGCAAGCCGGAAACCGTACCGGGAGTGGAGTTCAACCTCGGCGGTTCGTAGCCCGGATAAGCCGCAGGCGCATCCGGGGAAACAGATGGCAGCGTAGCCCGGATAAGCGCAAGCGCATCCGGGGAGACAGATGGCAGCGTAGCCCGGATAAGCACAGGCGCATCCGGGGCGCCGGATAGACAGGCAACATGCAACAAGGCCCCCGCTTTGCGGGGGCGTTGTCTTATGCGGGCAAGTTTGCGGCTCGGCAGCCGCACTTCCCGGATGCGCTGCGCTTATCCGGGCTACGACTTCCCCGGATGGGCCTGCGGCTTATCCGAGCTACGGCCTTATTCCACCGGCAGCTGCTCGGCCTGGATGGCAGTAAGTGCGATGGTGTAGACGATGTCGTCCACCAGTGCGCCGCGCGACAGGTCGTTCACCGGTTTCTTTAGCCCCTGCAGCATCGGCCCTACCGACACTACCCCGGCAGAACGCTGCACCGCCTTGTAGGTGGTATTACCGGTGTTCAGGTCCGGGAACACGAACACATTGGCGCAGCCGGCTACCGGGCTGTCCGGCGCCTTCTGGCGGCCAACACTTTCCACGCTGGCGGCGTCGTACTGCATTGGGCCGTCGATCAGCAGGCCGGGGCGCTTGTCACGGGCAATGCGTGTGGCTTCGCGTACCTTTTCCACGTCGTCGCCGCTGCCGGAGGCGCCGGTGGAGTAGGAGATCATCGCCACCCGCGGCGGAATGCCGAAGGCGGCGGCGGAGTCGGCGCTCTGGATGGCGATGTCGGCCAGCTCCTCCGCGCTCGGGTCCGGGTTCACCGCGCAGTCGCCGTAGACCAGCACCTGGTCCGGCATCAGCATGAAAAACACGCTGGAAACCAGCTTGGCGCCGGGCGCGGTCTTGATCAGCTGCAGCGCCGGGCGGATGGTGTTGGCGGTGGTGTGTACCGCGCCGGATACCAGGCCATCCACCTCGTTCAGCGCCAGCATCATGGTGCCCAGCACCACGTTGTCTTCCAGCTGCTGCTCGGCCATTGGCGCGTTCAGGCCCTTGTTCTTGCGCAGTGCCACCATCGGCGCCACGTAGCGGGCGCGCACTTCATTGGGATCGACAATCTCCAGCCCCGGTGGCAGCACGATGCCCTGTGCCTCGGCCACGTGGGCAATTTCTTCGCGGTCGCCCAGCAGCACGCAATGGGCAATGCCTTTTTCCTGGCAGATGGCGGCGGCCTTCACTGTGCGCGGCTCGTTGCCCTCCGGCAGCACGATACGCTTGGCGGCACGGCGTGCCTTTTCCATCAGCTGGTAGCGGAAGGCTGGTGGCGACAGGCGCTTCTCGCGGGTATCGCCAAGGCGCTGCTGCAGCACGCTGGTATTCAGGTGTTCGGCAACGAAGTCCACCACCCGCTCCATGCGCTCCAGGTCATCGGCCGGCACCTGGCGGTTCATCGCCGCGATCAGCGTGGTGCTGTCCAGGGTATTGGTGTCGATGGACAGTACCGGCATGCCGCTGGTGAAGGCCTTGTGGCACAGCTGCGCCACGCGCGGGTCCGGCTCGGCGCCACAGGTCAGCAGCAGGCCGGCCAGCGGTACGCCGTTCATCGCCGCCATGGCGGTGGCCAGGATCACGTCCTCGCGGTCGCCCGGCACAATCACCAGCGCACCCGGTTTCAGCAGGTGCACGATGTGCGGCACCGAGCGCGCCATTACCGAGATGCTCAGCACGCGACGGCGGGTAAGCTGGCCGGCGTGCAGCAGCCGCGCCCTCAGGTAGTTGGCCACGTCCAGCGTGCGTGGCGCCATCAGCTCCGGCTCCAGCGGAATGCCGCCCAGGCAGGGGATGCGCCGTTTCTGCAGCAGCCGGCTGCTGGCGGCGATCTCTGCGGCCAACGTTCTGGCATCTTGCCCGGCCGGCAGACGGTTGAGGATATAACCGGCTATCTGGTTGCTGCCGCCGCTGAACGCCTGCATGGCGATGTCCAGCTTTTCCGCCAGCTCATGGCTGGGCAGCTCGCCGCCTGCGCCCACCAGCACCACCTCGCACTGCAGGGTGCGGGCCAGCTTGCTGTTGATGTAGGCGGTGAATACATGCTGCTGGTCCTGCACCAGGCCTTCGACGATGACCACGTCCACGTTGGCCGCCACCTGCTGATACAGGCTTACCACTTCCTCCAGCAGCTGGTCGAGCTGACCCTGGCTCAGCAGGTGCTCGGCGCGCTCCATGCTGATCGGTGTCGGCGCATTCAGGTGACACAGCTCGCGGGCGAAGTGGCTGGAGCGTTCCGGCTCGGCGCCTTCGCCGCCCTGGGCGATGGGTTTGATAAAGCCCACTTTCAGCCCGTCGCGCTCCAGCGCGCGCACCAGGCCCAGCGATACCGATGTCAGGCCAGCATCGAAGCCGACCGGGGCGATCAGGAAAGTCTGCATCGCTCAGGCTCCTTGCTGCGCAGTCAGCGCGGCGGTATCCAGTGCGATCATCAGCTCCTCGTTGGTGTTCACCACCAGCGCGGCGCTGCTGCCAGGCTGGCAGATGTGCCCGGATTGGCCACGGCAGGCGGCGGCGTTGGCCGCCTCGTCCAGCCGCAGGCCGAGGAAGCCCAGCTGGCGCACTACCTTGCCGCGCAGCAGCGGCGAGTTTTCGCCGATGCCGCCGGTGAAGATCAGCGCATCCAGCCGCCCCAGCGCCACGGTCATGGCGGCGATCTGCTTGGCCAGACGGTAGGCGAACACCTCCAGCGCCACGTTGGCGCCGGTGTGGCCGTTGGCGGCGGCATCTTCCAGCTCGCGGCAGTCGCTGGACAGCTCGGACAGGCCCAGCAGGCCGGACTGTTTGTTGAGAATGTCGGTCACGCCCTGGATGTCGGTGCCCAGCTCGGTAGCCAGGTAGCCGAACACGCCGGGGTCGATGTCGCCGCAGCGGGTGCCCATCACCAGGCCTTCCAGCGGGGTCAGCCCCATGCTGGTGTCCACGCTGCGCCCGCCCAGTACGGCAGCCACCGAGGCGCCGTTGCCCAGGTGGGCGCTCACCAGCGCGGTGTCGGCCAGCGGCTTGCCCAGCATGCGCGCCGCTTCGGCGCTGACATAGCGGTGGCTGGTGCCGTGAAAGCCGTAGCGGCGCACGCCGTGTTCACGGTACAGCCGCATCGGCACTGCGTACAGGTAGGCATGCTGCGGCATGCTCTGGTGGAAGGCGGTATCGAATACCGCTACCTGCGGCAGGCCGGGGAAGCACTCCATGGCGGTGCGGATGCCCAGCAGGTGGGCAGGGTTGTGCAGCGGCGCCAGGCGGGCACAATCCTCGATGGCGGCAATCACGCCGGCGTCGATCAGCGTGGACTGCTGGAAGGTCTCGCCGCCATGCACCACGCGGTGGCCGATGGCGCTTACCGTGGCGGTGAGCTCGCGTTCGTTCAGGTAGGTGAGGATGGCGCGCATGGCGCCGGCGTGGTCGCCCTGCGCCAGGGCCAGTTCCACCTTGCGGCCATCCTGCTTGAAGCTGATGCCGGCATCCGGCAGGCCGAGTTTTTCCGCCAGGCCGCTCAGCGTGGTGGCCTGGGTCTGCGGGTTGATCAGCGCGAATTTCAGCGACGAGCTGCCGCAGTTGATGACGAGGGTGTGGGTGATCATGTCGGGTCCGTAGCGAAGACTGCAGATAAGAAGTCTGTGCCGTTGTTGCGTGTTGTTATTGTTGCTCCGCGCCATGCCAGACCGGGCATGCCGGACGGGGAGGGGCGTCATTATCCCTGTTTGTGATGCATTGCACCATAGGGAGTTCCCTTGGGTCTGCCTGCAGCGCTGGTTGTCTGTTGGTGTGGTGGCAAGATCATGAAAGTAAAAGGGTTTTGCCAGTTAAATTTTTTACTGGACAGTTTGATCATATTAAACCGGCAAATCAGTTGACTTCTGACAAAAAACCGGGACAAAAAGTGCTTGCCCCGGGGGGGGATTTAGCCCAAAATCCCGGCCTCGTTTCCAGGGCTGACTTAGCTAAGCCTAGGTAACGACAGGTTTTTCTTTTTATAGCTCTCCGTAAACTCGTTAAGAGCGAGATTCGGCTGGTCTTATATCTTCTACCACGGAGGTGTGGGAATAATGTCTGATCTGGCTTCGTCCCAGTTGCTCAAGGCTTCTGCTGCGCAGTTGCCCGTCTTTACCTACTTCGACCCGGCGTATTACGCGCTGGAACAGAAGCTGCTGTTCGCCGATGCCCCGCAGTACTACGGCCATGAACTGATGGTGCCGAACGCCGGCGACTATCACACCCTGGAATGGATGGGCCACGGCAAGATGCTCAAGAATGTCGATGGCGACATCAAGCTGATTTCCAACGTCTGCCGCCATCGCCAGGCCCTGATCTACCAGGGGCGCGGCAATGGCAACCACATCGTGTGCAATCTGCACGGCTGGACCTACGATGCCGAGGGTACGCTGGTGGGCGCGCCGCACTTCCCGGAAACGCCGTGCCTGAACCTGAACCAGACCGCGCTTACCCGCTGGAACGGCCTGCTGTTCGATGCCCGCCGTGACATCGGCCGCGACCTGGCCAAGCTGGGCGTGGCCAGGCACATGTCGTTTGAAGGCTACGGCTACCACAAGTCCTACACCACCGAATACAACTTCAACTGGAAGACCTTCATCGAGGTGTACTCCGAGGATTACCACGTGGACCCGTTCCACCCCGGCCTCGGCAACTTCGTGAACTGCGGCGACCTGAAGTGGGAGTGGGGCGACCAGTACCACGTGCAGACCGTGGGGGTGAAGAACCAGCTGGCCCGCTCCGGCAGCAAGGTGTACGGCAAGTGGCACGAGGAAGTGCTGAAGCGCTACGCCGACCAGCAGCCGGAATACGGTGCCATCTGGCTGACCTACTACCCCAACATCATGGTGGAGTGGTACCCGCACGTGCTGGTGGTGAGCGTGGTGATTCCGCGCGGGCCGGAGCAGTGCACGGTGATTACCGAGTTCTACTACCCGGAAGACATTCTGTGGTTCGAGCCGGATTTCATCGAGGCCGAACAGGCGGCGTACTTCGAAACCGCGGTGGAAGACGACGAGATCTGCCAGCGCATGCACGAAGGCCGCAAGGCGCTGTGGCTGCGCGGCGAGAGCGAGGTCGGCCCTTACCAGTCGCCCACCGAGGACGGCATGCAGCACTTCCACGAGTTCTACCGCCGGCTGATGGGCGAACATCTGGCTGGCTAAGACACTGTATTGTGCGGCACAATGACGACGGCGCGGAATTCCGCGCCGTATTCGTTGCTGGATACCCTGCGCATCGCGCCGCGTGTCCGGCCTGAAGCGCGGCTTGCCGCGCGTTTTTGCTGCAGATCACCCACCTACATGCGTCCCCACCGCCTGCTGTTGCTTGCCTTGCTGTTTTCTGCCGCTACCCATGCTGGCATTTATCGAAATACGGATCTCGGCGTGAGTTTCGACCTGCCCGCCGGCTGGAAGGTGCGCCCGGACAGTCAGGGCGGTATTCGCGTGCTGCCGCCACTGGTGGAAGACCGCGAGCGCAGCGGCGTCAGCGTGCGGCTGTGGCGTGAGCGGCTGCGCGGCAAGGAGCCGATGGCGCGGCTGGCCGAACGCTATCGCAAGCCGCAGGGCGAGCGCGATGCCGCCGGCAAGGTACAGCTGGATCGCAAGAGCGGGCGGCTGGTACTGGAGTACCGCGAAGGCGAGTACGTGCTGAACAGCCTGTGGATCGTGCGCAGCCACCTGCGGGTGGTGCAGCAGGATGGCCGCAGCGCGCTGTTTGCCGATTGTGCGGCCAACGCGTCCGAGTTCCATCGCTACCGCAAGGCATTCGTGGCCTTGTGCCTGGGCGCCAGTGTTAGCCGCGCAGGCAAGGGGGCGGCCTGATGCGGCAGTGGTTGGCTGGTCTGGGCTCAGGCTGGATGGTGCTGGCGGCGGCCTGTTTTGCGTTGATGAGCTATTTCGCCGCCAGCCTCGGCACCCGTTTCGATTCCTTCGAGGTGCTGTTCTACCGCACCTTTGTTGGCCTGCTGGTGCTGCTGCCTGCCATGCTGGGGCGGCATGAACAGCTGATCACGCCGCATATCGGCGCGCATATCAAGCGCAGCCTGATGGGCTATCTGTCGATGGCCATGCTGTTCTACGCGCTGGCACACCTGCCGCTGGCCACTGCGGTCACGCTCAACTACACCTCCTCGCTATCGTTTGCCGTCTGCTTCGTGCTGCTGCGCGGTGAGCGGCTGTCGCCGCCGGTGTTGTGGGCGCTGCTGATCGGCTTTGCCGGCATCAACTTCATCCTGCGGCCAACCTTTGATGCCGGCCAGTGGCTGCCGGGCCTGATCGGCCTCGGTTCCGGGCTTTGTGCCGGCCTGGCGGTGTTCCACGTGCGCGAGCTGGGCGAACTGGGTGAGGCGCCATCGGTGATCGTGTTCTGGTTCTTCCTGCTGGCTTCGCTGTTCGGGCTGGTGATGGTGCTGTTGCGCGGCGGGTTTTCGCTGCCGGATCTGCCGGCGCTGCTGCAACTGGTTGCTGTCGGCCTGTTCGGCCTGTGGGGGCAGCTGGCGATGACGCGGGCCTACAAGGACGGGCGCAAGTATCTGGTGTCCAGCCTGTCCTACCTTACTGTGGTGTTTTCCGCGCTGCTGGGCGTGCTGCTGCAGGGGCAGGCGCTGGCGGCCAGTGCCATGCTGGGCATGGTGCTGATCGTGGCCTGCGGGCTGCTGGCGATCCGGGGTGGTCGATGAACGGTGCCTGGTGGATGGTGCTGGCGGCGGCCTGCTTCGGCCTGATGGGGGTGTTCGTCAAACTGGCGGCGGCCACGCTGGGCACGGTGGAGCTGGTGTTCTGGCGCACTGCCTTTGCAGTGCTGCTGCTGGGCGGCAATGCGCTGCTGCGGCGGCAGTCGTTCGCCACGCCGCTACTGGTGAGACATCTGCAGCGCGGGGTGCTGGGTTACATCTCGCTGCTGTGCTACTTCTACGGCATCAGCCATCTGCCGCTGTCCACCGCCGTTACCCTCAACTACACCTCGCCATTGTTCCTCGCCTTGCTGTCGATGATCCTGCTGCGCGAGCGGCTGTCGGCAACGGCATTGCTGGCTATCGCCCTGGGGTTTGCCGGAGTGGCGCTACTGCTCAAGCCCACGCTGCATGGCTTGGGCATGCTGCCGGTGCTGGTGGGGCTGGGTTCCGGGTTTCTGGCCGGCTGGTCCTATCTGCATGTGCGCGAACTGGGGCAGGCGGGCGAGGCCGAGTGGCGCACGGTGTTCTACTTTGCGCTGATCTCCACCCTGGGCGGCCTGCTGCTGATGCTGGGGCAGGAGTGGCATCCGCTCACCGCGGCCAACCTGCCGTGGGTGCTGGGCCTGGGGGTAACCGCCATGATCGCGCAGCTGGCCATGACCCGCGCCTACAAGCTTGGCCGCAAGCTGCTGGTAGCCAACCTGTCCTATCTCACTGTCGTATTTTCTGCCCTGTTCGGCGTGCTGCTGTGGCAGCATGTCATGACGGCGGGCGAGCTGGCTGCGATGGGTTTGATCATTCTCAGCGGCATTCTGGCTGGCCGCCGCTAGAATCACAGGGCACCTCGAAAAACCCGGATTTTTAAGTGAGACAAGGCGCGAACGAAAAATGTCGACGCAGCATATGCGTTGATATGTAAGGAGACATTTTTCGAGAGCAACGCAGTATCACGACGAAAGCGGGAGTTTTTCGAGGTGCCCTACAATAAAAGAACCCTGCAGGGCCGGCACTGGCCGGCCTTGCTCCCCGGAAAGGAGCCCGACATGATTTCCATCCGCGAACAGGACTATGGCCTGGATGTGGCGCTGTTCAACGAATTCACCCTTGGTGACTTCAAGCTGCTGGAACAGGCGCTGCTCAAGCGTGCCGAAGAGCATGGCAAGCCGGATGTGCTGCTGGATCTGGCCGGCATGAAGGATTTCACCCTGGACATGGCCATGGAAGAGGTGCGTTTCATGCGTGCGCACGAGAACGACTTTGGCCGCTTTGCCATTGTGCGCAACGATGTGTGGATCAACCTAGCAGCGCATATTTCCGGCCTGCTCACCCACACCCATGCGCAGTATTTCGACAGTGTGGAAGAAGCGCAGGCCTGGCTGCAGCGCCCGGTGGCGGCATAGCACACCACGGTCAGCCCGCTATGCAACATGCCGCGCTCCCGTCTGGGGGCGCGGCATGTTGCTTTATGGAGTACTGCTTTCCAGCTGCAGCTGCCAGCCATCGCCGCTGGCAGCCAGCCGGTAGCGCAGCTCGCGCCAGCCGCCGGTTGGCGTGGTATTGCTATCTTGCGGGCGGTATAGCGGGAAGCGGCGCAGCAGCCGTTGCCCGGCAATCTCGAACTGGTCATGCCCCATATAGCCTTGTCCTGCGGCATCTGCCGCCAGCGGCGGCAGGGCGGGCAGCTGCTGCAGTTGCTGGCGAGCATCCAGCAGCAGGGTCAGCACGCTGCCATAGCTGCCGCTGCCGGCCGACTGCAGGTACAGGTACAGCTCCGGGCGGCCATCGGCGTTCAGATCGGCCAGCTCGGCGCCGCTGATGCTGCCATCCAGCGCCAGTTGCAGCTGCTGCCGCTGCCGTGGGCCATCCATGCGCAGCAGCAGGGTGTTTAGCGAGCTGCGGCAGTCGCACTGCAGTGTAAAGCGGATATCGCGCCAGGCCAGCTGGCGCCGGAACGCGGGCAGGGTATCGTGGCCGACAGGTCCGAGCGCCTGCAGCTGCAGACTGAAGCGGCTGCTTTCTCCCAGCCGGGCGGCATCCACCGTTTGGTAGATGCGTAGCGTGAAGTCCCCATCCTGCAGAACACGCACACTGTAGCGGCGGCTGTCGCCGGCCCCTTGCAGCAGGGCGGTGCCGCCCCCCGGCGGGAGCAGGCTGAAGCGGGTGGACGGCTTGTTGCTGCCCAGACTCAGGCGCAGCAGCTGCCCCTGACGCAAGGGCAGTCGGTAGTCGTGCTGCTCGTAGCCGCGCAGCTGGCCCGCAAGCGTGGCCAGCCGGTTGTCCGGCAGCCACATGGTGGTGGTGAGCGCTGCGCTGTGTGCCGCCACGCCGCCAAGCAGCCCGACAATCACAGCAATCACAAGCAAGCGGCGCATGGGCGGCTCCAGAACAGGGGTGGTGTTCGCAGCGTAGACGCTGTGCTGGCGTGTGGCTACGCCTTCCGAACTAGTTTCCCCCGCCGAATGGCGCGAGCTGGCTAATCCCTAATAGGCGAAGGGTCACCACTACCGGCCAATGTTGGCCGCAGGCCGGGGCGCGTACTGTGACAGTGTCTCCATAGAGCGGATAAAAACATCATGGCCTCGCAAACCTACAAACAATACGCCGTGCTGGTATCGAGCACGGTGTCGTTTACCGTGTGCTTCATGATCTGGATGATGTTCGCGGTACTGGGCATCCCGATCAAGCAACAACTGGGGCTGAACGAAACCGAATTCGGCATTCTGGCGGCCACGCCGGTGCTGTCCGGCTCGCTGATCCGCGTGCCGCTGGGTATCTGGACCGACCGTTACGGTGGCCGCATCGTGCTGTTCGCGCTGATGCTGACCAGCGTGCTGCCGATCTACTTCATGCAGTTCGCTACCGCATACTGGCACTTCCTCGCCATCGGCCTGTTCGTCGGCCTGGCCGGCGGCTCGTTTTCGGTGGGCACGCCATACGTGGCGCGCTGGTTCCGCAAGGAGCAGCAGGGCATGGCGATGGGCGTGTTCGGCGCCGGTAACGCCGGTTCCTCGCTGACCAAGCTGATTGCCCCCAGCCTGATCGCCATCGGTGGCTGGCAGCTGGTGCCCAATGTCTACGCCGCGGTGATGCTGGTGACCGCCATCCTGTTCTGGTTCTTCTCTTTCCATGACCCCAAGCACCTGGTGTCCAGCAAGGTGAGTCTGGGCCAGCAGCTGGCACTGATGAAGAACCCGGCCGTGCTGCGCTACTGCCAGTACTACTCGGTGGTGTTCGGTGGCTACGTGGCGCTGGCACTGTGGATGACCAAGTACTACGTGGGCGAATACGGCTTTGACATCAAGCACGCCGCCTTTCTGGCTGCCTGTTTCTCGCTGCCTGGCGGTGTGCTGCGCGCACTGGGGGGCTGGCTGTCCGACAAGTACGGCGCCTACAAAGTGACCTGGGGCGTGATGTGGGTGTGCTGGATTGCCTTCTTCATCCTGTCCTACCCGCAGACCCACTTCATCATCCAGACCGTCAATGGCCCACAGGGTTTCGACATCGGCCTTAACGCCACCATGTTCACCCTGGTGCTGTTCGGCGTGGGCGTGGCCATGGCCATTGGCAAGGCATCGGTGTTCAAGTTCATTGCTGATGAGTTCCCGGACAACATCGGCGCGGTATCCGGCGTGGTGGGCCTGGCCGGCGGCATGGGCGGCTTCCTGCTGCCGATCATGTTCGGTGCGCTGGTGGATCTCACCGGGGTGCGCTCCAGCTCCTTCATGCTGCTGTACGGCACCGTGTGCGTATCGCTGATCTGGATGCACTTCTCCTTCCGCGCCGTGCGCCGTGCCGAAGAAGACAAGGACGCCAAACTGGCAACCGCCACCCGCTGAGCGCTGCAAAGATTTCTACATTCTGGGGCGGCAGGGGCCGCCTCATATCGAGGATGACATCATGTCTCATGTACTGACCCGCTGGGAGCCGGAAAATAACACTTTCTGGCAACAGGACGGCAAGGCGGTAGCCCGCCGCAACCTGTGGATCTCGATTCCTGCCTTGATGCTGGCGTTCATCATCTGGCAGGTATGGAGCGTAGCCGTGCTCAACATGCCGAACATCGGCTTTACCTACAGCCAGAACCAGCTGTTCTGGTTGGCCGCGCTGCCGGCACTGTCCGGCGCCACGCTGCGTATCTTCTACAGCTTCATGGTACCGATCTTCGGCGGCCGCAAGTGGACCGCCATTTCCACCGCCAGCTTGCTGATTCCGGCCGTGGGCATCGGCTTCGCGGTGCAGGACCCTAACACCAGTTACGTCACCATGGTGATCCTGGCGCTGCTGTGCGGTTTTGGCGGCGGCAATTTCAGCTCCTCGATGTCCAACATCAGCTTCTTCTTCCCGAAAGCGGAGAAGGGTACCGCGCTGGGCCTGAATGCCGGCCTGGGCAACCTGGGGGTGTCGGTGGTGCAGTTCGTGGTGCCCATCGTCATCACCATGGGCCTGTTCGGCGCCTTTGGCGGCGAAGCGCAAACCTGGGTGAAAGGGGATGTCACCAAGCAGGTGTGGCTGCAGAACGCCGGCTTCGTGTGGGTGCCGTTCATCGTGCTGTCCACCATTGCCGCCTGGTTCGGCATGAATGACATCGCCTCGGCCAAGGCATCGTTTGCCGATCAGGCCGTGATCTTCAAGCGCAAGCACAACTGGCTGATGTGCTGGCTGTACATCGGTACCTTCGGTTCCTTCATCGGTTTTGCCGCCGGCTTCCCGCTGCTGGTAAAAGGCCAGTTCCCCGATGTCGACCCGACCAAATACGTGTTCTTCGGCCCGCTGGTGGGTGCGCTGGCGCGTCCGATCGGTGGCTGGCTGTCCGACAAGATCGGTGGTGCCAAGGTGACCCAGGCGGTGTTCCTGCTGATGATTGTTGCCGTGCTCGCCGTGATCGGCTTCCTGCCGCATAACGGCCAGGGTGGCAGCTTCCAGGGCTTCTTCGCCATGTTCCTGTGCCTGTTCGCGCTGACTGGTATCGGTAACGGCTCCACCTTCATGCAGGTGCCGGCCATCTTCCTGACCCTGCACAAGCGCATGGCCGGCAAGGGTGAAACCGCGCAGAAACAGGCAGTGGCCGATGCCACCCGCGAGGCGGCTGCCGTGCTGGGCTTCTCCGGCGCCATCGGTGCCTACGGCGGTTTCTTCATTCCCAAGAGCTACGGCACTTCCATCGCCATGACCGGTGGTGTGGACGCGGCGCTGTATGCCTTCATCGCGTTCTATGTCAGCTGCGTGCTGATCAACTGGTGGTTCTACGCCCGCAAGAACGCCGAAGTGCCGTGCTGATACGGTTTCTCCAAGCTGCAGACTGGCTTCTGCATCTTTTTGCCGCGCCCCGCAAGGGGCGCTTTTTTTGTGCGCCGCACACGTCAGCGGCGAGTGTTGGATTATCGAAATACTGGATATGCATCAAGGCCATGGCGCGTGCCGGCGGCTATACGTCGCAGCGCACGCCACGTTGGCCGCAACAGTGCGGCGGGCACCACAACAGGCCGTGGCAATGACCACGGCCAGCGGACAGCAGGCAGTAGCACCGGAAAGCGCAGGTTCCTCTGAATCGGCTTCAACTCTCTATGGGATGCAGACCATGACCATCAAACTGAAGTTGCTGTTGTTTACCGTGCTGGCGTTGCTGGCCGCACTGGTGCCCAGCCTGGCCGGGCTGAAGGCCCTGCACGACGCCGACGCCAAGCTGGATGTGGTGAATGAACGCCTGATCCCGCGCCTGGGGCTGGTGGCGAATATCCGCAGTACCTTCAAGGATTTGCGTATCGACGACATCCTGCAGCTGTATGAGTCGGACGGCAATTTTCAGCTGCAGGCCAGGCTGCGCAACCGCCAGACGGCGCAGAAGCTGCGCGAACTGGTGGCCAGGCTGAAAGCCGAGCTGCGGCACCCGGAAGACCTGGCGCATGTGCAACGCTTCGAGGCCCTGCAGCAGCAGTACCAGCAGCAATTGGACCGGGTGCAGGCAGTGCGGGTAACGCCGGGTGCCACGGTGGCGCAGATGTCGGCTGCCGCCGAGCCGTGGCGGCTGGTCGGCACCGAACTGGGGGCCTCGGTCACCGCCATCGTCAACGATGTACTGGACGAAGCCCGCCGCAACCGCGAGCAGGCGCAGGCCGAGATGGCCGCCGCGAAGACGGTGTTTGCCGCCTCGCTGCTGGTGTCCATGGTGCTGCTGTTCGGCTGTGGCTGGCTGATCCTGCGCAGCATCAACCGGCCGGTGCAGTCGGCGGCGCTGGCGGTACGGGGGATATCGGAGCGCCAGGACCTGTCGCGGCGGGTAGAAGTGCACAAGAACGACGAAATCGGCGGCCTGCTGCACGCTTTCAACCAGCTGCTGGGCAAGATGCGCGATTCCATCCACCAGATCGGCCATCACTCGCACGCAGTATCGATCGCTGCCGAAGACCTCAGTGTGGCCTCCGACCAGGTACAGAGCGGGGCGCGGCATGCCAGTGCTTCTGCCGCGGAAATGGCCGCCGCGGTAGAGGCGGTTACCCAACGTATCGCGCACATAGCCGAGCGCACGCAGCTTGCCGACAAGCTGGCCACGGCGTCCGGCAGCCAGGTGCAGGCCAGCGAGGAGATGATTCGCGAAACGGTGCAGTTGATCGAAGGCATTGCCCTTGTGGTGCGCGATACCTCCAGCCATGTGCGCGAGCTGCAGGGGCGTAGCGAATCGATAGGCACCGTGGTGGGGGTGATTGGCGATATCGCCGACCAGATCAACCTGCTGGCGCTGAATGCGGCCATCGAGGCGGCGCGCGCCGGCGAGTATGGCCGTGGCTTTGCCGTGGTGGCGGACGAGGTGCGCAAGCTGGCGGAGCGCGCGACCGCCTCCACCGGGCAGATCCAGACCACCGTATCCAGCATTCGCGATGGTTCCGAGGCCACGGTACACCTGATCGGCGATGTGCTGGGCCGCGTGGAGCATGGCGTGGCCCGGGTGCGGCTGGCCGGGGATGCCATGGGCGAACTGCGCGAGCTGGCCGGGCAGGTGGGGCAGCAGGTGGCGGAAATCGCGGTGGCCATTCATGAGCAGAGCGCGGCCAGTGCGCGCATCGCACAGAAAGTGGATGGCATTGCCCAGATCGCGGAAGAAAGCAGCGTGGCGGCACAGAGCACCGCCAGCAATGCGCTGCGGCTGCATGCGCTGGCGCAGGACATGCGCCGCGACGTGGCCTGCTACACCACCTGAGCGACCGTGCCGGCCGTGACGCGGTGACGGCTTATGGTAGTTTTCTTACATGAAACTTACTGTCTATTTGGGCGGATTATCCTGGTGCAGTGGCGTGCACCAGGATATGACTGCATCAAGTATTTGAAAATAAATGATATGTTGCGCTGTGGCGCACAAATGTTGTGAAAGTGTGCTGTAAGAATGGTGAAAGCAATCGAGTACAAACCCTGTTGAAATTAGACTAGCGCTCCTTTGCCCAACAACACAGGGAGTACTCGCAACATGCAAGCGCATGTCGATACGCAAAACCACGGCAAATCCTTGACCGTACTGACGTCGCTGTTTTTCATGTGGGGCCTGATCACCTCGCTGAACGACATCCTGATTCCACACCTGAAAGGCGTGTTCGCACTCAGTTATGTGCAGGCCGCACTGGTGCAGTTCAGCTTCTTTACCGCTTACTTCATTGTCTCCTTGCCGGCCGGTCGCCTGGTGCAGGCGCTGGGTTACCAGCGCGGCATCGTGGTGGGGCTGAGCATTGCCGGCAGTGGCTGTCTGCTGTTCTACCCGGCGGCGGCCACGCTGTCCTATGCTGCCTTCCTCGGCGCGCTGTTCGTGCTGGCAGCCGGCATCACCATCCTGCAGGTTGCGGCCAACCCCTACGCTACCCGCCTGGGGCCGGCGCGCACCGCCTCCAGCCGCCTCAACCTGACCCAGGCCTTCAACTCGCTGGGCACCACCGTGGCGCCGCTGCTGGGCGCGGTGCTGATTCTGGGGGGGAGCGCCGGCGGGGCCGAAAGCGTGCAGCTGCCCTACCTGGGGCTGGCGGCGGCGCTGTTCATCATCGCTGCGGTATTTGCCCGTCTGCGTCTGCCGGTGGTGCATGACAGCAGCGGCAGCGAGCAGGGCATGCGCAGCGTGCTGCGCCATCGCCACCTGGTGCTGGGCGCCATCGGCATCTTTGTCTATGTCGGCGCCGAGGTGGGCATCGGCAGCTTCCTGGTGAGCCTGATGGAGCAGCCGGACATCGGCGGTCTCGACCAGGCCGCTGCCGGCAAGCTGCTGGCACTGTACTGGGGTGGCGCCATGCTGGGCCGCTTCATTGGCAGCGCGCTGATGCGCCGGGTCGCCGCCAGCAAGGTGCTGGCCTGCAATGCGCTGCTGTCGGTGGCGCTGATCGCGCTGGCCATGCTGGCTGGCGGCAAGCTGGCGATGTACAGCCTGCTGGCGGTGGGGCTGTGCAATTCCATCATGTTCCCCACCATCTTCTCGCTGGCGCTGAACGGGCTGGGTCGCGACACCGGCGCCGGCTCCGGCGTGCTGTGCATGGCCATTGTCGGCGGCGCGCTGCTGCCGCTGCTGCAGGCCGGGGTGGCCGACAGCATCAGCCTGCTGGCATCGTTCAGCGTGCCGCTGCTGTGCTACCTGTTCATCCTGTTCTACGGCGCCGCAGGCTACAAACCGCGCCAGGCCTGAGTTTTCCTGTCTTCATGAATGCGGCCAACCTGTAGGGGTTGGCCGCATTTTTCATGCTTCCGGCGTAGCCTGCCGAGCCGGGCGGCTCCAGCCAGGCTATTGCATCGGCAGCCTTCCCGTTTACAAGACAAAGGCCTTTCGCCAAGCGAAAGGCCTTTGTCCATGCGCTACGTCCACCCCGCCACATGGCGGGGCGGGCTACTCCTTTCGGCTGAGTTGCTGTCCTCCGTCTGCCCGCCGGCCTTGCCACCTGTGGCGAATGGGCGGGTTTGCCTTGCCCGCCTAAGCTTACCAGCGTGACCACAGGTATCCGCAGTGCGATGCGGCCAACCTGAACGGACCGCCAGGCGGTAACCATTCGGAGGCAAAATGAGCCACTTTCTCGACAGACTGAATTTTCTGGGCAAGGTGAAATCCACCTTCGCCGACGGCCACGGTGCGGTGGTGAAGGAAGACCGCAAGTGGGAAGACGGGTATCGCCAGCGCTGGCAGCACGACAAGATCGTGCGTTCCACCCACGGCGTGAACTGCACCGGCTCCTGTAGCTGGAAGGTGTATGTGAAGAACGGTCTGATTACCTGGGAAACCCAGCAGACCGACTACCCTCGCACCCGCCCGGACCTGCCTAACCATGAGCCGCGCGGCTGCCCGCGTGGCGCCTCCTACAGCTGGTATGTGTACTCCGCCCAGCGTGTGAAATACCCGATGATTCGCGGCCGGCTGATGAAGCTGTGGCGCGAGGCGCGCAAGACCATGGGCCCGATCGAGGCCTGGGAAAAGATCAGCCAGAACCCGGAAACGGCAAAGCAGTACAAATCCAAGCGCGGCCAGGGCGGTTTCGTGCGCGCCACCTGGGAAGAAACCAACGAGCTGATCGCTGCGGCCAACGCCTTCACCATCAAGAATTACGGCCCGGACCGCGTAATCGGCTTCTCGCCGATTCCGGCGATGTCCATGGTGTCCTACGCCGCCGGCAGCCGCTACCTGAGCCTGATCGGTGGCGTGCCGCTGTCGTTCTACGACTGGTACTGCGACCTGCCGCCGGCCAGCCCGCAGATCTGGGGCGAGCAGACCGACGTGGCCGAATCGGCCGACTGGTACAACTCCAACTACTTGATGGTGTGGGGTTCCAACATCCCGATGACCCGTACCCCGGACGCCCACTTCTACACCGAAGTGCGCTACAAGGGCACCAAAACCGTGGCGGTGTCGTCCGACTTTGGCGAAATGGCCAAGTTCGGCGATATCTGGCTGGCGCCGAAGCAGGGCACCGACGCCGCGCTGGCGATGGCCATGGGCCACGTGATCTTCAAGGAATTCCACCTCGATAATCCGTCCGAATACTTCACCGGCTACATCCGCCAGTACACCGATATGCCGATGCTGGTGACGCTGAAGAAAGACGGCGGCCGTTACGTGCCGGACTACTTCCTGCGCGCCTCCAACCTTGCGGCCAACCTGGGCGAAGACAACAACCCGGAATGGAAAACCCTGGTACTGGATGAGCTGAGCGGCGACATCGTGGCGCCGAACGGCTCGGTAGGCTTCCGCTGGGGCCAGAGTGGCAAGTGGAACCTGGAAGAGAAAGACGGCAGCACTACCAATGGCAGCCGCGAGATCAAGGCGCGCTTGTCGCTGATCGACAATCGCGACGACGTGGTAGGCGTGGGCTTCCCGTACTTCGGCAGCGAGCACGACGAGCTGCTCACCCGCAATGTGCCGGTGAAGCAGGTGACCCTGGCCGATGGCAGCAGCGCGCTGGTGGCTACCGTGTTCGACCTGATGGCGGCCAACTACGGTATCGACCGTGGCCTTGGCGGTGGCAACGTGGCATCCAGCTACATGGATGACGTGCCGTACACCCCGGCCTGGCAGCAGAAGCATACCGGCGTGAAGCCGGAGATGGTGATCCAGGTGGCGCGTGAGTTCGCGCAGAACGCCGACCAGACCCATGGCCGTTCCATGGTGATCGTCGGTGCCGCGCTGAACCACTGGTACCACATGGACATGACCTACCGCGGCATCATCAACATGCTGATGCTGTGTGGCTGTATCGGTCAGAGCGGCGGCGGCTGGTGCCACTACGTGGGCCAGGAAAAACTGCGTCCGCAAACCGGCTGGGCACCGCTGGCCTTTGCCGCCGACTGGAATCGCCCGGCCCGCCAGATGAACGGCACCAGCTTCTTCTACGCGCACACCAGTCAGTGGCGCCACGAAAAACTGGGCGTCAACGAGATTCTGGCTCCCACCGCCGATGGCCGCATGAGCCAGATGGCGCTGATCGATTACAACGCCAAGGCCGAGCGCATGGGCTGGCTGCCGTCCGCGCCGCAGCTCACCACCAACCCGCTGGACGTGGTGCGCGATGCCGAGGCCGCCGGCCAGGACCCGATCGCCTACGCGGTGGAGAACCTGAAATCCGGCAAGCTGGACATGTCGTGCAACGACCCGGACAACCCGAAGAACTTCCCGCGCAATATGTTCGTGTGGCGTTCCAACATCCTGGGCAGCTCCGGCAAGGGCCACGAATACTTCCTGAAGTACCTGCTGGGTACCCAGAACGCGGTGATGAACGACGAGGACGGCTGCATCAAGCCGACCGAGGTCACCGTGCGCCCGGCCGTAGAAGGCAAGCTGGACCTGCTGGTGGTGCTGGACTTCCGCATGTCCACCACCTGCCTGTATGGCGACATCGTGCTGCCTACCGCCACCTGGTACGAGAAGGACGACCTGAACACCTCCGACATGCACCCGTTCATCCACCCGCTGTCCGAGGCCGTGCAGCCGCTGTGGCAGTCGAAGAGTGACTGGGAGATCTACAAGGGCTTCGCCAAGGCGATTTCCGATATCGGCGGTGATTACCTGGGCACCCGCAAGGACCTGGTACTGACCCCGCTGATGCACGACACCCCGGAAGAACTGGGCCAGCCGTTCGACCCGCGCGACTGGAAAAAAGGCGAGTGCGAGCCGATCCCGGGCAAGACCATGCCGAAGATGACGGTGGTGGAACGCGACTACCGCAAGATCTACGACAAGTTCACCTCCATCGGCCCGCTGCTGGAGAAAGTGGGCAACGGCGGCAAGGGCATTGCCTGGAAGACCGGCCATGAAGTGGACGTGCTGCGCGGCCTGAACAAGACCGTGGCCGACGGTGTGGCTGCTGGTCAGCCCCGGCTGGATACCGCCATCGACGCCGCCGAGATGATTCTGACCCTGGCGCCGGAAACCAACGGCCACGTGGCAGTGAAGGCATGGGACGCGCTGTCCAAGATCACCGGCCGCGACCACACCCACCTGGCACTGCCGCGCGAGCATGACAGCATCCGCTTCCGCGACGTGCAGGCACAGCCGCGCAAGATCATCTCCTCGCCGACCTGGTCCGGCCTGGAAAGCGAAGAGGTGAGCTACAACGCCGGCTACACCAACGTGCACGAGCTGATTCCATGGCGCACCATCACCGGCCGCCAGCAGTTCTACCAGGATCACCTGTGGATGCGCGCCTTCGGTGAGGGCCTGTGCGTGTACCGCCCGCATATCGACCTGAAGACCACTGCGGCCATCCTCGGCAAGAAGCCGAATGGCAACAGCGAGATCGTGCTGAACTGGATTACCCCGCACCAGAAGTGGGGCATCCACAGTACCTACTCCGACAACCTGCGCATGCTCACCCTGAGCCGCGGCGGCCCGCACGTGTGGATCTCCGAGATCGACGCCAGGAAGGCCGGCATCGTGGACAACGACTGGATCGAGGTGTTCAACGTCAACGGCACGCTGACTGCCCGCGCCGTGGTATCGCAGCGCGTGCCGGAAGGCATGAGCCTGATGTACCACGCCCAGGAGAAGATCGTGAACGTGCCGGGCGCGGAAACCAGCGGCAAGCGCGGCGGCATCCACAACTCGGTAACCCGTGCGGTGACCAAGCCCACGCACATGATCGGCGGCTACGCGCAGCTGGCCTGGGGCTTCAACTACTACGGCACCGTGGGCTCCAACCGCGACGAGTTCGTGGTGGTGCGCAAGATGAAGAACGTGGACTGGCTGGACAAGCCGCTCTCGGAAGGCGTGTAAGCGCATCGGTGGCGCCCTGGGCGCCACCTCCCCGAGCCTTCTGAGACATTAGGAGCAAGAATATGAAAATCCGTGCCCAAATCGGTATGGTGCTCAACCTCGACAAGTGCATCGGTTGCCATACCTGTTCGGTAACCTGCAAGAACGTGTGGACCAGCCGCGACGGTATCGAATACGCCTGGTTCAACAACGTGGAAACCAAGCCCGGCATCGGTTACCCCAAGGAATGGGAAAACCAGGAAAAATGGCAGGGTGGCTGGGTGCGCCGCAGCGACGGCAAGCTGGAGCCGCGTCAGGGCGGCAAGCTGAAGATTCTGGCCAATATCTTTGCCAACCCGAATCTGCCGTCCATCGACGAGTACTACGAGCCGTTCACCTACGACTACGAGCACCTGCAGAACGCCCCGGAAATGATCACCCCGCCGACCGCGCGTCCGGTGTCGGTGCTCACCGGCAAGAAGATGGACAAGATCGAATGGGGCCCGAACTGGGAAGACGACCTGGGCGGCGAGTTCTCCAAGCGCGCCAAGGATGCGCTGTTCGAAGGCATCCAGAAGGAGATGTACTCGGCGTTCGAGAACACCTTCATGATGTACCTGCCGCGCCTGTGCGAGCACTGCCTGAACCCGGCCTGCGTGGCCAGCTGCCCGTCCGGCTCCATCTACAAGCGGGAAGACGACGGCATCGTGCTGATCGACCAGGACAAGTGCCGCGGCTGGCGCATGTGCGTATCCGGCTGCCCGTACAAGAAGATTTACTACAACTGGACCACCGGCAAGGCCGAGAAGTGCATCTTCTGCTATCCGCGTATCGAGGCCGGCCAGCCTACCGTGTGCTCCGAAACCTGCGTTGGCCGCATCCGCTACCTGGGTGTGCTGCTGTACGACGCCGACAAGATCGAAGCCGCTGCCAGCGTGGAAGATCCGAAGAGCCTGTACGAGGCGCAGCTGGGGGTATTCCTGGACCCGAACGCCCCGGACATCATCGCCGAGGCCCGCAAGCAGGGCATTCCGGAAGCCTGGATCACCGCCGCGCAGAAGTCGCCGGTGTACAAGATGGCCATGGAGTGGAAGGTTGCCTTCCCGCTGCACCCGGAATACCGCACGCTGCCGATGGTGTGGTACATCCCGCCGCTGTCGCCTATCCAGTCCGCGCTGGAAAACGGCCTGATTGGCGAGAACGGCATCATCCCGGACGTGAAAGACCTGCGTATCCCGATCAAGTACCTGGCCAACCTGCTCACCGCCGGCAAGGAAGAGCCGGTAGTGCGGGCGCTGGAAACCATGGTGGCGATGCGTCGCTACATGCGCAGCAAGAGCGTGGACAAGGTGGTGAACCCGGCCACGCTGAAAGGCACCCACCTTTCCGGCCCGCAGGTGGAAGAGATGTACCAGGTGATGGCGATTGCCAACTACGAAGACCGTTTCGTGATTCCGTCCAGCCACAAGGAGATGGTGGAAAACACCTTCGACGACAAGGCCAGCTGCGGCTTCACCTTCGGTAACGGCTGCTCGGGCGGCACGTCCGATTCCAGCTTGTTCGGCAAGAAGAAGGCATCGCCGATTGTGTTCCACGACATGCGCCGCGACCGCAAGGCCAACGCCGGAGGCTGACCATCATGTACAACCCGATGATCTATCGCGCACTGGCAGCCCTGCTGGGCTACCCGCAACAGGAGCTGCTGGACGCGCTGCCGGAAATCCGCGAGGTGCTGGCTGGCGACGAGGATGTGGCACGTGGCGTGGAGCCGCTGCTGCAACGGTTGGCCGCAGGCGAGCTGATCGAGCTGCAGCAGGACTACGTGCAGATATTCGACCGCAACCCGTCGCACTCGCTGCACCTGTTCGAGCACATCCACGGCGAGGACCGCGCCCGCGGCCAGGCCATGGTGGACCTGATCGAGGAATACAAGGCGCACGGCTTCGAGCCGGTGAGTGAGGAGCTGCCGGACTACGTGCCGCTGTTCCTGGAGTTCCTGTCGCTGTGCGAGGCGGAGGAGGCCAATCGCCTGCTGGGTGACGCGGTACATGTGCTGGCGCACGTGGCCAGGAAGCTGGCCGACAGTGGCAGCGACTACGCCGGCGTGCTGGATGCGCTGGTGTGGCTGTCGCCGGTAACGCCGGAACCACTGACCGTGCCGCCGATTCGCGACATGGACGAGGCGCTGGAGACCTTCGGCCCCGGCATCGACGGCGTGGAACCGCTGCTCAAGCCGACCCTGCCGCAGATCGCCCCGGTCAATTTCTACCCCAAGGGAAGCGGGCCGACCGCCTGCCATTAATCCGCCGCCGGCCCGGGCGGGAGCAGGCGCCCGCCCGTTGGCCGCAAGGAGAAAGACATGGACTACTTGCATCAATTCGTATTCGGGATCTACCCGTACATCGCCCTGGCGATCTTCATCCTGGGCAGCCTGGCGCGCTTCGAGCGCGAGCAGTACAGCTGGAAGAGCGAATCCAGCCAGCTGTTGCATCGCGGCAGCCTGCGCCTGGGGAACATCCTGTTCCACCTTGGCATCATCGGCCTGTTCTTCGGCCACGCCGTGGGTCTGCTGACCCCGGTGGCGGTATGGGACGCGCTGGGCGTGACACACAGCTTCAAGCAGGTGTTCGCCATGACCGCCGGCGGCATCATGGGCACGCTGTGCCTGGTTGGCGTGCTGTTGCTGCTGCATCGCCGCTTCAGTAGCGACCGTCTGGCCGCCAACACCACCTGGCGCGACAAGCTGGTGCTGCTGTGGATTCTGGCCACGCTGCTGCTGGGCCTGTCCACCATCGTCGTATCCGCCCAGCACCTGGACGGCCACGAAATGGTGCTGCTGATGAGCTGGGCGCAGCACATCGTTACCTTCCGTGGCGATGCCGCGCTGTTCATCCTGGGGGCTTCCCCGGTGTTCAAGCTGCACCTGTTCATGGGCATGAGCCTGTTCGTGATCTTCCCGTTCACCCGTCTGGTGCACGTGTGGAGCGGTTTCGGTGCCGTGACCTACCTGGGCCGCGCCTGGCAGCTGGTTCGCCCGCGCGCTTGAGCCTGTGGCAATGCAAGCAGGCCATGCCATGGTGGCATGGCCTGCTTTTTTTGCGCTGCCGCAAAAAGGCGGCACGCAGTTTGCATTAAATTGTTAAATTAAGTGACCAGCGTTGCACTAAAAAAATAACAGCGTCTTTCAACACCCACCCCTTTCGGAGCCCACCATGCTTTCCCGACTCAATCTTGGCCCCAAGCTGTTGCTGCTGGTGTTGCCATTTGCGGTGATGACCTTCGTGCTGTCCGGCATTGTCTCCTACCAGCAGCTTGCCCGGCTGCACGATATGCAGGATGCGCGCCGGCTGGTGGATGTGGCCGCGGCGTCGTCCGAGCTGGTGGATAGCCTGCAGGCGGAGCGCGGCCTGACCAACGGCTTTCTGAGCGGGCAGGGGGCATTGCCGGAGGCGCTGACCACCGCGCGTGGCAAGGCCGATGCGGCACTGCAGGCGTTTGCCGCCCAGGCGGCAGACAGCCAGGCCGAGGCCATCAGCAGCGTGCAGGGGCTGCTGGGCAAGCGTGGCAGCGTGGACAGCCGCAGCGTGGCGGCGCCGGAAGTGTTCGCCGAATACACCAAAAACATCGAACGCCTGATCGCGATTACCTCCGATCTGGCAGCCGGCAGTGACGACGTGCAGGTGCTGCGCTACGGCACCGCCTTGTCCAATCTGCTGTGCGCCAAGGAACTGGCCGGCCGCGAGCGTGGCTTCGTCAACGGCGTACTGGCGGCCGGTGCCTTCGACCAGGCCAAGTTTGCGCAGGCCAAGTCGCTGCAGGCACAGCAGGATGCCTGTCTGAAGCAACTGCAGCAGCTGGCGCCACCACAGTTGCTGAGCATGCTGCAAGCGCCGCTGGGCGCGCCGGAAGTCACCGCGGTGCAGGCGTTGCGTGACAGCGTGTATGGTGCGCCGATTGGCAGCCCGGTAACCGTAACCCCGCAGGACTGGTTTGCCGGCACCTCCGCACGCATCGCCAAGCTCAAGGCGGCACAGGAAGTGTTGCTGACCGAGCTGCGTGACCGCGTGGAGGCGCAGGTTGGCCGCGCCGGTACCGAGCTGGGCCTGACCGCCGGCACCACCATCGCCATTACCCTGCTGTTGCTGATCGGCGGCTTCGCGGTGTACCGCAGCATTCGCCGTCCGGTGTTGCAGCTGGAAGGCATGATGTCGCAGATGAGCCAGAACCTGGATCTGGGTGTGCGCGCACACCTGGAAGGCCAGGACGAGATTTCCCGCATGGGCCGTGCGCTGGATGCACTGGTGGACGCCTTTGCCAGCACCCTGAAAGTGGTGAAGCTCAATGCCCATCAGCTGCAGCAGGCGGCTGGTGCGCTGCAGGGCGTGTCCGAGCGCGCCGCCGGCGCCGCCGAGGCGCAGAGCAGCTCGTCCACCCAGATTGCCGCCGCGGTGGAGGAAATGTCTGCTGGCATTGCTGCCGTCAGCGCCAATACCCAGCAGAACCTGGAAGTGGCACGCCAGATGCAGCAGGGCGTCAGCGAAGGCCGCGAGCGCATGCATGCCACCACCCGCGCCATTGAAGACACCGCCGCCACGGTGGACGATGCTGGCCGCATGATCATCTCGCTGGCCGAGAAATCGCAGAATATCCGCCAGATCATCACCGCCATCCGCGAAATTGCCGACCAGACCAACCTGCTGGCGCTGAATGCGGCGATCGAGGCGGCACGTGCCGGCGAAATGGGCCGCGGTTTTGCCGTGGTGGCCGACGAAGTGCGCAAGCTGGCCGAGCGCACCGGCAAGGAAACGGTGGAAATTGCCCAACTGATCGAAGTGATTACCGGCGATACCCAGAATGCCGCCAGCCGCATGCAGCTGGCGCGCGGCCAGATGGACCAGGGCATGGCACTGGTGGCCGAAACGCTGCGTGAACTGGAGCTGATCCACAGCGAGGCGGAAGACACCGCCGCCAAGAGTCAGGATACCGCGGTCGCCATGCAGCAGCAGACCGCCGCCAGCAGCGAGGTGGCGGTGAACATCAGCCGCATCGCCGCCCTGGCCGAGGACAACGCCACCATCGTGCAGGAGGCTGCCGATCTGTCCGAGCAGCTGACGCGCACCTCCGGCGAGCTGGTGCAGCAGGTGGACCGCTTCAAGCACACCTCCGGCGGCTGATCGCTACTGCGCAGTAAAACAAACGACCACCCTTGGCGGTGGTCGTTTTGCTTTTGTGCGTGGCATTGCATGCAAAAAATCGATTATAGCGATGGGGTTACCGGCATTTAGGTCAGTCCATGCAGATTTCCTGCTCCGCATCAGGCAGAATCGCCAGAATTTGCATGCAAAAATGGTATGGGTTGGCCGCGGTTGCGGCCAGACAGGTGCCAGCAACGGGAAAGGACACGGTATGACTATCGGCGTAGGCGGCAGCAGCGCGGCACAGGCACTGGCGACATTGCAGGACATGACGGCGGGTACGGCACCCATCGCGCTGGACGAATACCGCCAGCGCATCGCCAGGGCGCAGCAGCGCATGCGCGAGCAGGGTATGGACGCGCTGTATCTGCACGCCGGCAGCAGCCTGAAATACTTCACCGGCCTGCAGTGGTACCCCAGCGAACGCATGGTGGGTGCGCTGCTGCCGGCCAGCGGCGAGCTGCAGTACATCGCACCATGGTTCGAGCTGGGTACGGTGCAGGATTTCATGCAGCTGGATGGCCCGGTGCACAGCTGGCACGAGCACGAAAGCCCGTATGCCTTGCTGGCCGGCCTGCTGCAGGCGTTGCCGTGCCAGGGCGGGCAGCTGGTGCTGGCGGTGGACGAAAGCGCACCGTTCTTTACCGTGGACGGTATTGCCAAGTGTTGCCCGGATGTACGGCTGGTGAACGCCAGCGCGGTTACTGCCTGGTGTCGCATGCGCAAATCGGCCGCCGAGCTGGCGCTGATGCAGCGCGCCAAGGACATGACGCTGGCGGTGCAGCAGGCTACCGCCAGCATGCTTTACGAAGGCATCACCACTACCGAGGTGCAGGCCTTCATCCAGCAGGCGCACCGCAAGGTGGGTGCCGCTGGCTCCACTTTCTGCATCGTGCTGTTCGGCGCGGCCACCGCTTTCCCGCATGGCGTAAAGGAAGCGCAGACGCTGCGCGACGGCGACATGGTGCTGATCGATACCGGTTGCGCGCTGCATGGCTATTTGTCCGATATCACCCGCAGCTATGTATTCGGCACGCCGTCTGCGCGTCAGCGCCAGGTGTGGGATGCGGAAAAGGCAGCGCAGGCGGCGGCGTTTGCCGCGGCACAGCCCAGCGTGGCCTGCGGCGAGGTGGACCGTGCGGCGCGGCGCCAGCTGGAGCAGGACGGCTTCGGCCCCGGCTATGCGCTGCCGGGCCTGCCGCACCGCACCGGCCACGGCATTGGCCTCGACATCCACGAATGGCCCTACCTGGTAAGCAGCGATAGCACTACGCTGGCGGCTGGCATGTGCTTCAGCAACGAGCCGATGATCTGCGTGCCGGGTGAATTCGGCGTGCGGCTGGAAGACCACTTCTACATGACCGAACACGGCCCGCGCTGGTTTACCCAGCCCAGCCACAGCATCGACGACCCGTTCGGCCTGCAGGCCTGAGCATTGCTGATGAAAAATGCGGCCAACCGTGGAAGGTTGGCCGCATGTTTTGTGGGCTAGCCGGTTTAGTCGAACTGCAGCTGGCCAGCCCTTGCCTCCACCATGATGGTGGCTTTCGGCGGGTACTTGCCGGCCAGTATCGCCTTGGCAAGCGGGTTCTCGATCTCGCTCTGGATCGCACGTTTCAGTGGCCGTGCGCCGTACACCGGGTCGAAGCCGGCGTCGGCGATCAGGCTCAGCGCCTCGTCGCTCACCTGCAGGCTGATATCCAGCTTGGCCAGGCGCTCTTCCAGCCGCTTCAGTTGGATGCGGGCGATGGACTTGATCTGCGCTTCGCCCAGGCTGTGGAACACCACCATCTCGTCGATACGGTTGATGAACTCCGGGCGGAAGTGCGACTTCACCTCGGCCAGTACCGCCAGTTTCACCACCTGGTAGTCGTCGCTGGCCATGCTCTGGATGTGCTGGCTGCCCATATTGGACGTCATCACGATCACCGTGTTCTTGAAGTCCACGGTGCGGCCCTGGCCGTCGGTCAGGCGGCCGTCGTCCAGCACCTGCAGCAGCACGTTGAACACATCCGGGTGCGCCTTTTCCACTTCATCCAGCAGGATCACGCTGTACGGCTTGCGGCGTACCTGTTCGGTGAGCATGCCGCCTTCCTCGTAGCCCACGTAGCCGGGCGGGGCGCCGATCAGCCGCGCCACCGAGTGCTTCTCCATGTACTCGGACATGTCGATGCGGATCAGGTGCTCCTCGCTATCGAACAGGAAGCCGGCCAGCGCCTTGCACAGCTCGGTCTTGCCCACGCCGGTGGGGCCGAGGAACAGGAAGGAGCCATACGGGCGGTTTGGGTCGGCCAGGCCGGAGCGCGAACGGCGGATGGCGTCGGCCACCACGGTTACCGCCTCGTTCTGGCCCACCACGCGCTGGTGCAGCACGTCTTCCATGTGCAGCAGCTTTTCGCGCTCGCCGGTGAGCATCTTGGATACCGGAATGCCGGTCATGCGCGAGATTACCTCGGCGATTTCCTCGGCGCCCACCTGGGTGCGCAGCAGGCGGTTGGGCTTGCTGTCGCCGCTGCCGGCGGCCTCGGCATCCTTCAGCCGGCCTTCCAGTTGCGGCAGCTTGCCGTACTGCAGCTCCGCCAGCTTCTGCCAGTTGCCCTGGCGCTTGAGCTCTTCCATTTCCACCTTCAGCCGCTCGATCTCTTCCTTGATCGACTGGCTACCCTGCTGGGTGGCCTTCTCGGCCTTCCAGATTTCCTCCAGGTCGGCGTAGTCGCGTGACAGCGTCTCGATTTCCTCCTCGATCAGCTGCAGGCGCTTTTTCGAGGCTTCGTCGGTTTCGCGCCGCACCGCCTCGCGCTCGATCTTCAGCTGGATCAGGCGGCGGTCGAGCTTGTCCATTTCTTCCGGCTTGGAGTCCAGCTCCATCTTGATGCGGCTGGCGGCCTCGTCGATCAGGTCGATGGCCTTGTCCGGCAGGAAACGGTCGGTAATGTAGCGGTGGCTCAGCTCGGCCGCGGCCACGATGGCCGGGTCGGTAATGTCCACGCCGTGGTGAATCTCGTACTTTTCCTGCAGGCCGCGCAGGATGGCGATGGTGTCCTCCACCGTCGGCTCGTCCACCAGCACCTTCTGGAAGCGGCGTTCCAGCGCGGCATCCTTCTCGATGTACTTGCGGTATTCGTCCAGCGTGGTGGCGCCCAGGCAGTGCAGTTCGCCGCGCGCCAGCGCCGGCTTCAGCATATTGCCGGCGTCCATGGCGCCATCGGCCTTGCCGGCGCCCACCATGGTGTGAATCTCGTCGATGAACAGGATGATGTTGCCTTCATCCTTGGCGATATCGCTCAGTACCGCCTTCAGCCGCTCCTCGAACTCGCCACGGTACTTGGCGCCGGCGATCAGCCCTGCCATGTCCAGCACCAGCAGTTTCTTGTGCTTGAGGCTTTCCGGCACTTCGCCGTTGACGATGCGCTGTGCCAGACCTTCCACGATGGCGGTCTTGCCCACGCCTGGCTCGCCGATCAGCACCGGGTTGTTCTTGGTGCGGCGCTGCAGCACCTGGATGGCGCGGCGAATCTCGTCGTCACGGCCGATTACCGGGTCCAGCTTGCCGGCGCGGGCGCGCTCGGTCAGGTCCAGGGTGAATTTCTGCAGTGCCTCGCGCTGGTTTTCGGCATCGGCGCTGCCCACGGTGTCGCCACCGCGCACCGCGTCCACCGCGGCGTGAAGCGCGGCAGGGCTGCCGCCATGCTGCTTCAGCAGGCGGCCGGTTTCGCCCTTGTCTTCCACCAGCACCAGCAGGAACAGCTCGCTGGCGATGAACTGGTCGCCGCGCTTGGTGGCGGCCTTGTCGGTGAGGTTGAGCAGGTTGCCCAGATCGCGCGATACGGTGATCTCGCCACCGGTGCCGGTGACTTTCGGCAGCCGGGCGATGGCGTCGCGCAGCGCGGTTTTCAGGGCGCCGGTATTCACGCCGGCACGGGCCAGCATGCTGCCAGCGCCGCTGTCGGTGTCTTCCAGCATGGCCAGCAGCACATGCTGCGGCTCGATGTAGGCATTGTCTTCGGCCAGGGCCAGGCTCTGGGCCTCGCCAAGGGCTTGCTGGAACTTGGTGGTCAGTTTGTCGAATCGCATGCTGTGCTCTCCGTATAAAGCTTGAATACCTGCAAGTTTGGGAGGGGCTTGCCGGATTTCAAGCGCCTGCCATGCGCGATTGCAGCGAATGCCGCGTGGTTTGATGGTAGACAAAAAAATCGCCCGCACAGGGGCGGGCGGCTGGGGTGGCGGTGCTGGCTGCGGTGGCAGGTTTGTTGCAGCGCAAGAAAGCGGGTGTGCTGCTCCTTGTGCTGCCCGCTACGAGGGTTGGCCGCATGCGGCCAAGCTGGTCATGACGGCTGCTTGTTTTTTTTGCGTATCAGCCCGCGCAGCAGGAAGCGGCTGGGGTGCAGCGCATCCATCAGCCCCTTGGGCAGTGGCAGCGGCTCGTTTTCCAGCAGGCTGGCCAGCACTTCGCCGCATAGCGGCGCGGTGACCATGCCGCGCGAGCCGTGGCCGGTGGTGACGTACAGCCCCGGCAGATAGGGGGCAGGGGTGTCCGGCTGCAGCGTGGCATCGCGCGACAGTATGGCGTATTGCTGCCGGAATGCTTCGGCATCCACCAGCGGACCGGCCAGCGGCAGGTAGTCCGGACTGGTGCAGCGCAGCGCGGCGCGGCCGGTGCAATCGGAGGCCTGCAGGCTGTCGCCGCCCAGCGCCTGGTACAGCGCCGGCACCATATCGGCCAGCATGGCCAGGTTTTCCTGGTGCTCGCCCGGCGTGGTGGCGCCGGCCGGCTGTTCGAACTTGAAGGTGGCGCCAAAGCAGTGGCTGTCATGCCGTGCCGGCGAGATGTAGCCTTCGCCGCAGATCACGCTGCGCAGGGCGCGGCTGGCGGCGGTGGCCGGCAGCACCGACACCTGGCCGCGTATCGGCTTGAGCGGCAGCTGGCTGCCGGCGGCGAACTGGCGCACATCGTTGGCATTGGCCAGTACCGCCACGCTGGCGCGGGCCAGCTCGCCGTGCTGGTTTGCGGCCAACCACTGGCCGTTTTCCAGCTGCTGCAGGCTGTCTACGCTGCAGCCGGTGCGCAGCCGGATATTCGGGTGTGCCAGCAGCTGGCGCACCAGCGCCGGCGGGTGCAGCCAGCCGCCCTGCGGGAAGTACAGCCCGCTGTGCGTCAGCGGCACGCCGGCCAGCTGCGATGCCTGTTGGGCGCTGACGGCGTGCAGGATGCCCGTCGGCAGCCCGGCATTGGCAAGCCCCTGTTGGCGCTTGGCCTCGTCGGCATCGTGTGCCAGTTGCAGTACGCCGCAGGGCTGCCAGCTTTCCTCGCCCGGCGGCAGCTGCGCCGCCAGGGTGCGCAGGCTGTGGCTGTAGCCGGCCAGCAGCAGGCGGGTGAGCGGGGTGAAGTGTGGCGACAGCTTGGTGTACAGCACGCCCTGCGGGTTGCCGGAGGCCTCGCTGGCCGGCGCCGGCTGGCGATCCAGCACCGTTACCTGCCAGCCGCGCAGCGCCAGGCTGTGCGCCACGCTGGCACCGGCAATGCCGGCACCGATCACGATGGCGCTGCGTTCTGCCGCTTGCTGTCGTGGCCGCGCGTACCACGGCGCCAGCCAGCCGGCTGCGGGCGGGGTAACAAGTTGGCCGCGCGTCATCTCACGCTTGCTGCCATGCCCGGCTACCTTTTCTACACTGAAACCTGCAGCCGTCAATCCACGCCGCACCATGCCGGCACAGGTAAAGGTGGCCAGGGTCGCACCCGGTGCCGACAGCCGCGCCAGCTGCTGGAACAGCGCCGGTTGCCACATGTCAGGGTTGCGTGACGGGGCGAAACCGTCCAGGAACCAGGCATCTATTGCCGCATCCAGCTGCGGCAGGGTCTCCAGTGCATCGCCCACCAGCAGCGTGAGGCTGATGCGCCCATCCTGCAGCGTGAAGCGGTGCCAGCCCGGCGGCAGTTCGGCGTATTGCTGCAGCAGCTGTTCCGCCTGCGGCGCCAGCTGTGGCCACATGGCCAGCGCGCGCTGCAGGTCATCTGGCTGCAGTGGGTGCTTTTCGGTGCTGACAAAGGCCAGCCGGGCGCTGGCGGGGGCGTGCTGCAGAAAGGTCTGCCACGCCACCAGGAAGTTCAGCCCGGTGCCAAAGCCGGTTTCGCCGATGCTGAACACGGCATTGTCCGCCAGTGCGGCAAAGCGTGCCGGCAGCTGGTTGTGGTGGATGAACACATGGCGGGTTTCGTCGATGCCGCTGTCGCGGGAGAAGTACACGTCGCCATAGTCGCTGGCGACGGGTTGGCCGCTGCTCCAGTCGAGGCGGGCCGCTTGAGTGCTGGAAGACATGTCTGGTGCTGGAAACGGTTGCTGCGTAAAGGTGCGTAGTATGCCCGCGCGCGGGGCAGGCCGGTATGACGCAGGGCAGCTTTTTCCGCCGGGCGTGGCTGCGCGCGCGGTTCTGGCCGCCAGTGTGGTGCGCAGGGTACAGCGAGGAGTGGCGATGTTGCCGAGCGCAAGCACATGAAATGTATAGATATTTGACTGTCTACAATAGGCAGCATGCAGCTGTCTGGTAGGATCTGGCCGATTTTTTGCATGGTGCTTTCAATAGACCCTATAGAATCTGCGGACTATTCCAGACGCGGTGCATGCAAAACGTGACACCGCCGCCTAGCAACGTGGAGACAACAACATGAAACACGCAATGCGTATCGGTACGCGGCTGGTACTGGCGCAGGTGGTATTGATGGTGCTGCTGGTAGCAGCCTTCATGCTGCCCGCCTATTACTTCTCGCAAAAACTGCTGCTGGCACGCACCCAGGGGGTGCAGCAGCAGCTGATCAGCCAGTCGGTAAACATGATCGAGGGCTTTGACGATGCGCTGAAGATTTCCGCGTCGCAGTTCGAGCGCATGTTCGTGGCCAGCTTTCCTGGCGCCATGCAGCTGGTGGCAGGCCAGACCGCCGAGGTGGAGGGGGCCGGCGCGCTGCCGGTGCTCAAGTCCGGCGAGATGGTGCTGAACAACAATCACGACCTGGCCGGCGAGTTTGCCGTGCGCAGCGGCAACCCGGCGGCGGTGCTGTTGCGCCAGGGCGATGATTTCATCCGCATTTCCACCTCCTTGCTGACAGCTGATGGCAAGCGGGCAGTGGGCAGCAAGCTGGAACGCGGCAGCATTGCCTATGAGCGGCTGCTGAAGGGCATGCCCTACCAGGGCAAGATGGTGCTGTATGACAAGGAATACGTGGTCAGCTACAGCCCGATCAAGGACGAGCAGGGCCAGGTAGTGGGCGCCACCTCGGTGGCACTGGGTGCCAGCGAAGGGGTGGGCGGCCTGCTGGCACGCCTGACCAAGGTACACATCGGCGAGTCCGGCCATATCCAGATTATCGACGTCAACAAGGGCAGCCGTGACTATGGCCGCTTCGTGCTGCATCACAAACTGTCCGGCCGCGGCATCGACAAGGCGCTGGACAGCAAGGGCCAGCCATTCCTGAAAGACATCCTGGACAGCAAGCAGGGCAGCCTGGCCGTGACGCTGCCGGACGACAACGGCAAGCCGGTGGAACACATGCTGAGCTGGCAGCGGCTGGATGCCTGGGGCTGGCTGATCGTCAGCGACGAGCTGGCCAGCGAGCTGCAGCGCGACAACCGCCTGCTGCTGCAGGGTCTGATGGGCGGCTGCGTGCTGCTGCTGGTGCTGATGTCGCTGGCGCTGTGGCTGCTGACCGGCCGGCTGGTGGGGCGCCCGGTGCGTCTGCTGGTGCGCGATGTGGGTGAGGTGCGCGACAGCCATGACCTGACCCGGCGCATCCAGGTAGCGCGGCGTGACGAAGTGGGCGAGGTGGCCGACGCCATCAACAGCCTGCTGGAGAATTTCCGCCACGCGCTGAACCGCACCAGCGCCCACGCCACCGACCTGGAGCTGGCGGCGCGCGAACTGGCCGACAAGGCCGCGGCGGCCGCGAACTCCTCCGGCGAGCAGCGCGAAAGCGCCACGCTGATGCACGGCCTTGGCCGCCAGCTGGAAGACAGCGTGCAGCAGATCGAGCACGTGGCCAGCGAGGCCAGCCGTGCGGCCAACGCCTCCGGCGAGGCAGCTACCCAGGGCAGCCGCAGCCTGGTGGCGGCGGTGGAGGAGGTGAACCGCATTTCCGGCACGCTGGATGCCGCCGCCGGCAGCCTGCATAGCCTGGAAGACAGCGCGCAGCAGATTTCCACCATCATCAACGTGATTCACGATATTGCCGAGCAGACCAACCTGCTGGCGCTGAATGCTGCCATCGAGGCCGCGCGCGCCGGCGAATTCGGCCGCGGCTTTGCCGTGGTGGCCGACGAAGTGCGCAAGCTGGCCGAGCGCACCAGTGCCGCCACCGGCGAGATCTCCGGCAAGATCAACTCCATGCAGAGTGCCACCGGCTGCGCGGTGGACGCCATGCGCCAGTCGGTAACGCTGGCGGCCAATGGCGCCGCCATTACCGGCGAGGCGCGCCACGCCATCGACAGCATCCTGGGTGCCTCGCAGGAAACCATGGCGGTGGTGACGCAGATCCACCAGCGGCTGCTGGAACAGCGTGCCAGCGTGGAGCAGATCGTGGCCCAGGTAGAGCAGGTGGCCACCCTGGCCGGCGTCAGCAACGATGCGGCCAACCGCTCGGCGGACACCGCGCAGCAGATGAGTGGCCTGGCCAACTCCCTGCGCGACGAGGTGAACCTGTTCCGTACCTGAGCGCTTGCTGCCGCTGCCATGCCAAATGCCGTTCACTGCCGACAGTGAACGGCATTTTCATTCCTGCCTGGGCCGCGCCTTCCCGCCGGCTAAAGAGGCAGGGGGCTTCATACCATCTGCTCCGGGCGTACCCAGGCATCGAACTGCGCCGCGCTGACATAGCCGCTGGCGAGAGCCGCCTCGCGCAGCGTCAGCCCCTCGGCGTGGGCGTGCTTGGCGATCTCGGCCGCATGGTCGTATCCGATGTGCGGGCTCAGTGCGGTTACCAGCATCAGCGAACGGGCAAGCAGTTCGTAGATGCGCGCCCGGTTGGCAGTGATGCCGCGCGCGCAGTGCGTATCGAAACTTGCCATCGCGTCAGCCAGCAGCCGCACGCTCTGCAGAAAATTGTGGATGATCAATGGCTTGTAGACATTTAGCTCGAAGTTGCCGGAGGCGCCGCCGATATTCAGCGCCACATCATTGCCCAGCACCTGGCAGCAGACCATGGTCAGGGCTTCGCACTGCGTGGGGTTCACCTTGCCGGGCATGATCGAGCTGCCCGGCTCGTTCTCCGGCAGCAGCAGCTCACCCAGGCCGCAACGTGGCCCGGATGCCAGCCAGCGCACATCGTTGGCAATTTTCATCAGCGCTACCGCCAGGGTCTTCAGCGCGCCGTGCGCGCTGACCAGGGCATCATGTCCGGCCAGCGCGGCAAAGCGGTTGGCCGCACAGCGAAACGGCAGGCCGGTGTCCGCTGCAAGGCCGGCGGCGAGCTCGGCCCCAAACCTGGGGTGGGTGTTCAAGCCGGTGCCCACCGCGGTTGCGCCAGCCGCCAGCTCGTACAGCGCATCCATGCTGCTGCGTACCGCTTGCTCGGCATGCTGCAGCTGCGCCACCCAGCCGGAAACCTCCTGGCCTAGTGTCAGCGGTACGGCATCCTGCAGGTGTGTGCGCCCGATCTTGACGATGGCGGCGAAGTCCTGTGACTTGCCGTCCAGGGTGGCTTGCAGTGCCTGCAGACTTGGCAGCAGCCTGGCATGCAGTTCGCTGGCGGCGGCCACATGCATGGCCGTGGGGAAGATATCGTTGGAAGACTGGCCAAGGTTGACCTGATCGTTGGGGTGCACGCAGCGCGCGGCGCCGCGTCCGGCTCCCAGCAGCTCGGAGGCACGGTTGGCCAGCACCTCGTTCATGTTCATATTGCTTTGCGTGCCGGAGCCGGTCTGCCACACCGACAGCGGAAACGCCTGTGGGTGCTTGCCCGCCAGCACTTCGCCGGCGGCGGCAATGATGGCGCCGGCAACGGACTCCGGCAGCTGGCCGAGGCTGGCGTTTACCCGCGCGCTCACCAGCTTTACCCGCGCCAGCGCCATGAGCAGCGCGGCGGGCATCTGTTCGGTGGAAATGCTGAAATGCGCCAGGGAGCGCTGGGTCTGCGCGCCCCACAAGGCCTCGGCCGGCACGGCAACCGTGCCCATGGCGTCATTTTCCATTCGGGTGGCGGTACGCATCAGTGGCCTCCTGTAGTGGGTGAACCGGCTTTGCCTGTTTCCGATGCACCCTTCAGTCTAGCCCAGCCCGTCGCGCGGGCCGTGCCGGCCTGTGCCTGCCGGTGCCGACTCAGGCCTGGTAGTAGGCTATGCGGTTACCCCCAGCCGCCTTGGCGCGGTACATGGCGGTATCCGCCAGGGCCAGCAGTTGCTCGGTAGTCTGTGCATCGGCAGGGTAGATGGCAACGCCAATGCTCACCGCCGGGACAAGCGTCAGCCGCGGCAACAGCACTGGCTGACAAATGGCCTGTTGCAGCCGCTCCAGCATCTGCCGGCACTCGCTGGCCTGTTGCAGCCCCCACAGCAGGATGATGAATTCATCTCCCCCCAGGCGGGCGATGGTGTCACCACTGCGCACGTTCGACGCCATACGGCTGGCTACGGCCTGTAGCACCAGGTCACCCGTCTGGTGTCCGTGGGCATCATTGATTGCCTTGAAGCCATCGAGGTCCAGAAAGCAGACCGCCAGCATGGTGCTGGTCCGGTCGGCCTGGGCCAGCGCCAGGTGCAGGCGGTCGTTGAACAGCAGCCGATTGGGCAGCCCGGTCAGGGGGTCGAAATTGGCATTCTTCTCCAACGACTGCATAAGCAGCTTCTGCTCGGTAATGTCGGCCAGGATGCCGACAAAGTGCGAGATATTCTGGTTCTGGTCATAGACGGCGGAAATATTCAGCCGGACAGCGTAGAGCGATCCATCGCGATGCCGGTTCCAGACTTCTCCCCGCCATTGTCCTTTGGTCAGCAGGGTGTGCCACAGCGCGGAGAAAAATGCCTTGTCGTGTAACTGCGATGAAAATATGCGCGGGGTGTTGCCGATCAGTTCGGCGCGGTCATAGCTGGTCAGGGCGCACAGGGTAGGGTTCACATCGATGATGACTTCGGACAGATCGGTAATGCATATCCCTTCGTCGGAATTGATGAACAGGGAATCCGCCAGCCTGAGCCGGGTCTCAACCGACCACAGGACGCTGGATAATCCTTTGCTACTGTGTCCCGGGTTGTCACCGGCAGTAGTGCCTGTCGAAAAGCTCATGCTGGGTACCTGAGTCATGTCCTTGTCGCTGCTTGTTGTGCAGTCGACGGCAGTACACACCCGGCCGCCGTGCCATGGCACGGTAATGGCGCAGCTACTGCGCCAGGTAAGTCACAATTCCCTGCAGCGTGAACAGCCGGGGGTAGTCTTTCTCCGGTATGTCCTGCCCGCTACCCTTGCTCAGACCAATGATGAGGTTAAGAAAATCCATCGAATCCAGATCCAGTGCCGCGCGCAGGTCCTCGCTGTCGCCCACGCCGGCCAGCTCGGCCTCCGGGGCGATGCGGGCCAGTACGCTGGCCACCAGCGCCATGACTTCATCCCTGTTCATGCCTGTTCTCCTGTACCCGTGCTCACAAGGTGTCCGGGTGTTGCAGTGCTTCGTTGATGGCGGCCAGCAGCTGCCCGCCCAGGTGGCCGTCGGTCACGCGGTGGTCCGCCGCCAGGCTGACACTCAGCACCTCGCGTACCGCCAGTTGCCCGTCCAGCACCCATGGCCGCTGCTGTACCCGGCCGAAGCCGATGATGGCCACTTGCGGCGGGTAGATCACACCCAGCACGCTTTCGGCGCCGCGCTCGCCCAGGTTGGTAACGGTAATGCTCGGGTCGCCCAGCTCCGAGCTGCGCAGGCCGCCGGCCCTGGCCCGCTGCACCAGCTCGCGCATGGCGGCCATCAGCTGCGGCAGGCTCAAGCGGTCTACATGGTGGATGGCCGGGGCGATCAACCCGCCGCCGCGCAAGGCAATGGCCCAGCCGATATGCAGGCCCTGGCCGGCGTGAAAGCCGCCATCCCGGTAAAAACCGTTGAACTGCGGGTAGGCCTGCAGCGCCTTGGCACATGCCTTCAACAGCAGCACCGCTGCCAGCAGGCGCTGCTCCGGCGGCTGCCCGGCATTCCAAGCGGCCAACCACTGCGCGGCGGCGGTGAAGTCGATGCTGTCGCTAAGGTAGTAATGCGGAATCTCGCGCTTGGAGCGGCCCATGGCTGCGGCAATGGCCAGCCGCATCTGCGCCGGGTCGAAACCGCGATGTGGCTCGCTGCCTTGTGCCGGAGCCGTCGGCTGTCGGGCGGCAGTAGCCTCGACATCGCGCAGGCAGATGGCGCCGCCCTCGCCAGTTCCCGCCAGTGTCGCCACGTCCACGCCAAGCTGCTGCGCCCGCCGCCGCGCTGCCGGGCTGATGCGCATGCGGCCAACGTTGGCCGCAAGGCCGGCGGCCGCGGGGCTGGCGGCTGCCGTGGCTGGCACCAGCGCGGCAACAACTGCCGGTGCAGCTGGCGCCACGGTTTGCGCCACTTCACCGGGCTGCTGCACCGTAGCCAGCACGGTGCCTACCGGTACCTCCTGATCCAGCGCGGCCAGATTGCTGATGACACCATCAAGGAATATTTCCACGTCGATGGCGCCCTTGTGGGTTTCCACCACCGCCACCACGTCGCCGGATTTGACGCGATCTCCCGCCTTCACCAGCCACTGCACCAGCTTGCCGGTCTCCATGTCGGCGCCCAGCGAGGGCATCAGAAAATCGGCCATATCGCGCTACCCCGCCGGCTGCAGCAGCGCGCGGGCGGCCGCCACGATGTCCGCCACCTGCGGCAGCGCCGCGGTTTCCATATGCGCCGCGTAGGGCACCGGTACTTCGGCGCTGCACACCCGCCGCACTGGCGCATCCAGTTCGTATAACGCCTCGTCGGCCAGCCGGGCGGCGATTTCGGCGGAGATGGAGCCGCTGCGCCAGCCTTCGTCCACGATCAGGCAGCGGTGGGTGCGGTTCACCGATGCGATAACGGTGGCGCTGTCCAGCGGCCGCAGCACGCGCAGGTCGATCACCTCGGCCTGGATGCCGGCGCGAGCCAGCTCTTCGGCGGCGACCAGGCATTTTGGCAGGCTGTTGCCATAGGTCACCAGGCTGATGTCGGTGCCGCTGCGGCGCACTTTGGCATGCTCGATATCCACGGCACTGACTGCCTCATCCAGCTCGCCTTCGGCGTTGTACAGCACGATGTGCTCGAAAATCAGTACCGGGTTGGGGTCGGCCAGCGCTGCGGCCAACATGTGGCGGGCGTCTTCCACCGTGGCCGGCACCAGCACTTTCAGCCCCGGAATGTGCGCATACCAGCCTTCCAGGCTGTGCGAGTGCTGCGCCGCCAACTGGCGGCCGCCGCCGGTGGCCATGCGGATCACCAGCGGCACGGCGAACTGCCCACCCGACATGTGCGATAGGCTGGCGGCGTTGTTCATGATCTGGTCCAGCGCCAGCAGGCTGAAGTTGCAGGTCATGATTTCGACAATCGGCCGCAGCCCGGCCAGCGCCGCACCCACGCCGGCGCCGGCAATACCGTTCTCGGCCAGCGGGGTATCGCGGATGCGCTGCGGGCCGAACTCCTCCAGCAAGCCCTTGGTTACCGCGTAGCAGCCGCCGTAGCGGCCAACGTCCTCGCCCATGACAAAGCAGCGCGGGTCGGCCAGCAGTGCGGCGCGAATCGCCTGGCGGCAGGCTTCGCGATAGGTGATGCGGCTCATGGCGTTTGCTCCTGCACCACGCTGTCCATCAGCACGAAGCGTGTCAGCTCGGCCAGCGGTTCCGGCGTACCGGCCTCGGCAAATGCCACCGCCGCGTCGATCTCGGCGCTGATGTCGGCATCGATGCGGCAAAGTTCTTCCGCGCTGATCTGCCGGTTGGCCAGCAGCCAGTCCTGCAGCCGGGCGATCGGGTCCAGCTGGCGCCACTTGTCCACCTCGTCCTTGCCGCGGTAGGCCTGGGTATCGAACATGGAATGCGCGCGGTAGCGATAGGTGCGGCACTCCAGCAGGTAGGGGCCGCGCCCGGCACGCAGCTCCGCCACCGCCAGCCTGGCCGCCGCCGCCACCTTCACCAGGTCCATGCCATCCACCTGTGCCGCGGCCACGCGGTAGGCGGCCGCCTTGCGGTAGACCTCCGGCTCGGCATCCGAATCCGCTAGCGGCACACCCATGGCGTACAGGTTGTTTTCGCACACGAACAGCAGCGGCAACTGCCACAACGCCGCCAGGTTCAGGCTCTCGTGAAATGCCCCCTCAGCCACCGCGCCCTCGCCAAAGAAGCACACCGTCACCGCCCCCGGGCGCAGCTGTTTGTCCGCCATGGCGATGCCCACCGCCAGCGGCAGCCCGCCGCCGACAATGGCATTGCCGCCATAGAAGCGCCGCGCCTGGTCGAAGATGTGCATGGAGCCGCCGCGTCCACGGCAGCAGCCTTGCTCTTTGCCCAGCATCTCCGCCATCAGCGCGTCCATCGGTACCCCCCTGGCCAGCGCGTGGCCGTGTTCGCGGTAGGTGGCCAGCACCGCATCGCCAGCGTCCAGTGCCGAAGTGACGCCCACCGCCACCGCCTCCTGACCGTCGTACAGGTGCAGAAAGCCGCGTATCTGCTGCGCCTGGTACAGGGCAACGCAACGAGCCTCGAAGCGGCGGATGCGCTGCATCTGCCGATACAGCTGGTGCAGGCTGGCGCGATCCAGGTGCAGTTTGTCGCTCATCGCCCGGCCCTCACTTTTCGTCGCTTTCCAGGGTGGAAAGATCGCCCTCCGGCAGCCCCAGCTCGCGCGCCTTCAGCAGCCGACGCATGATCTTGCCGCTGCGGGTCTTGGGCAGGTTGTTGCGGAACTCGATCTGCTTGGGCGCCACCGCCGCGCCCAGCCGCTTGCGGGCATGGCCCAAGAGCTCGTTGCGCAGCGCCTCGTCCGGGGCAAAACCGGGCTTGAGCGCCACGAAGGCCTTCACCACCTCGCCGGCCATCGGGTCGGGAATGCCGATCACCCCGGCCTCGGCCACCGCCGGGTGCTCCAGCAGCGCGCTTTCCACCTCGAACGGGCCGATCAGGTGGCCGGACGACTTGATCACGTCATCGGCGCGGCCAACAAACCAGTAGTAGCCATCGGCATCTCGCCGCGCCAGATCGCCGGTCAGATACCAGCCGTCGACAAAGCATTTGCGGTAGCGCTCGTCCTCGTGCAGGTAGCCGCGCATCATCGATGGCCACGGTGTTTTCAGCGCCAGCTCGCCGTCGGTATCCGGCGAGTCGATCAGTCGCAGGCCGCTGCTGTCGCGCTGCACGATGGCTGCGGTGATGCCGGGCAGCGGCTTGCCCATGGAGCCGGGCTTGATGTCCATGGCGGCGTAGTTGGCGATCATGATGCCGCCGGTCTCGGTCTGCCACCAGTTGTCATGGAACGGCAGGCCGAACGCCTGCTGCCCCCACAGCACCGCCTCCGGGTTCAGCGGCTCGCCCACGCTGGCCATGAAGCGCAGCGCCGACAGGTCGTAGCCCTGCAGCGCCGCGGCGCCCAGTTTCATCATCATGCGGATGGCGGTGGGCGCGGTGTACCACACCGTCACGCGCTCGCTGGCCAGCACGCCATACCAGCTCTGCGCGTCGAATTCTGCCTCCACCACCACATTGGTCACGCCGCAGACCAGCGGTGCGATGATGCCGTAGCTGGTACCGGTTACCCAGCCGGGGTCGGCGGTACACCAGAACACATCATCATCGTGCAGATCCAGCGCGTAGCGGCCGGTCACCGCATGCGCCAGCACCGCCGCATGCACGTGCATGGCGCCCTTGGGCTTGCCGGTGGTGCCGCTGGTGAAGTGCAGCAGGCTGACAGACTCCGGGTCGGTGGGCGCGATGGCGTAGTCCGGGTTGGCCGCATCCACCAGCGCGGCCCAGCTGTGCAGGCTGGCATCACCGGCTGGCGCCTCGCCCACCACGATTACATGCCGCAGGCCGGGTAGCCGCTGGCGCAGACCCTGCACCTTGCGCAGGTACAGCTCCGGCGTGGTTACCAGCACGCGCGCATCGCCCATCTCGGCGCGGGTGGCGATAGGCTCCGGGCCGAAGGCCGAGAACAGCGGCGTCACCACGCAGCGCGCCTTGAGCGCGCCCAGCAGCGCCACGTACAGCTCCGGCAGGCGGCCCATCAGCACGAACACGCCTTCGCCCGGCTGTACCCCCAGACTGTGCAGCGCGTTGGCAAAGCGGTTGCTGGCCTGTGCCAGCCCGGCATAGCTCAGCTCGCGCCGCTCGCCATTGCGCCCCAGCCAGCGCAAGGCGGTCTTGTCGCCGCGGCCATGCGCCAGGTGGCGGTCTACCGCCTCGTAGGCGATGTTCAGTCCCGCGCCGCCCGGCAGGCCATCCAGCAAGTTGGCCGCATCGTCCCAGCGGAACTGCGCCGCCGCCTGTTCGTAGCTTGCCAGATGCGGTGCGGGTTGTTGCGTGCCGGTCTTGTGGATACGGGTCTGGCCCATCGGCTGTTTGTCGTCAGACATCGATCATCTCCAGGCGGCGTACGGCCTGAGTACAACGGCAGGGGTGGATTGCTAGGTTATTTATAAGTGATGGATTCCCAGCGGCAATGCGCCAGGTCAAGTGCGGGCGTGGCGCCGCGTCGTGCGAAGGGGGGCAGTGAGCGGCGCTGGCTGGCGGCATCTCGGTGCCGTGCCAGCGCCCCGGTGTGGCCAAACAGCGCTCTTCAGGCGCTGGCCCTAGCCAGCGCCCTTGCCGAGCACCCGCAATGCGCAGCGTGCTGCGGCCAGGTCCCAGGCGCCGGTGCCAACGCTCTTGAACAGGCGTGGGCGGGTGAAGTCGATGGGCGCAACGCCTGCGTCGGCTAGCGACTGCACCGTGTTCCAGTCGATGCCGGCCTGGATCAGGTCGCCGGCCTCGTGACGCGCGCCGATCGTGTCATCGATATAGATCGTGCTGCCATGAACCGGGGTAGCGCCATACTCGACCATGTCCGGCTTGAAGGCGCCGACGCCGACAAGCAGGCGATTGGCCTGTGCTGCCTGGGTGTACACCGGTGTCTTGCTCGTGGTGAGGGTAACCACCACCTCGGCCGCATCGTCTACCGCCTGGCCGCCAGCCAGCAGCTGCAGCGGCAGGGCGCGGTGGCGCTCGATAAAGTCGCGAACCTGCTGTTGCGAGCGGCCGTGTACATCCACCCGCATGCCCGGGTACTGGTCGGCAAATGCTTCCAGGTGCGCGGAGGTCTGCTTGCCGCAGCCGAATACCGCAATGTGTCCGGGTGCTGCCGGCAGTAGCCGGCGCATGGCCAGCAGGGTAACTGCGGCGGTGCGGCGGGCGGTTACCGTGGGACCGTCCAGCAGCAGGCGCGGGCTGCCGGAGGCAGCGTCATAAACGCTGACGATCCCCTGGATGGTCGGCAAGCCTATGCGCTGATTGCCCGGGCACACGTTGACCAGCTTGTGAATGCCGATGTCGTGCGTGGTGGCCGGCATCGACAGCAGGACGGCGCTGTCCTGCAGGGGCAGCACTTGCCGTTCCGGGCAATGTATCTGCCCGGCCTGGTAATCCCGTGCCGCCTGCGCGATGTCTTCGCACAGCGCGTTGTACGGCAGCAGCTCGGCGGTCTGCTGTGGCGAAAGAACGGATAGGTTCTGCATGTGGGGCTTCCAATGGCTGAAGACGAGCGTGGCGGGCCGCTTAGCGTGGGCTGCTCATGCCCCGCTGGGCTGATATACTTACCAATATCTGGTTTCTGGTAAATATTTTTACCGTTTGATCGAGTGGTTTGCAAAACTGGTTTTTAAAAGTTGCCACATTGCGGGTGACTGTTGACCAGTTTTGCAACAATCGCAAGCAAGGAGTTTGCCGTGCAGGAAGAGCCGAACCAGCCGTTTCGTGCCCAGCTGGTGTACGAACAGGTGGCCGAACAGATTCGGGCCCGGATTTATGCTGGAGACTATGCGCCCGAGTCGCGGCTGCCCTCCGAGCGCGAGCTGGCCACCCTGTTTGGTGTGAGCCGCCCCGCCGTGCGCGAGGCAATCGGCGCGCTGCAGAACGAGGCACTGGTTATAACCCGCCGTGGTTCTGGCACCTATGTATGCAAGGAACTGCCGGGGAGACCGGCCGATGCGGGGCAGCTACGTGAGCGCACCGACGACAGCCCGGTTGCCATGCTGGAAGTGCGGCTGATGCTGGAGCCGGCGATTGCCCGCATGGCGGCGCGCAAGTCGCGACGCAGCCCGGTGGCCGAGCAGCTGCTGGCGGCGATGGCGCGGGTCAAGGATATTGACGACCCGCAGCAGCAACTGCTGTGGAGCGAATCGGACCGTCTGTTCCACCGCGAGTTGGCCGTGATGACCGGTGATGGGTTACTGGTAAGAATTGCAGACCAGATCGCCAGCAGCATGGAGCAGCCGCTGTGGCAGCGCTTGCGCGATGACGGCATCTACGACGCCGCGCGCATCGAGCTGTATGTTGCGGAACACCGGCTGATCTACGAGGCCATCGTCGATGGTGACGAGCAGGCGGCCGCTTTTTATGTCGAGCAGCACCTGAAGCGGGTCAGCAAGGATATGACCCATCTGCAGCAGTCGTAGGGTGGCGGGGGAGGTTGCATCCGGTCAGGATTCCTCTGCGGCGGCCATTCAGGTGACTGCCATGCACCGAAACCTGCCTTACGGCCAATTCGTGCTAAGCGGCCAAGGCGGTCTGTTACCCCAGGGCACCTCGAAAAACTCCAGCTTTCGTCGCGATACTGTGTTGCTCACGAAAAATTTCTCCTTACATATCAAATATATGCTGCGTAGAAATTTTTCGTTCGCGCCTTGTCTCGCTTAAAAATCCGGGTTTTTCGAGGCGCCCCCCATTTGTCCTGAGCGTCTGCTTAGAGTCACACACCGGCCATTTCTCAGTTGCCGGCACCGAACGTCAGCTTTCTTCCCCTTTGGAACACGTAGGGGCGTGTTACCATCTGCGCCGCGCCGTTTTTATTGCTTTGCAGCATGTGACGGCTCCCTGTCCCGGTGCGGCCAACGTTGGCCGCATTGCCTGTCGTCTTCCCGCCTTGTCGCCGGTCGCGGCGTAACCTGTTTTCTGCCGCCGCACGGCGCTTCCCATGATCATTCTGAAAAACGTGGCCCTGCGCCGCGGCACCAAAGTCCTGCTCGACAACGCGTCGGTGACGCTCAATCCCGGCGAGAAAGTCGGCCTGGTCGGCCGCAACGGCGCCGGCAAATCCTCGCTGTTCGCGGTGCTGAACGGCTCGCTGCACGAAGACGGCGGCGATGTGTCGATCCCGTCGCAGTGGCGCATGTCGCAGGTGGCGCAGGACATGCCGGAAACGGCGCAGACGGCGACCGAGTTTGTGATCGAAGGCGATACCACCCTGCTCGCCGCGCAGCAGGAGGTGGCCGAGGCCGAGGCAGGCGAAGACTACATGCGCATGGCGCACGCCTATACCGCGCTCAACGATGCCGGTGCCCACGACGCGCCGGCACGGGCACAAGCGCTGATTCTCGGGCTGGGTTTCAGCGTCGCCGAACTGCAGCAGCCGGTGAACAGCTTTTCCGGCGGCTGGCGCATGCGGCTGCAACTGGCGCGTGCGCTGATGTGCCCGTCCGATCTGCTGCTGCTGGACGAGCCGACCAACCACCTGGATCTGGACGCGCTGGTATGGCTGGAAGCGTGGCTGAAGCAGTACGCCGGCACCATGGTGGTGATCAGCCATGACCGCGAATTCCTCGATGCCGTCACCAACGTGACGCTGCACGTCGACAATGCCAAGCTGGTGCGCTACGGCGGCAATTACAGCAAGTTCGAGGACATGCGTGCAGAACAGCTGGTTCTGCAGCAGGCGGCGCAGGCCAAGCAGCAGGAAAAGATGGCGCACCTGCAGAAGTTCATCGATCGCTTCAAGGCCAAGGCCAGCAAGGCGAAGCAGGCGCAGAGCCGGGTCAAGGCGCTGGAGCGGATGGAGAAGATCGCGCCGGTGCTGGCCGATGCCGAGTTCCAGTTCGAATTCAAGGAGCCGCAGAGCTTGCCGAACTCGATGCTGGCTATGACCGGCGCGGTGTTCGGCTATCCGGCGCCGGAGGGCGCGCCGGAAGATACGCCGCCGACGGTGATCGTGCGCAATGTGAACCGCACCGTGCTGGCCGGGCAGCGTATCGGCATTCTCGGTGCCAACGGCCAGGGCAAATCGACGCTGGTGAAAACCGTGGCCGAGGCGCTGCAGGCGGTCGGAGGCGAGATCATTCGCGGCAAGGGGCTCAATATCGGCTACTTCTCGCAGCAGGAGCTGGACGTGCTGCGGCCGGAGGACGATCCGCTGCAGCACATGTTCCGTCTGGTGCGCGACACCCCGGCGGCGATGCGGCCGTCGGCCAACGATTGCCGCGAGCAGGGGCTGCGCAATTTCCTCGGCACCTTCAACTTCAGCGGCGACATGGTGAAGCAGCCGGTCGGCAGCATGAGCGGCGGCGAGAAGGCGCGGCTGGTGCTGTGCATGATCGTGTGGCAGCGGCCAAACCTGCTGCTGCTGGATGAACCGACCAACCATCTGGACCTCGCCACCCGCGAGGCGCTGAGCGTGGCGCTGAACGAGTTCGAAGGCTCGGTGATGCTGGTCAGCCACGACCGGGCGTTGCTGCGTGCGGTGTGCGACGAATTCTGGATGGTGTCGCGTGGCGGGGTCAGCGATTTCGCGGGCGATCTGGACGACTACCAGGTCTACCTGCTGGAAGAGGCCAAGCGCCGGCGAGAAGAGGCGGCCGGCAAGCGTTAAGCCGGCCCGTCTGCGCGTTACCAGCTTGCGGCCAACCATAGGACAGGATTGCCTGCTGGAGCCGGGGCTGTCCAGGTCGGGCTCCAAGTGCACCTTGTGAAAGGGTCACAGGAAGTGGCCTTTGAGCGAGTGCCCGGATTGTCCCGACCTTTTGGGTGCGGTGCTCCAGCGGGATGATTTCTGTATCGCTCATCACTTTTCCAGTTTGTCGGTGCAATGCTGAAGAGTGGAAGTAACGAAAAAGGGAGCCCAGCTCCCTTTTTCATTTGTTCATGCCCGACAGACTTAATTGTTCCCTGTCAGGCGCCCTTACCAGTTGGTTTCCCGCTCCGGGGTGGCGGTGATCTGGTGTATCGACAGGTCGGCGCCGTTGAATTCCTCTTCGTCGCTCAGGCGGATGCCCACGGTGCGCTTGAGCAGGCCATACACCAGGTAGCCGCCGCCAAAGCCGATGGCGATGCCGGCTGCGGTGCCGATCAACTGTGCGCCGAAGCTCACGCCGCCGTGGCCGCCCAGCCAGCCCTGGCCAAAGATGCCGGCTGCCACGCCGCCCCAGGCGCCGCACAGGCCGTGCAGCGGCCATACGCCCAGCACGTCGTCGATCTTCCAGCGGTTCTGCGTCAGGGTGAACAGCCACACGAACATGGCACCGGCCACGCCGCCCACTGCCAGCGCGCCGATCGGATGCATGATGTCGGAGCCGGCGCACACGGCCACCAGGCCCGCCAGCGGGCCGTTGTGGATGAAGCCGGGGTCGTTCTTGCCCAGCCACATCGCGGTGAGGGTGCCGCCCACCATGGCCATCAGCGAGTTGATGGCCACCAGGCCGGAGATGCCGGCGATCTTCTGCGCGCTCATCACGTTGAAGCCGAACCAGCCCACGATCAGGATCCAGGCGCCCAGCGCCAGGAAGGGGATGGAGGAAGGCGGGTGCGCGGCCACGCGGCCTTCCTTGCTGTAGCGGCCACGGCGCGCGCCCAGGTGCAGCACGGCGGCGAGACCGATCCAGCCGCCTACCGCGTGTACCACCACCGAGCCGGCAAAGTCGTGGAACGGCGCGCCCAGGTTGGCCGCAAGCCAGTCCTGCACGCCGAAGTGGCCATTCCAGGCGATGCCCTCAAAGAATGGGTACACCAGGCCCACCAGCAGGAAGGTGGCGGCGGACTGTGGGTGAAACTTCGCTCGCTCGGCAATGCCGCCGGAGACGATGGCCGGAATGGCGGCGGCAAAGGTGAGCAGGAAGAAGAATTTCACCAGTTCGTAGCCGTTGTGCTGGCTGATGTGGTCTACATCGCCAAGGAAATTCACGCCGTAGGCCACGCTGTAGCCCACGAAGAAGTAGGCGATGGCGGAGACGGCAAAGTCGGTAAGGATTTTTACCAGCGCGTTGACCTGGCTTTTCTTGCGCACCGTGCCAAGCTCCAGAAAGGCGAAGCCGGCATGCATGGCCAGGATCATCACCGCGCCCAGCAGCAGGAAGAGGACATCGTTGGGGGAAGTGGCAGTCATGAGAGCGTCCCGTTGTTATGCGTGATCTTGGGGCGTTCATGAGCAATTTCGGTGCCAGCGGCAATATCCGGCACCAAAGCAGGGTTTATGCCAATGGCGGGGCGATTTTGGTGCCTTGTTGGCGATAAAACGGTGCGTGATCAGTGGCTTGCGCCGCTTTGGTGCGCGCTAGTTGCCCAGCGGCAGGATGGCGGTCTCTTTCACCTCTTCCATTACCACGTAGCTGCGCGACTCGTTGGCCTGCGGCAGCTTGAGCAGGATGTCGCCCAGCACTTTGCGGTACATGGACATGTCCGGCAGCCGCACCTTGAGCAGGTAGTCGTACTCGCCGGATACCAGGTGGCATTCCAGTACATCCGGCAGCTTCTGCACCTCGCGGCGGAAGGCATCGAAGATGTCGCCGGATTTGGCGGACAGCTTGATCTCCACGAATACCAGCAGGCTGGCGCCCAGTGCCTGCGGGTTGAGGCGGGCGTGGTAGCCCTCGATCACGCCATCGCGCTCCAGCCGGCGCACCCGTTCGGTGCACGGTGTGGTGGACAGGCCCACCTTGTCGGCCAGCTCGGTCATCGAGATGCGGGCATTGGCCTGCAGGTGCTGCAGGATCTTCAGATCGGTGCGGTCAAGCTGGCGCTGGCTTGTGTTTATTGTGCGTTGCGATTTCACTGGATTTTTCAATTTTTTAAAGAAAAGTCACTACGTATATAGTAAAAGTAAGTGAAAAAAACTGCTTATCTCTCAATATACTACGCAAAATCACTGATCGCCGTCTAGACGGCAAACACACACAGCAAGCAAGCGGGGTTGCCCGCGGAGAAAGGTCCCGGAGGAGCGCATGAAAGTCATCGTATTGGGTGGTGGTGTCGTTGGTATTTCCACTGCATGGTATCTGGCCAAGGCCGGTGTGGATGTGACCGTGGTCGAGCGTCAACCGGGCCCGGCACTGGAAACCAGCTTTGCCAACGCCGGCCAGATCTCTCCGGGCTACGCCGCACCGTGGGCCGCGCCGGGCATTCCGATGAAAGCGCTCAAGTGGCTGTTCCAGAAACACGCGCCGCTGGCAATTCGCGTGGATGGTAGCACCTACCAGTGGGAGTGGATGGCGCGCATGTTCGCCAACTGCAATCACAAGGATTACAACGTCAACAAGGGCCGCATGATGCGCCTGGCCGAGTACAGCCGTGACAAGATCCGCGAGCTGGTGGCCGAGACCGGCATCAACTTCGAAGGCCGCAACGGTGGCACCCTGCAGCTGTTCCGCAGCCAGCAGCAGGTGGACGCCATGGGCAAGGACATCGAGGTGCTGAAGGAATGCGGCGTGGAATACCAGGTGCTGGACGCCGATGGCTGTGCCCGCATCGAGCCGGCGCTGGCCAAGACCAAGCACAAGCTCAAGGGCGGTCTGCGCCTGCCGAACGACGATACCGGTGACTGCCAGCTGTTCACCACTCTGCTGGCCGACATGTGTGCCGAGCTGGGGGTGAAGTTCCTGTGGGGCAAGAGCATCGACGGTATTGAAACCTATGGCGACAAGGTGACCGGCGTGCGCGTGGAAGGCGAGATGCTGACTGCCGACCACTATGTGGTGGCTACCGGCAGCTACTCGCGTGACATGGTGAAGACCCTGGGCATCAATATCCCGGTCTACCCGGTGAAGGGCTACTCGCTGACCGTGCCTATCACCAATGCCAAGGGTGCGCCGACCTCCACCGTGCTGGATGAAACCTACAAGATCGCCATTACCCGCTTTGATGACCGCATCCGCGTTGGCGGCATGGCCGAGCTGGCCGGCTTCGACCTGAGCCTGAACCCGAAGCGTCGCGCCACGCTGGAAATGGTGGTAACCGATCTGTATCCGGATGGCGGCGATGTGTCCCGCGCCGAGTTCTGGACTGGCCTGCGTCCGATGACCCCGGATGGCACCCCGATCATCGGCGGCACCCGCTTTGCCAACCTGTCGCTGAATACCGGCCACGGTACCCTGGGCTGGACCATGTGTGCCGGCTCCGGCAAAGTGCTGGCTGACCAGATCGTCGGCGCCCGCCCGGAAATCAGCGTGGACGGTTTGTCCATGCAGCGTTATGCCAAGCCGGGCCAGACCCTGGTGGTGCCGATGCAGACCCCGGCAATGGCCAAGGCCTGATCCCGTACTGAGTTCCTGCCCCGCAGCAAGGTCATATGTTTGCGGCCAGCCCCTGGTGGCTGGCTGCACGGTGGCCCGCCCTGTGCGGCGGGATTTTTCTTGTCCGTTACCAACCGATTCCAAGAAGCCAGCTATGCGTCCCCTGATTGCCCATGTTCGTCTGGACCACTTCCGTCATAACTATCTGCTGGCACGCCAGCGCCACGGCGGCCGTGCGCTGGCGGTGGTGAAGGCCAATGCCTACGGTCACGGCGCGGTGCGCTGTGCGCAGGCGGTGGCCGATATTGCCGACGGCTTTGCCGTGGCCTGCCTGGAAGAGGCGCTGCAGCTGCGCGCCGGCGGCATCACCGGCCCCATCCTGCTGCTGGAAGGCGTGTTCGAGGCGGCCGAGCTGGCCGAGGTGCAGGCGCACGACCTGTGGCTGGTGGTGCAGAGCCGCGAGCAGCTGGAGATGCTGTTGGCCGCACCGGCCGACAAGCCGTACCGCGTGTGGCTGAAGATGGACTCCGGCATGCATCGCGCCGGTTTCTTTCCGGCCGATTATGCCGCCGCCTACCAGCGCCTGCTGCAGAGCGGCAAGGTGGATGCCATCGTGAAGATGACCCACTTCGCTCGTGCCGATGAGCCGGGTTGCGATGCCACCGACGCGCAAATTGCCGCCTTCAATGCCGCCACCGCTGGCCTGGAGGGCGACGTGAGCGTGGCCAACTCCGCCGGCATCATGATCCACGAGCGTGCGCACCGTGACTGGGGCCGCCCCGGCATCATGCTGTACGGCTCCTCGCCGCTGCCGGATGGCCACCCGTCCGCCGCCGGGCTCAAGCCGGTGATGCGGCTGTCCACCCGCATCTTCGGCGTGCGCGAGCTGGGAGTGGGTGAGCCGGTGGGCTACGGTGCCAGCTTTGTCACCACGCGGCCAACTCGTGTCGGCCTGATGGCTTGCGGCTATGCCGACGGCTACCCGCGGCTGGCCTCTACCGGCAGCCCGGTGCTGATTGACGGGGCGAACAGCCAGGTAATCGGCCGTGTATCCATGGATATGATGACCGTGGATCTTACCGACCTGCCACAGGCCGGCGTGGGCAGTGAAGTGGAGCTGTGGGGCGATACCATCAGCGTGAACGACGTGGCGGCCAAGGCCGGCACCATCAGCTACGAGCTGCTGTGCAATGTGAAGCGCGCCCATTTTGTGTACGGTTGATACAACATTTTTCATGCTGCAACGGCATCACTTCCTGTGATGCCGTTTTTGTTTGTGCTTGAGTGCCCGGAGGTTGATCTGCGGCAAACCCTTTATCCGGTAAGCATGTCGATAATTCCCGCCACTTAATCGAGGGATGGCCGATGAGCAGTTTGTCCAGCCAGTTGTGGCATAAGTTGGTGGGAATGTTGCCTGGCGAGATCAATGACAGCGAGGCTGGTTGGTTGCTGTCGCCGCAGGGGCATATGCCGCTGATGAACGGGCGTCGTGCGCGCATCATTGTTAATCGCGTGCGGCTGGTGGCCTGTCTGTTTGGTGTGCTCACCCCGCTGTGGATCGTGGTGGATCTGCTGGCGTTGCCGTGGCGGCTTAGCCTGCAGCTGGCGGTGCTGCGGCTGATCGCGTCGGCCGCGTTCTTCCTGCTCTACCGTCATTACCGTGCCAGTGCCACGCTGATGCAGGCCTGGGCCGGCATGGCCTGCCTGTTTGCCATTCCGTCACTGTTCTACGTGATATCGCATCTGCTGTTGCTGAACCACAACCTGGAAGGCATCTCTGCCGCCATCGGTACCGGCTATGCTTTCCTGCCGTTCGTGCTGCTGGCCGGCCTGGCGATTTTCCCGCTGTCGCTGGCCGAATGCATCGGCTTTGCCGTGCCGGCGCTGTCCGCCCACCTGCTGGGTGGCATGCTGGAATGGACTACCGTGGATTGGCCGTCGTTCTGGGGGAGCTTCTGGCTGCAGGTGCTGATCGCCGGGGTGTCGGCGCTGGCCTGTACCAGCCAGCTGGCATTCATGATCGCGCTGGTGCAGCAGGCGGTGCGTGATCCGCTTACCGGCGCCTTCTCGCGTCGCAGCGGCGAGGAAGTGCTGGAGCTGCAGGCCACGCTGGCGCTGCGTTGCCAGAGCCCGCTGTGCGTGGCCTTCATCGACATCGATCACTTCAAGAGCATCAACGACAAGTTCGGCCACCATGTCGGTGACCAGGCGCTGAAAGGCCTGGCCGAGCGGGTGGGGGGCGAGCTGCGCAAGGGCGATGTGCTGGTGCGCTGGGGCGGCGAGGAGTTCCTGCTGCTGTTGCCCAATACCACCTCGGCCCAGGCAATGCGGGCGCTGGCGCGGCTGCGCCGCTGCGGTCTGGGCATGCGCCCGGATGGCGAGCCGATCACCGCCAGCATCGGCGTGGCCGAATGGTTCGAGGATGGCAGTTATGACTGGCGGCAGCTGCTCAAACTGGCCGATGCCCGCATGTACCAGGCCAAGCAGAATGGCCGCAACCGGCTAGTTGGCCGCAATGTCGAGCACCACGCCTGGCTGGAGGAAGAGCCTTTGCTGCAGTCGGTGTGAGGCGGCCGGCGGCGGCCGCTTGCGTTTTTTGCCTGTTTTCAACAGCCAGCCTGTGCCGATGCGGCGCACGCTGGCTGTTGTGCATGGTGGCGGCGCGATTTTTGCAGCGCTTGCGCCCGGTATGGCTGGAGTCCGGCGGCCAAAACGGGCGATAATACCCGACTAAATTACTTTGCCGGAGTGTCCCCGATGTCTCGTGCCGCAAACTACCTGGAACAAGCCGGGCTGGAGCTTTCCGCCGCCAGCCTGCAGCAGGCCGTTGCCGTGCTGGAAACCGCGTTGGCGCAGCCGGCCGCGCCGCGCAGCGAGGATGAACTGTTCAGTTACCGGGTGCCCAAGCTGGGCGAGGGCGGCAGCTGCTCGCTGGTGGATGAGCTGGAGGAAGCGCCGTACGAACTGTCGCCGTGGCTGGGTGGGCGCAGCGCCGAGGCTGCCGGCAAATTGCGGCAGCTGGATGCGCTGCTGCAGGCCACCCTGCGGCTGGTGCCGGCCGACTGGCTGGGGGTGTACTGCCGTTTCGAGCGCGATGGCGAGCCGCGACTGGTCAAGCTGGCCTATCGCGGCCTGCCCAGTCGTGCCGAGTTTCCTCTGAGCGAAGACTTTGCGCAGTTCAGTAACAATAGCCGCGTAGGCTTGAGTGGCAGGGGTGCGGTAATCGCGGACGTGGCTGCCTGGCGGCGGGCCGGCGGTGCCTACTATGAATGCGACCCCAAGGTGCAGAGCGAAGTCTGCCTGCCGGTGCTGGCGGCGGATGGCCGCGTGCTGGGCATTCTGGATGCGGAAGATGGCAGGGCCGGATTTTTTGATGAATACAAGCAAACGGTGCTGGCTGCGTTGGCGCTGTCCCTGGCGCAACCCTTTGCCGTGCTTGCGGCCAACCCTGTTGAAAATTTCTGATAAAACCTGCAAATCTTTGCGCTTTGTAGGTGCGGCAGCGCTGGCTACCATGCAGTAGCTGTCATCGATATGAATAAGCGGAGCAGATTTTGAGTCAAAGCAATGAGGCCCCACGCGTCGAGCTGGTGGCCAGCTGCCAGTTGCCGACCCCGTTCGGCGTGTTCGACATGCATGGTTTCGAGGAAGAAGGCGGCCGCGAGCACGTGGCGCTGACCCTGGGCGAGCTGCAGGGCGAGGCGCCGCTGGCGCGCGTGCACTCCGAGTGCCTGACCGGCGATGCGCTGTTTTCGCTGCGTTGCGACTGCGGTTTCCAGTTGGAGGCGGCGCTGGAAGCCATCGCCCGCGAGGGGCGCGGCGTACTGTTGTACCTGCGTCAGGAGGGGCGTGGCATCGGCCTCTTGAACAAGATTCGCGCCTACAAGCTGCAGGACGGCGGCGCCGATACCGTGGAGGCCAACGAGCAACTGGGCTTTCCGGCCGATATGCGCGATTTCCGCATTGCGCGCGAAATGCTGGCGCTGCTCAACGTGCCGGCAGTGCGCATCATGACCAACAACCCGCGCAAGGTTGCCACGCTGGAGCAGGCCGGCATCAATGTGGTGGAGCGCGTGCCGCTGCAGGTTGGCCGCAACGAGTACAACGATCATTACCTGAATACCAAGCAGTCCAAGCTGGGGCATCTGTTCGGCTTTTGAACTAGAGGTGTTCTGGAGCCTGCTTGTCTGGGGGTGTCTGCATGATACGTATCGATCCGGTGGGCGAATCCGAAGCCATCCATACCCGCTTGCCGCATGCGCCAGTGCCGCGTCACGTGCTGCCGCATGCGGTGGCCGAGGCGGCTGGCGAGTTTCAGGCCAGCCTGCTGGCGCAGCATGCGCTGCAACTGGACCCGGACGGAGCGCAGCGCCAGGCGGCCACGCCGGAGCAACTGGCGGCGCAGCTGGCGCAGTTGCTGGCCCTGCTGCAGGAGCGCATCGACGACTTGAAGGAGCGGGCGCTGCTGGCCGGTGGCAAGCCGGCGCACGGCCTGTTTGCCGAGCTGGAGCAGGTGGGCGAGGTGCTGGCGCGGCTGGTGGGCCTGTGGCCGCAACTGGCGCAGAGCTTGCCGCAGCAGCAACAGGAGGCCAGGGTGCGGCTGCGGCTGATGTTTGGCGGTTGTCATTTCCTGCTGCGGGTGCTGCAGCATAGCGCCGAGCAGGATGACTGGCAGCGGTTGGCGGGCAGCCTGGCGGATAGTGAGCAGCAGCTGCTGGCCTGAATAGGGTGGATGGCTTGGGGTGGGTCGCGTAGGGCGCTTGCTGGGATGCCGCTGGGCTTTGCAACGCAAGCTGCGCCAATGTCCGCACTACGGGAATGTCAGGTGGTGGGCGGAAGCGAGGCAGAAATGAAAAAACCGACCATAAAGGTCGGTTTTTTTTCGGGCTGCAGACAGTAGTGCTGTGCGCAGAAAAAAACCGATCACAAGGATCGGTTTTTTTCTTTATCTGGTGGAGGTAAACGGGATCGAACCGATGACCTCTTGCATGCCATGCAAGCGCTCTCCCAGCTGAGCTATACCCCCAGATTGGCGTCCCCACGGGGAGTCGAACCCCGGTTATCGCCGTGAAAGGGCGGTGTCCTAGGCCTCTAGACGATGGGGACTGTGGTGGAGGTAAACGGGATCGAACCGATGACCTCTTGCATGCCATGCAAGCGCTCTCCCAGCTGAGCTATACCCCCACAGGTTCTTCGTGTTGCATCGCTGCATCGCGAAGAGGTGCGCACTTTAACGTGCACGATAATTGGCGTCAAGCGTTTTTTTGCAATCTATTTACGATTTTTTGACGCTTTTCAATTTGCAGATTGCAAGTTGCTGATTTTAAATGGCTTTCAGTGCTGAGTACGCAATTGCTGCTCGCGTGCCTCGCGCGGGGTATGGCCGTAGCGCTGCTTGAACACGCGGCAGAAGTGCGACTGGTCGGTAAAGCCCCACTGGTAGGCGATCTGCGCCAGGCTCAGCCGCGGCTGGCGTACCAGCGCCTGGCGTGCGCCTTCCAGCCGCTGTTCGCGCAGCCACTGGCTGAAAGTCTGACCGGTATCGCGGAACAGGTCGTGCAGGTAGCGGGTGGAAATGCGGCAGGCCTGGGCGATCTGCTCCGGGCTTAGCGCGGTATCGGCCAGGTTGCGGCGCACATGCTGCTCGATGCGCTGCAGGTGGGCGGCGCGCACACCGGAGCCCTGCGAGTCCAGTACTGCCGGGCTGTTTTCGGTGCAGGCCACGAACAGCTCCAGCAGCTGCTGCCCCACCAGCGGGTGCAGCACCTCCTGGCCTTGCTCCAGCTGGCTGCCCACCGCATTGACATAGCCGGTGAACAGCGCGCCGATACCGCTGCTGCCGTCGAAGGTCAGCGCGCAAAAGCGCTCCGGGTTGCGCAGGCGGTGGCGCAGCAGCGGGCCGGGGATCTTCAGCACCCACAGATTGTTGTCGCGGCTGTGGCTGAATTCGTATGGGTCCAGGCTGCGTTCCAGCAGGAAGTGGCCGGGGGCGCAGTGCGCATCGCGCCCCATCTGGCTGAAGCGGATATCGCTTTGCCGTGGCAGCGACACCAGAAACTGCTCGTCGCGGCTGTCAGCACTTTCGCCGCTGCTGCGGCGGTAGCGCAGCGGGCTGGAGCTGAGGCGCGACAGCGACAATTCGCCCAGGCTCCAGCGGGTGAGGCAGGCCTCGAAGTTGGCCGCATCGCGAAAATCCAGCTGCAGGTCGAAATAGGTGCTACGAATCACATCCTGCCAGCTGCGCATGCGCTCGATCGGGCCGGCACCGGCCGTGCTGTAGTGCTGCTTCATGCTTGTCTCCTCTGGTATCGCGTTGCGGATCGCTCCGCCCGTCGTCATGGCAACGGGTTCGTCAACGCGGCAGCCGGCACGGGGCCGGCTGCGGTCTTTCTGTTTAAATCATCATCGGCTATTCGGCCCAGCGCGTCAGTTTATATGTGCCGGAAGTGTGCAATTCCGCCTGCCAGCCGGGACGAATCACCACAGTGGTGGTAGGCTCCTCGATGGCGGCGGGGCCGACGATGCGGCTGCCGGCCAGCAGTTGCTCGCCGCGGTACACTGGGGTTTCCACCCAGCGGCCGCTATCGTCGAACAGCATCGGGCGGAAGCCGTCGTGCGCGTCGCGGATGCTGTCGGCGTCCTGTGCCAGGCTGGGCAGCGCCGGCTTGTCCACCAGGCCGGTGAGGGTGCATTCCAGGTTCACCAGTTCCACCGGGTTGTGCGGTTCGCTGTAGGTGAACAGCGCCTCGTGGCGGGCATGGAAGGCGGCCAGGATGGCGTCCACGCTGGCAGCGCCAAGTTCGCCGCCGGCAATGTCCACCGTGCATTCGTGAATCTGCCCCATGTAGCGCATTTCCACGCTGCGGTGCACGCGGATGTCGGCGGCATCGAAGCCGTCGTCCAGCAGCAGCTGGCGGCCGCGCTGTTCCATGTCGGCGAACAGCCGGTTCAGCTCGGCCAGGTCCGCCTCGCGGTGCAGGCGCATCGGCGCACTGGCCAGGAAGTTGTACTTCACGTCCGAGATCACCTGGCCGAAGGCGCACAGGCAGGAGGCGGATTTGGGCACCAGCACGGTTTCCACGCCCAGCTCCTCGGCCAGCGCGGTGATGTGCATGCCGGTGGCGCCGCCGGCGCAGATCAGCGCGAAGTCGCGCGGGTCGTAGCCCTGCTCGATGGAGATACGGCGGATGCCGTTGGCCATGTTCATGTTCACCAGCGTGTTGATGCCGAAGGCGGCCTTCTCCACGCTGATGCCCAGCGGCTCGGCCACGTTGGCCGCAATCGCGCTGCGTGCCTTGTCCTGGTCCAGGCGGATGGTGCCGCCCAGCACCGCGTTCGGCCGCAGATAGCCCAGCGCCAGGTTGCCGTCGGTCACGGTGGCCTGCTCGCCGCCCTTGCCGTAGCAGGCCGGGCCAGGGGTGGCGCCGGCGCTGTGCGGGCCCACTTCCAGCATGCCGAAGGTATTGATGTGGGCGATGGAGCCGCCGCCGGCGCCCAGCGTTTCCACGTGGATCATCGGCACGCCGATGCGGTGACGCAGGAAGTCGAAGTTGCGGTTCAGCTGCGTCTGGCCGCCCTTGGCCAGGGTGATGTCGAACGAGGTGCCGCCCATGTCCACGGTGATCACGTTGTCGATGCCGAACGGTTTGGCGATATACAGCCCGGCCTGCGGCGCCGAGGCCGGGCCGGAGTTGATGGCGTTCACCGCGCGTTCGCGCATCACCGTGCCCAGCGCCAGGCCGCCGTTGCTCTGGTAGTAGCGCACCGGGGCGCGGGCGCCGTGCTCGGCAAAGAACTGGTCGATGCGCTGCACGTAGCGGCCCATCACCGGGCTGAGGTAGGCGTTCACCACCGTGGTGGAGGTGCGGGTGTACTCGCGCACCTGCGGGTAGACCTCGCTGCCGCAGCACACGAACACGCCGGGCAGGTGCTGCTCCACCAGCTCGCGGGCGCGGCGCTCGTGCGCCTGGTTGCGCACCGACCACACGAAGCTGATCGCCACGCTCTGCACCTGCTCGGCGCGGAACACCTCGATGGCGGCCAGGATGTCGTCTTCGTTCAGCGGCTCGTGCACGCTGCCATCGGACAGCACGCGGCCACGCACCGCGCGGCGCAGCTGGCGCGGCACCAGCTGCGGTGCCGGCGGGTAGCTGGCGTCGTAGCGGTAGCCTTCTTCCTTGTGGCCAAGGCGGATCTCGATGCTGTCCTCGTGGCCGGCGGTGCACAGCAGGCCCACTTTCACGCCCTTGAGCTCGATCAGCGCGTTCAGCGCCACGGTGGTGCCGTTGATGCACAGGTCGCAGTTCTGCACGATCTGGCTGGCGGACATGTCCAGCGCCTCGGCCATCTGCTGCAGGCCGGCGGCAATGGCGCGGGTGCCGTCGTCCGGAGTGGACGGGCTCTTGAACAGGCGCAGCGGGCCGTCTTTTTCTGCCAGTACGAAGTCGGTGAAGGTGCCGCCGGCGTCTACGCCCAGTCGGAATCGCTGTTTCATGCCTGTACTCCCTGTTGGTTCATGCGCTGGCGGGCAGCGGCGGTGGCGGCGGCATCCACATGTTGGCCGCAGCTGTCGAGAATCACGCCGTATTCGGTGGCGGCGGCGTCGATGGACACCAGGCCGTTACACACGTCGCGCAGCACTTCTTCGGCCGGGCGCTGCCACGGCAGGCCATAGCCGCCGCCACCCGGGTTCACATTGCGGGCGCGCTCGCCCGGCTGGATGGTGGTGATCACGTTCTGGCGGTGCACGATGTGCTCGCCCGGCTTGTCGATTTCCAGCCGGCCCAGCTTGCGCTCCGGCAGCGCGTCCACCGCGCCGGCGGCGCCCATGGTGCCGATCTGGCGGCCTTCGCCGAAGGCGATGATGGTCATCTCGTGGCCGATCGGTTCCACCTCCCACACCGTGCCGCTGCCGCCGCGGTAGCGCCCGGCGCCGCCGCTGTCTTCCTGCAGGCCGTAGCGGTGGATGATGATGGGGTAGGCATATTCCAGCAGCTCGATGTCACCGGAGCTGAGCGCGCCGAAGCAGCACAGCGGGCCGCAGGCGTGCCAGCCGTCCATGTAGCGGGTGGCGCCGGCGCCGGAGATGATGGAGGCCAGCACCATGGTCACGTATTGCTCGCCGGTGGCCGGGTTGATGCCGGCGATATTGATGCCGCTGGCGTGGCCCCAGGAGGCGGTGACGCGCTCCGGTGCGGCGGCCTCGAACGCCATGCGCACCGCGTCGGTAAGCGTTTCCATCGGCGTGGTGGTGCAGTTCACATGCGGCGCCGGTTCCATCGCATTGCAAAGCGTGCCCTTGGGCCCCAGGTCCACGCTCACGCAGCGGTACAGGCCTTCGTTGTACGGCGGCGGCACCTGGGCAAACATCATCAGCCCCAGGTAGATGCCGGACATGGAGTTGCCTGCGTAGGAGTTGATGAAGTAGGGCACTTGCGGCGGGCTCTCGACGCGGATGTGCACGGTGTCGTCCTTCACCGTGGCGGTGGTGCGGATGGTGAGTGCGCCCAGGCCGTGGCCGGCGTCTTCCAGCACTGCTTCGCCGTGGTAGCTGCCATCGGGAATCGAGCGGATCAGCGAGCGCATGTGGCGGTCGGCCATGTCCTTCAGCTCGGCAATGGCAGCGCGCACCGTGTCCACGCCGTATTTGTCCAGCAGCGCGATCAGGTTGCGTTCGCCCACGCGGCAGGCGCCGAACTGGGCGTTCAGGTCGCCTTCCTGGTCGCGGCGGGCGCGCATGTTCGACAGCAGCAGGTTCACCACGTCGTCACGGCGGCGGCCCTGGTCCCACAGCTTCACCGGTGGGATGCGCAGGCCTTCGGCGTAGATTTCCTTGGCTGCCGGGTTGTAGCCGGCCGGCACCGGGCCGCCGATGTCGGTGAGGTGACCCTTGCACACCGTCCAGAACACCAGCTCGCCCTGGTAGAACACCGGCTTGTACATGCAGCAGTCCAGGATGTGGCTGCCCTGGTAGGCCGGGTCGTTGTGGTAGATCACGTCGCCTTCGTGGATGTCGTCGCCAAAGAAGCCGGCTACGGCTTTCATTGCCGGAATCAGCGAACCCAGGTGGATGGGGATGTCCTGGCCCTGCAGGATCATCTCCGGCAGATGGTCGAACAGCGCATTGCTGTAGTCGTGCGCCAGGTTGAACACGCTGGAGCGGCCGGTTTTTTCCAGCGTCAGCGTCATTTCCCGCTGCGTGGTTTCCAGCGCGCCGCGTATCACGGCCAGGGTGATCGGGTCTACCCGGCCGGCGTGGTGAGGGGCTTGCGTCATGGTGCGTCTCCGTATGTCCGGCGGCCTGCAAGGGGTAGCTCGAAAAACACCAGCTTTCGTTGCGATACTGCGTTGCTCACAAAAAATTCCTCCTTACATATCAAACATATGCGTCGTCGGAATTTTTCATTCGCGCCTGGTCTCGCTTGGAAATCCGGGTTTTTCGAGGCCACCCAAGGTTGGCCGCAAGGGGCTGGTCCGGTGCTGCTGCACCGGCCTGTGTCTGTACCTTATGCCCTTGCCGCGCACGGCTCTTGCACCACAGTGCAGGATGCTTGGCCTGTGGGTGCACAGCCATGGCGGACAAAAACACCCACCCGTAGCCCGGATAAGCGAAGCGCATCCGGGGGCGCTTCAAGCCACTGTCACGATGACTTTCGGGGCAGCTCACGCCGCCGCCCTCGGCTTCCCGGATGCGCCAGCGGCTTCTCTGGGCTACATGTGGCAGCCAGGCTTGGCCGCAAAAAAACGCCCCGCACGAGGCGGGGCCAATGAGGAGTGAGCGAACGTTATGGTGCCCGGTTGAACGCTGTTTCACCGGCAGGGGCACCGCGCTGCAGGTAGCGGTACAGCAGGAATGACACGATAAAGGTAGCCGGGGCGGAGAAGCCGGCCAGCATGCCGCCGACTTCCATCAGCGCAATGCCGACACCGGTGGCCACGAACCAGCTGGTAATGCCCTCGCGGCGGATAGCCGGCGTGCTGTCATCCACGCTGGCGCCCAGTCCCAGCAGGATGTGCGCCAGGGCAATGCCCACCCAGGCCACCACGAAAATGCCCTGGTAGGCCAGCGCCTGCAGAATCACGCTGAACACATTGCCCAGCATCAGCAGGTAGACGATGCCGCCCACCACCACGCCCCAGGCCACCTTGGGCAGGCGGATGCCGAAAGCGCGGTCGAAGAAGCTCTGCATGTTCACCGTGGCCAGGTAGAAGTTGGCGGTGTTGATGCGCGTCTGGCTCACCCACACGAAGGCCAGACCGGCAAAGCCCATCAGCTTGAGCAGTGCCAGCACTACCGATACCTCGCTCACCCCGCCGCTGGTGGGGATGCTGCTGGCCAGAAAGATGCCGGCCATGCCGTTGATCAGGAAGGTGAACAGGTAGAACGGCAGGCCGAAGTTGAGCCGGGCGTGGTAGTCGCTGTCCTCTGTCTTGCCGAAGCGGGCGTAGTCCCAGGTGTACATCATCAGGATCCACACCCCCATGAAGTAAGTGAAGCAGCTCCACCAGCCATCCGCCGGCGCGCCACCGGCCGGCGCCAGCTGCAGCCAGGCATGGCTGTAGCCGAACTCGCTGATGGTAAGAACCACCGCTGCGGCCAACCCCAGCAGGTAGAACGGCAGCAGCACGCCGTTGAGCTTGTCTAGCCAGCGCTGTACCGAGCCGAATACCAGCGGCACGCTGTACACCACCACCAGCAGGTAGGCCTGCTCAATGCTGAGCGAGGGGAAGTAGTTCTGGATCGCCACCGCGATCACCGAGCCTTCGAACACCGCGTAGTAGATGGCGGTGGCAAAGAAGATCAGCGTGGCCAGCGCCGAGCCGGACTGGCCGAACAGCGTGCGCGAGAACAGCGCCACCGACAGCCCGCTCCTGATGGCGTAGCGGCTGATCACCGCGTTGATCACGCTGTAGCAGATGGCCGACAGCGCCAGGCCGATCAGCGTGTTCACCGTGCCGTAGTTCAGCGCCAGCGTGGCGGATACCACCAGCCAGAACATGGCGCTGCACACCGACCACCAGGCCATGCTCAGGCCCAGCCGCCCCATGCGGGCTTCGGCCGGAACCGGCCCGCGGGTAAAGTCCGGGTCGCTGTGCGCCCCGCTTTCATTGATGATGCTTGCCATGATGTCTCTCCCTTATGGTTGGACACCACGAAAAACTCCTGCTTTCGTTGCGATACGGCGTTGCTTACGATTGTGTCTCCTGACATATCAAACATATGCTGCGTCGACATTTTTCGTTCGCGCCTTGTCTCGCTTGGAAATCAGGGCTTTTCGCGGCGCCCGATTGTGTCAGCCTTCAGGCTGTCACCATCGTAGGAAGCGGCAGGGTGGCCAGATAGCACGCCAGCGCAGGGTTTATAGACTGTTACTGCATAGCCGGCGCGCGCCATTCTTGGCGGGCCTTGTGCAACAGCGCCGGCCAGCTGGCGGCCCAGCAGCACTGGTGGCCAAAGCCGGCTTGTATGCTTACCGGCGGGCGCTGTGACGGCGGAAAACGCTGCACAAACGGCGCTACTGCCAGCATGCCGGTCTGGCTGTCGTCCGCACCGACAAAATGCAGCTGCGGCACTCGCAATAATTGCGCCCAGCTATCCGCCGCATTCAGCGAGCCGCGCAGCGGCGTCAGCGCCAGCTGGCTGGTCCACGCCGCGTGGTCCAGATTGCCGGCCACCGTGATCAGCCCCGCCACATCGCTGCGGCGTGCCGCCAGCAGCGCCGCCACCGCCGCGCCACCGGAATAGCCCACCAGTACCAGCTGTCGCGCCTGAAAGCGCTGCTTCAGCTGCTCCAGCGCCTGGTTGCTGGCGGTAACCAGCTCCGGCGCAAAGCGTTGCTGCGTCCAGTAGCGTTGGCCGCATTCGGGGTTGGCCGCCAGCAGGTACTGGCAGGGGCGGGCCAGGTAGGCGGCGGGGCCGTCGTCCTGCAGCGCCAGCTGTAGCGCCAGCGGGGTAATCGGCGTCGGGTCGGACGACGGGGTATCGCGATTCAGCCAGGCCAGACCATCGCCCTCGATATACACCGTCAACCGTTCGGCAGCCGGCGGGGCGGGCGGCAGCATCGCCTGCAGCACAAAGTTGCCGGTATGCAGCGGCTGCGCCACCCAGCCGTGGCTGGCGGCCAGCTGCGTGGCGCTGGCGCTGCGCTGACCGGCATCGGGAATGCTGACGCAGGAAGACAGCATCAGGCCGGCAAGCAGCGGCAGTAGCAGGGCGTGGCGTGGCGGCATGGTGGCAGGCGAGGCGGGCAAAGATGCGATCTTACGGCCAGCCCGCCGCCGGCGAAAGCCGCCGCCAGCGGTGATCCGCTTGACCGGCATCATGTCTGCTAGCGGCTGGCGCACCGCACAATGTCTGCAGCCAGATACCAGTGGGGGCAGACATGACAGTTACCGACAGCTTTACCCGGGTGCATCGCCGCTGCGATGACCAGTTCGTGGCCGTGGAGCAGGCACTGCGCGCCGGCGACTGGCCACTGGTGCAGGCCGGCTGCGCACAGTTCTGCGCCGCCATGGCGCAGCACCTGTATGAGGAGGAACAGCTGCTGTTTCCGGCATTCGAGGCGGCTACCGGCATCACGCAGGGGCCGACTGCGGTGATGCGCAGCGAGCATGCCGAGATGCGTTTGCTGATGGACGAGATGCAGCAGGCTGCAGCGCAGCAGGACGGCGACAGCCTGGCCGGCGCCGCCGACACGCTGCTATTGTTGATGCAGCAGCACAACCTGAAAGAGGAGAACATCTTGTACCCGATGTGCGATCGCGCCGGCCTGGCGGCGCTGCTGGCGGAGCACGGTCATGAGCCCGCGTGACCTGCGCGGCCTGGTGCCGCCCGAACCGATGGAAATCATTCTGGATGCCGTGGACGAGGCGCAAAGCGGTCAGCGGCTGTCCTTTGTGCTACCACACTTTCCCGGCCCCTTGTTGCCGATGCTGCGTGACCGCATGGTGCGTTTTGACAGCGAAATGCTGCCCGACATGAGCGGCGTGATCTTCCACGTGGACATTCCCTGATGCAGGCGATACCCAGTTACGACAGCGCACCGCCACTCGACCTGCCGGTGCGTTTTTTCATCTCCGCCCTGCTGTGGCTGCTGCTGCTGGCCGGTGCCTGGCATGACGCCGCAGACGGCAGCTACCCGTCGCCCGCGCTGTGGCTGCCGCTGCACCTGCTTGCTCTGGGCGTGCTGGGCAATGTGATGCTGGGCGCGCTGCTGCAGCTGCTGGCGGTGGTGTCGGCGCTGGGTTTTCCGCGCCCCGGCATCTGGCGCCATGGCTTGTGGGGCAGCTGGCAGCTGGGGTGCGCCGCGCTGTTTGCCGGCCTGGCCCGAGACCTGACGCCCGGCTGGCTGCAGCTGGCAAGCGTTGGCTTCGCCGTGGCCACGCTGCTGCTGGCCATATTGTGGTGGCAGCTGTGGCGCAGCCCGGCGCAGGACAGCAGCAGCCGTGGCCTGCGCTGGGCGCTGGCTGCGCTGATCATCACCCTGGGGCTGGGCATCGCCCAGCTGGGCGTGCTGGCCTGGGGCCAGCCGTGGCCGCTGCTTACCCTGCTGCCGCTGCACCGCTTGGCCGCACAGGGCTGGGTGTGGCTGCTGCTGGTGGCCGTGGCGCAGGTGATTCTGCCCATGTTCCTGCTTACCCCGGCCTTGCCCGGCTGGTGGCAGCGCTGGGCCTCGCCGGCCTGGGGCAGCCTGCTGCTGCTGGCCGGTGCGCTATCGCTGCTGTGGCCGGACAGCGGCTGGTGGTGGCTGGCGGCCTTGCCGCTGCCGCTGCTTGGCTGGGTATGGGCCACGGCGCTACGCGGCAGCCGCCGGCCGCAGGAATGGCTGCCACGCTACTGGCAGCTGGCGCTGGGGCTGTTGCTGGCGCTGGGCGTGGCCTTTGTCGCCGGGCAGTGGCTGGATGTGCCGGCGCTGCGCCGGCTGCAGGGTTGGCTGCTGCTGGGCGGCGTGGCCTTCTCGCTGTGCGTGGGCATGCTGTACCGCATCGTGCCGTTCCTGCTGTGGCTGCAGCTGCGCCGCGGGGTAAAGCCGCAGCAGAAAGTGCCATCGCTGCAGGTGCTGCTGCCGGAGGTCAGGGCGCGGCAGGGCTGGAGGCTGCTGTGTCTGTGGCAGCTATGTGGCGTGATCTGGAGCCTGTGGCCGGCGCTGTGGTGGCTGCCGGCAATCAGTGGCAGCGTGTTGGCCATTGCGCTGTGCGCCCACTACCTGGCGGCCTGGCAGCGCTGGCGGCAGGGCACGCAGCCGGTGGGGAAGGTGGTACAGGCGGGCTAGGTGCGCGATCTGTAGGGCGGAAGCCCGCAAAGCGGGCGTTCCGCCGCCGTGTGACGTGGTGGCCGCTGGATGGCCGCAGTGCCGTAGGTTGGGCTGAATGAAATGAAGCCCAACGGTTGTTGCGGCAGTTCAGTCGAGTCAAAACTGTCTCGCTGCTACGCGGTAAACGTTGGGCTTCGCTGCGCTCAACCCAACCTACTGAGCAGCTGCGTCAGATGTGGTAATGCAGAAGTACAACTCGGCACCCGCTACTTCGGGAGTTGCATGCCATTCGCTCTGCGCCAGCATGATCGTCGCCCGGACTGTGGCAATGGCGTCCTGGGGGCTCATGGCGGATAGATCTATCGTGCCCTGGTGTTGTCGGGAGTGTCCGACCGTACCCTGCGGATAACGCAGCCAGCCTTCCCAGCCCAATACCATCACATTCTGCTGTTGAAAGAGATCAAGCGCACGCATTGCGTCCGGGAAAGTGACGACAAGCTCATTGGCAGCAATGGAGCGCTGCTGGATGTCTGCAAGTCCTGAGATGGTGAGCTGGTGTGAAGTGGGTGATTTGCTCATGTCATCGAACCGTGCAACCCCTTTCCCAAGGGGCCGAGTTTTCTAATTGTTCTACGCTGCGCGCGAAAAAGGTGACGGCACCCGGCGAAGCTTCAAAGTCGGAAACTTCTACGGTGATGTTCTCGAGACCGTCTGCTGAGTGGTCGTAAAACACCATGCCGCGTGTTGGCTGGGGAAAGCCCTCTTCGATTTTCAAGCTGACCGGCTGCCAGAAGCGCAGCGTTACCACCTGCCGGTTTCTCGTTAATGTCATGTCAATAAACGATTGCCCCGCATCATTGCTATCGATGTGGTAGTGAAAGCTGCTTATATCGTACTCATGTGGGCTGGGCAGAATCGGGTGCGGTATTAGTTGTTTCATCGTCATGTAAACGTCGTGACTAATTTGGGGTGGCTAGCGTTTTGATACTGCAAATGAGTCTGGTCGCTGCATACGAGCCGAATTAAACGATAGCTTGTATTTCATGACAAGCGGTAGAGCAGGCGGAAGTAAACGACTGGGGTTGGTCAGGATTGCTGGCTGGCGATGGCTCGCCGTAGTGCCATAGGTCGGGCTGAATGAAATGAAGCCCAACGGTTACCGTGGCAGTTCAGTCGACTCAAAACTGTCTCGCTGCTGCGCGGTAGGCGTTGGGCCTCGCTACGTTCGACGCCAACCTGCATGGTTTCGTAAATATCTACGTTTTATCTCCCACGTTGGCCGCGCGCCCCTCGGCGCTGCGACCAACCTTCTTCTGCTGTCTAAGGTAGGGCCCCGGATACGGCGCTAATCCACCAGGCATCCCTCCGCTTGCCGCTGCCAGCTGGCCGCCAGCGCCACCACTTTCCCTATCACCAGCAATGCCGGCGGTTGCGGGCAGTCCCGTGCCACGCAGTCGGCCAGGGTGGCCAGCGTGCAGCGCAGCACCCGCTGTCGGGGCGTGGTGGCCTGTTCGATGATGGCTACCGGGGTGCTGCCGCTGCGGCCGTTTGCCTGCAGCGCGCTGGCGATACTCGCCGCTTCGCCCAGGCCCATGTACACCACCACAGTCTGTTCGCTGCCGCTGTGCGCCGCCCAGTCCAGGCCGCTGGCGCCGTCGCGGCGGTGGCCGGTGACCAGGCTTACGCCCTGCGCGCAGTCGCGGTGAGTCAGCGGGATGCCGGCTGCCGCCGCGGCGCCCACGGCGGCGGTGATGCCGGGCACCACTTCCACTTCGATGCCGGCTGCCAGCAGTGCGGCCAACTCTTCGCCCCCGCGGCCGAACAGCAGTGGGTCGCCACCCTTGAGCCGTACCACGCGCCAGCCGGCCTGCGCCTCGCGCAGCAGTAGCTGGTTGATGTCCTGCTGCGGCAGGGTGTGGCGGCTGGCGCGCTTGCCCACGCAGACCAGCCGCGCGCGCTTGTTGACCAGTGCCAGTATCTCTTCGGCCACCAGCAGGTCGTACAGCACCACGTCGGCTTCGGCCAGGCGGCGCAGCGCCTTGAGGGTGAGCAGGTCCGGGTCGCCGGGGCCGGCACCCACCAGGCTTACCTGGCCGGCGCGCAGCGGCGCGGGGTGGGGGAATGGCAGGGCGGGTGTCATGTGGTCTTCCTCGGTGATGAGCATGGCGCCAGTGTGGGAGGGCGGTGACCGGAAATCGTTGACTGCCGTCAATGCTATCCGGATGGGTGGAAACGTACAGTCCGCACTCAGTTGCCGGGTTGCCGGTGCAGATGACTAGGAGGTTGCGATGAGCACCAGTTTCACCAAATCCACCGCGCGCAATATTTTTTATGGCGGCGCGGTGTTCTTCTTCCTGCTGTTTGTCGCGCTGACGTTCGACACCGTGCAGGCGCTGCCCAAGCGGGACAACCGCGCCAACCTTACCGAGCAGGTGGCGCGCGGCAAGAACCTGTGGGAGACCAACAACTGCATCGGCTGTCACACCCTGCTGGGCGAGGGCGCCTATTTCGCGCCGGAGCTGGGCAATGTCTACCAGCGCCGCGGCCCGGATTTCATCAAGGCCTGGATCAAGGCGCAGCCCACCGGCGTGCCGGGCCGTCGCCAGATGCCGAACTTCCATCTGACCGACGCACAGCTGGACGATCTGGTGGCCTTCCTGAAGTACAGCTCCGAGATCAATACCAACAACTGGCCGCCGAATATCGAAGGCTGATTCCTTCGCACTGGCAGACATTACCCATCAGGAGACGCGCATGACTTCCTCCACTACGGCCACACTGCGCCCCGCCCCGGGGCAGGCTGCGGCCAACGTTCAACTCAAATACCGCTCGCAGGCGGTGGCCAAGCCGTACTTCATGGCTGCCATCGGCCTGTTTGTCGGGCAGATCATCTTTGGCCTGGTGATGGGCCTGCAGTACGTGATCGGCGATTTCCTGTTCCCGGAGATTCCGTTCAACGTGGCGCGCATGGTGCACACCAACCTGCTGATCGTGTGGCTGCTGTTCGGCTTCATGGGGGCGGGTTACTACATGATTCCCGAGGAATCGGAGCGCGAACTGCACAGCCCGAAGCTGGCCATCATTACCTTCTGGGTGTTCCTGATTGCCGGGGCGCTGACCATAGTCGGCTATCTGGCGGTGCCGTATGCCACGCTGGCGCAGATCACCGGCAATGACATATTGCCCACCATGGGGCGGGAGTTCCTGGAGCAGCCCACCATTACCAAGGTCGGCATCGTGCTGGTGGCGTTGTCCTTCCTCTACAACCTGAGTCTCACGGTGCTGAAGGGGCGCAAGACCAGTATCAGCATGGTGATGATGCTGGGGCTGTGGGGGCTGGCGATTTTCTTCCTGTTCTCGTTCTACAACCCGATCAACCTGGTGCTGGACAAGTATTTCTGGTGGTGGGTGGTGCACCTGTGGGTGGAAGGGGTGTGGGAGCTGATCATGGGTGCCATGCTGGCCTTCGTGCTGGTGAAGGTTACCGGTGTTGACCGCGAAGTAGTGGAGAAGTGGCTGTACGTGATCATCGCCATGACGCTGATCACCGGCATCATCGGTACCGGTCACCATTATTTCTGGATTGGCACGCCAAGCTACTGGCAGGTGTTCGGCTCGGCCTTCTCCGCGCTGGAACCGATTCCGTTCTTCATGATGACGCTGTTCTCCTTCAACATGGTGAACAAGCGCCGCCGCGAACACCCGAACAAGGCTGCCGTGCTGTGGGCGCTGGGTACCGGCGTGATGTCATTCCTCGGCGCCGGCGTGTGGGGCTTCCTGCATACCCTGGCCCCGGTGAACTACCTGACCCACGGCACGCAGATCACTGCCAGCCACGGTCACATGGCCTTCTACGGCGCCTACGCCATGGTGGTGATCACCATGATTTCCTACACCATGCCGCTGATGCGTGGCCGCGAGGCCAACAGCAACCGCGCCCAGGTGGTGGAAATGTGGTCGTTCTGGCTGATGACCATCGCCATGGTGTTCATTACCCTGTTCCTCACCGCCGCCGGCATCCTGCAGGTATGGATGCAGCGCATGGGCAGCCAGCCGCTGTCCTTCATGGCGGCGCAGGATCAGATCGCCTTCTTCTACTGGCTGCGCGAGGCCGCCGGGGTGGTGTTCTTTGTCGGCCTGCTGCTGTACATCGTCAGCTTCTTCGTGCGTGGCGATGCACGGGACTGATTCCGCAGTGTGTGTGTAACGCTTGGCGCCCTGAGAGGGGCGCCTTTTTTACGATGCAGTCGTGACGGCGGCGGCACGGTTGCCCGGAGCAAGACAATGCAGACAACAAGGTTGGCCGCCAGTGCGCCGCGCACGGTGCCTGGCGATCTGGCAATGTGGTTTTTCATCCTGGCCGAGCTGGCGGTGTTCGGCTTGTTCTTTGCCGTGTACGGCGTGGTGCGCGCGCGCCAGCCGGCGCTGTTTGCCGCCGGCCAGGCCGGGCTGGCGCGCCTGCCGGCCATCATCAATACCTTGCTGCTGATCGCCGGCAGCGGCGCGGTGGCGGCGGCGGTGCAGGACTTTGCCCATGGCCGGCAGCAGCGCGGACAGCGCTGGCTGCTGGCTACCCTGCTGTGTGGCGCGGCCTTCCTGCTGCTCAAGGGCCACGAGTTTGCCGGCAAGTTTGCTGCCGGCATCACCTTGTCCAGCAACGATTTCTGGATGTTTTACCTGGGCTTGGCCGGCTTTCACTACCTGCACGTGGTGCTGGGCATGGTGATCATTGCCGCGGTGTACCTGCGTGCGCGCCACGGCGCTTACGATGCGGCCAACCATGTCGGCGTGGAAACTGCCGCCGCCTACTGGCACATGGTGGATCTGGTGTGGCTGGTGCTGTTCGCGCTGGTGTATGTGGCGCGTTGACTATTGCTGTGTGGTCTGCAGAACAATGCATTCTGGATGGCTCTGCTGTAGCCATGCGGCGGAACGGGTAAAGTGGCCGCTTTCCCCTGTCTTGCCGAGAGCCCATCATGCCCCAGCCCTACCTGCTGTATGTCGACAGCCAGTACCTGAGCCCGTATGCGATGTCTGCCTTCGTGACGCTCACCGAAAAACAGCTGCCGTTCGCCTTGCGTACCGTGGACCTGGAAAGCGGCGCCAACCGGCAGCCGGCCTATGCCACGCTCACCGGCATGCAGCGGGTTCCGCTGCTGGTGGACGGCGAGTTCCATCTGGCTGAATCCTCCGCCATCAGCGAATACCTGGAGGACTGCCACCCGGAAGTGGCGGTGTATCCGGCGCAGCCGCAACAGCGGGCACAGGCGCGGCAGGTGCAGGCCTGGCTGCGCAGCGATCTGTTGCCGCTGCGCGAACAGCGCACCACCGAGGTAGTGTTCCGTCGGCCGGCCACCGCCCCGCTGGATGCCGCCGGACAGCAGGCCGCCGCCAAGCTGGTGGCGGTAGCTTCCAGCCTGCTGGCGCACGGTGGCGAGCAGCTGTTTGGCGACTGGTGCATTGCCGATGCCGATCTGGCGCTGATGCTGCAGCGCCTGCTGCGTAGCGACTACCCGCTGCCACAGCAACTGGCGGACTATGCCGAGCGCCAGTGGCAGCGGCCATCGCTGCAGGCCTGGCGCCAGCTGGGCGATGCAGCCGGCGCGGGAGTGTCGCCATGAAGCAGAGCCTGGGGCTGGTATCGCTGCTGGTGCGCGACTACGACGAGGCGCTGGCGTTTTTTGTCGGCAAGCTGGGCTTCGTGTTGCAGGAAGACAGCCATATTGCCGAACAGTCCAAGCGCTGGGTGGTGGTGTCGCCACCGGGCGCCAGCGAGTCGCGGCTGCTGCTGGCACGGGCCTCGTCCGACGAGCAACTGTCGCGGGTCGGGGCGCAAACCGGCGGACGGGTCTTCCTGTTCCTGTATACCGACGACTTCGCCCGCGATTACGCCCGCTACCAGGCGGCCGGCATCGAGTTTGTCCGCCCGCCCCGGCAGGAAGACTACGGCACGGTAGCCGTGTTCAAGGACCTGTACGGCAATCTGTGGGATCTGCTGCAACCGGCCGCCGGCTGAAGCGGGCCTGCGTGGCAACACCCAGGCGCTAAACCGCAGCCGCCCGGCCAGGTCTTTGCATCTGCAGCCTTGCCATACCCCCCCCGCCCGCGCCCGCGGGCTTTTTCTTGCCTGCAGTCAAGGTTGGCCGCAGGGCTGCTGCGGCATGCTTGGCGCATGATTTTCCCCGTTTCCCATCGCGGGCTGTGGCTGACCTGGCTATGGCTTTGCCTGCTCACCCTGCTGCTGGCCTGGCTGGCCGACTGGCATGGCCACGCCGTGGCGGTGCTGGCGCTGACCGGCGCCTGGCTCAAAGGCGTGGCGGTGGTGGAGCAATTCATGGCCTTGCGTCGTGCGCCGCTGTGGCTGCGCGGCAGCGTGCATGGCTGGCTGCTGCTGGTATGCGGCGGCTTGCTGGCCAGTTTCCTGTAGGAGCTTCGATGAATGCCCCCGTTTCGGCTGCGCTTGCGGCCAACCTTCCGTATTACCAGCCGGTAGCCGACGAATGCGCGGTGTTCGAGAGCGCCTGGCGCCAGCAGCTGCCGGTGCTGATCAAGGGCCCCACCGGCTGCGGCAAGACCCGCTTTGTCGCCCATATGGCCGCGCGGCTGGGCCTGCCGCTGTTTACCGTGTCCTGCCATGACGACCTGTCCGCCGCCGACCTGGTAGGCCGCCACCTGATTGCCGCCGGCGAAACCCGCTGGTGCGATGGCCCGCTTACCCGCGCGGTGCGCGCCGGCGGCATCTGCTACCTGGACGAGGTAGTGGAAGCGCGCAAGGACACCACCGTGGTGCTGCACCCGCTTACCGACGACCGTCGCATCCTGCCAATCGAACGCACCGGCGAAGAGCTGGCGGCACCGCCCGGCTTCATGCTGGTGGTGTCCTACAACCCCGGCTACCAGCACGTGCTCAAGACGCTGAAACCCTCCACCCGCCAGCGCTTCGTGGCGCTGAGCTTCGACTTCCCGGCGCCGCAGGTGGAAATGGCGGTGCTGCAGCAGGAGGGCGGGGCGGATGAACGCCTGGCCGCGCGGCTGGTGGCCTTGGCCGGCCAGCTGCGCCGGCTGTCCGGCTACGACCTGGACGAAGGCGTCAGCACCCGGCTGCTGGTGTACGCCGCCAAGCTGATCGCCAGCGGCATGACACCGCTGGCCGCCTGCCGGGTGGCGCTGGTGGAGCCGCTGTCGGACGAGCCGGAAACCATCGCTGCGCTGCTGGCGGTGGTGGCTACCCAGTTCGAGCACTGACATGGACGATACCGAGCGCCAGCGCGCCATCTGCGCCCACGCGCTGTACCTGCTGAACCTGCTGCTGGCGCCGGGAATTGCCTTTGTGGCGCTGTGGTGCTGCCGCCGCCGCTGGCAGCCGCTGGCCGGAGCCGCACTGCGCGAGCACTTGCGCCAGGCCTTCGTGGCGGCGCTGTGGAGCGGCGCGCTGCTGTTGCTGGTCAGCCTGGCGGTGGCGCTGCTGGGCGGGCTGGGCAACAGTGCCACCTGGGTGCTGCTGATCCTGTATTTCACCCTGGTGCACGCTGGCCTGGTGCTGTCCGGCGCCTACGCGCTATCACGGGCCATGGCCGGCTTGCCATGCCGCTACCCGCTGCCCGGCCTGTGGCGGCCACGCTGAACACGGAAACATACTGATGGAAGATATTGTCGGCGGCTGGTGGGACAAACTCATCCGCCGCGCCGCCTACCGCGGCTACCCGCAGGCCGCCGTGGCGCTGGTCGATATGGAAAAGCAGGCGCCGCTGTTCTTTCGCGCCATGGGCGGCGACCCGGCGCTGACGGTGAAAAGCGCGGTGGGTACCGCGCACGGCGCACGCCGCCGGCTGCTGGAGCGCATTGCCGGCAGCAACACCCAGGTGGAACTGGCCTGGCGCGATGGCCAGTCACTCTACCTGCCGGAGAAAATCGACCTGTACCCGGATGCGGCGCTGAACCGCGATCTGTACTTCTGGCTGATGGCGCTGGCGGCGCAGCCGCTGACCGCCGGCGACTGGCTTACGCGCAACCGCCGCGCCGCAGCCGCCTGCCTCACGCAGATGCCCGGCCTCGCCACGCTGTACCGCCGGCTGGTGGCGGCCTTGCTGCCGCTGCGCGACATGCCGCGCGAGCCAGCCGCCGCCGCGCGCGAAGCCGCCATCCGCCAGGCGCTGCAGGCGCCGGAACAGGCCGTGCAGCTGCCGGCTGGCGGCGGCGCGCCGCAGCCGGTGCTGCTGTGGCTGCATCCCGAACCGCCGGGCAGTGTTGCGGCCAACGCTGACGATGGCCAGACACCGGAGGCCAGCGAGGGCGACAGCCGCGACGGCAAGCAGCGCCGCCGCTACCGCGCCCGCCGTGAAACCCCGGACGAGCGCAAGAACGGCATGCTGCTGCAGTTCCGTGCCGAAAGCATCTTCACCTGGGACGACTACGTGAAGGTGAACCGCCACCAGGATGACGATGAGGCCGACGACGGCGCCGCCGCCGAGGACATGGACCGCATTACCGTGGCGCGCGACGGCAAGACCCGCTCCAGCCGCCTCAAGTTCGACCTCGACCTGCCGGCGGCCGCCTACGACGACACCCCGCTGGGCGGCGGCATCCTGCTGCCGGAGTGGGACTGGAAGCGGCAGCGGCTGGTGGCCGACCACTGCCGGCTGCAGCCGATGCTGCCGCGCGATGCGCAGCCGGCCAGCCTGCCGGAGTCGCTGCAGCCGCTGGCGCGGCGCCTGCGCCGCCAGTTCCAGGCGCTGTCGCCGGAGCGCTCGCGCAAGAGCGGCGAAGCCAGCGGGCCGGATATCGACCTCGACCGGGTGATCCGCTTTCTGGCCGAGCAGCACAGCGGCGTGGCAGTGGCCGAGCCGGCCTTGTACCAGGCCTGGCCACCGGGCGGGCGCAGCATGGCCTGCCTGCTGCTGGCCGACCTGTCGCTGTCCACCGAAAGCTGGCTGGGCGAGGCCGGGCAGGTGATCCACGTGATCCGCGACAGCCTGCTGCTGTTTGCCGAAGCGCTGGCCGCCTGCGGCGACAGCTTCGGGTTGTACGGATTTTCCAGCATCCGCCGCAGCGAGGTGCGCTACCTGCTGCTGAAGGATTTTGCCGAGCGCTACGACGACGCCGCGCGCGGCCGCATCCTGGCGATCCGCCCCGGCTACTACACCCGCATGGGCGCCGCCATCCGCCAATCCACGCGCATCCTGCTGGAGCAGCCGGCGCAGCGCCGGCTACTGCTGATCGTGTCCGACGGCAAGCCCAACGACCTGGATCACTACGAAGGCCGCTACGGGGTGGAAGACACTCGCCGCGCGGTGCTGGAGGCGAAGCAGGCCGGGCTGATTCCGTTCTGCGTCACGGTGGACAAGGAGGCCGGCGACTACCTGCCGCACCTGTTCGGCCGCAACGGTTACAGCGTGGTGCACGACGCCCGGCGGCTGCCGCAGGTGCTGACCGGCCTGTACGCGCGGCTGACGGCGTAGACAGGGACCAATCGTAGGGTGGGCAAAGCAAGGCGTGCCCACCAGTGCGTAGGTTGGGCCCGGCGTAGCAAGACCCAACGTTGCCGGGCGTTCCGCCGTCATACGGCCAACCTCGGGAGCCCGGTTCGTAGGTTGGTGTCGAGCGTAGCGAGGCCCAACGTTTACCGCGTGGTTTTGCTTCTTTGGTTTATGGAATCCGCTGCGCGGATGTTGATTTTGGTGCCGGTTCCGCCCGGCGAGCAGGCTAAGGGGGCCACCGCGGCCCCCTTAGCAATCCCCGGCTCCCCGACGGCTGCTCGAAACCCCGTGCAAAACGGCACGCCCCAGGCGCCGCCGAACTCGTCCCTCGCTAACGGCTCGGGACTCAGACAGATCGGCGTCTTAAAACCTGGGGCATACCGTTTTGCACGGCTCGCGCCAACGGGATTGGGGCAAGTTGGTTCGGTTCTGGCTACCCGCAGGGTGAGCAAGACGGTAGCCCGGATAAGCTGCAGGCGCATCCGGGGAGATGCCCACGCTACCGGATGCGCTGCGCTTATCCGGGCTACGGGTACCTGGTACGGCAAGACATGCGGCCAACGTTGGCCGCAAGACAAGGAGGCCACCATGGCCAAGAAATTCCCGATTCACCCGGCGCACCCGGAGCGCGTGTGCTGGGGTTGCGACAAATACTGCCCGGCGGGCTCGCTGCAGTGCGGCAACGGTTCCGGCCGTACCCAGCACCCGGCGGAGGTGCTGGGCGACGACTGGTATCTGCACGGCGACTGGGGTCTGGATATCGAGGACACGCCCCCGGATGGCGGGGCCGGAAAGCGTTGATGCGAATCAATGCTGTCGTCCTGAGCGCGGGCGGAAGATGCGCGCATCGATTCCTTCATAGCGTGGTGGAGAACATCATGAAAGTCCCGAGGATGCGCGCGCTGGCGCAAGGTGTACTGCTGGCAACCCTGCCGTTGGCGGCAACCCTGGCCTGGGCCGATGCGGCCGGCAAGCCGGTAACGCCGAGCGATCTGGCATACCAGGCCGGCGGTTCGCCGCTGGCGGCCGAGGAAATGCACCAGAACATCAACCCCAAGGCACCGCCGATGACCAAGGCGGAGTTCGTGCGGGCCAAGCAGATCTACTTCGAGCGCTGCGCCGGCTGTCATGGCGTGTTGCGCAAGGGCGCCACCGGCAAGCCGCTGACCCCGGACATCACCCTGGCGCACGGCACCGACTATCTGAAGATTTTCATCGCCTACGGCAGCCCGGCCGGCATGCCCAACTGGCAGACCTCCGGCGAGATGAGCGAGCAGGATGTGGACCTGATGGCGCGCTACATCCAGCAGGAGCCGCCGACGCCGCCGGAGTACTCGCTGGCCGACATCGAAAACTCGCGCAAGGTGCTGGTGCCGGTGGACAAGCGCCCGACGCGCAAGATGAACAACTACAACCTGGACAACCTGTTCTCGGTAACGCTGCGTGACAGCGGCGAGGTGGCGCTGATCGACGGCGACAGCAAGCAGATCATCAACATCGTCAAGACCGGCTACGCGGTGCATATCTCGCGGCTGTCCAAGTCTGGCCGCTACCTGTACGTGATCGGCCGCGATGCCAAGATCAACCTCATCGACCTGTGGATGCCCAAGCCGGACAACGTGGCCGAGGTGAAGGTGGGGCTGGAGGCGCGCTCGGTGGAGACCTCCAAGTTCAAGGGCTGGGAAGACAAGATTGCCGTGGCCGGCACCTACTGGCCGCCGCAGTTCGTGATCATGGATGGCGACACGCTGAAGCCGCGCAAGATCGTGTCCACCCGTGGCATGACGGTGGATAACGAGTACCACCCGGAGCCGCGCGTGGCGTCCATTGTCGCCAGCCATTACAAGCCGGAGTTCGTGATCAATGCCAAGGAGACCGGCAAGATCATGATGGTGGACTACTCCGACCTCAACAACCTGAAGACCACCACCATCGATTCCGCGAAGTTCCTGCACGACGGCGGCTTCGACAGCAGCGGGCGCTACTTCCTGGTGGCGGCCAACGCTTCCAACAAGATTGCGGTGGTGGATACCAAGCTCGACAAGCTGGCCGCGCTGGTGGACGTGGGCAAGACCCCGCACCCGGGCCGTGGCGCCAACTTCGTGCATCCCAAGTACGGCCCGGTGTGGAGCACCTCGCACCTGGGTAGCGAAGACGTGACGCTGATCGGCACCGACCCGGTGAAACACCCGCAATACGCGTGGAAGGCGGTAGCCACCTTCAAGGGCCAGGGCGGCGGCTCGCTGTTCATCAAGACCCACCCGAAATCGCACAACCTGTGGGTGGATACCCCGCTGAACCCGGATGCCAAGGTAAGCCAGAGCGTGGCGGTGTACGACATCAACAACCTGGCCAAGGGGCCGCAGGTGGTGGATATCGCCGCCTGCGCCAAGCTCACCGATGACGGCGCCAAGCGCGTGGTGCAGCCGGAGTTCAACAAGGCCGGCGACGAGGTGTGGTTCTCGGTGTGGAGCGCCAAGAACAAGGAATCCGCCATCGTGGTGGTGGATGACAAGACCCGCAGCTGCAAGGCGGTGATCAAGGACAAGCGCCTGATCACCCCGACCGGCAAGTTCAACGTGTTCAATACCCAGCACGACGTTTACTAACTGCGCGGCATGGGCGTGGCGGGCCGTTGCCCGCTGCGCTGTAGCCGATATGGAGATCGCATCATGAAAAAGACCTGGTTGCTTGCTGGCCTGCTTGGCAGCGGCTTGCTGCTCACCGCCCCGGCGCACGCCTCTGAGGCACTGGCCAAGAAAAACAACTGCATGACCTGTCACGGCATCGCTAACAAGGTGGTAGGGCCGGCATTCAAGGACATCGCCACCAAGTACAAGGGCCAGAACGTGCAGGCCAAGCTGGAAGAGAAGGTGAAGAAGGGCGGTGCCGGCAGCTTTGGCCCGATCCCGATGTCGCCCAACCCGCAGGTGCCGGATGCCGAGCTGAAGCAGCTGGTGAAGTGGGTGTTGGCGCAGTAAACAGGCATGCGGCCAACCATGAGTTGGCCGCATGGTTCCTTCTGGAAGCAAGCTATGTCCAAGCCCCCCGACAGCCCGCTGCGGCTGTGTCTGAAGTGTCTGTTGCTGCTGGTCTGCAGCGTAATGTTCCTGCATGAATCGGTACGAGCCGAGACGCCCGCGCCCGCGCGCGCCGCCGAGCTGCGCCATCTGCTGCGGCAGGATTGCGGTGCCTGCCACGGCATGACGCTGCAGGGCGGGCTGGGCAGCCCGCTTACCGCCGCGGCGCTTGCTGGCAAGCCGGAAGACAGCCTGCTCGCCACGCTGCTGGATGGCCGCCCCGGCACCGCCATGCCGCCGTGGCGCCCGTTTCTCAGCGAGGACGAGGCACGCTGGCTGATCCGGCAACTGCAACAGGGAGTTGCCCCATGAAACGATTTGGCAAATTGCTACTGGCCGCTGCCGCCTCGGCGCTGCTGGCCGGCTGCGCCAGCCCGGCGCTGCGCGGCACGGGTGATCTGGGGGTGGTGATCGAGCGCGCCAGCGGCAGCGTGCAGGTGGTGGACAACAGCCACCTGACACAACTGTCGCGGGTGAACGGGCTGGGCGACCTGTCGCACGCCTCGCTGGTGTACAGCCGCGATGCGCGCTACGTGTACGTGTTCGGCCGCGACGGCGGGCTGTCCAAGGTGGACATTCTCGCCGGCAAGCTGGTGGCGCGGGTGATGCAGGCGGGCAACAGCATCGGCGGGGCGATATCCAGCGACGGCCGCATCGTGGCGGCGCAGAACTACAGCCCCGGTGGCGTGAAGCTGTTCGATGCCGACACCCTGGCGCTGCTGGCCGAGGTGCCGGCAGTGGACGAACACGGCCAGCCATCCAAGGTGGTGGGTCTGGCCGACCTGCCGGGCAACCGCTTTGCCTACAGCCTGTTCGAGGCCGGCGAGATCTGGCTGCTGGATGCGGCCAAGCCGCGCGCGCCGCAAGTCACCAAATACCGCAACGTTGGCCGCCAGCCTTACGACGGGCTGGCCAGCAGCGATGGTCGTTACTACATTGCCGGCCTGTACGGCGAGGACGGCCTGGCGCTGCTGGATACCTGGCAGCCGGAGGCTGGCGTGCGCCGCATCCTGCCTGGTTACGGGCAGGGGCGGGAAGCACAGCCGGTGTACAAGATGCCGCACTTGCGCGGCTGGAGCATTGCCGGCCATTACGCCTTTCTGCCTGCCATTGGCCACAACAGCGTGCTGGTGGCCGACAGCCGCAGCTGGCAGCAGGTGACACAGCTGGCGGTGTACGGCCAGCCGGTGTTCGTGATGGCCGAGCCATCCGGGCGCCGGGTATGGGTGAACTTTGCCTACCCGCACAACGACACCGTGCAGGTAATCGACGTGCCCAGCATGCAGGTCATCAAGACGCTTAAGCCGGGCAAGGCGATCCTGCACATGGAGTTCACCGCCCGCGGCGACGCGGTGTGGCTGTCCAGCCGCGACGACGACAAGCTGGTGGTGATCGACACGCAAAGCTTTGCCACCGTGGCCGAGCTGCCTGCGGCCAACCCTTCCGGCATTTTTTTCAGCTGGCGCGCCGCGCGCATGGGGATGTGACATGAACCAGCCATTGCATGACCCGTTCTTGCGGCTGCTGGACCGCTACCAGCGTGACTTTCCGCTGCTGTCGTCGCCGTTCACGCTGCTGGCCGCCGAGTGCGGGCTGCCCGAGCCGGTGCTGCTACTGCGGCTGCGCCAGTCGCTGCGCGATGGCCTGCTCAGCCGGGTGGGCGCGGTGTTTGCGCCCAATACCGTGGGTGCCAGCACGCTGGCGGCGCTGGCGGTGCCGCCGGCGCGGCTGGACGAGGTAGCGGCGCAGGTGAGCAGCCTGCCGCAGGTGAATCACAACTACGCGCGCGATCACCACTACAACCTGTGGTTCGTGCTGACGGCGCCAGACCGAGCCGGCATCGACGCCGCACTGGCACGCATCGCCGAACTTACCGGCCTGACGCCGCTGGACCTGCCGCTGGAGCGCGAATACCACATCGACCTCGGCTTTGCGCTGGGGGCGCAGGGGCCGACACGGCGCGTTACCGTCAGCCCGCCGCCACCGGTGCTGGACGATGCCGACCGGCGGCTGATTGCCGCGCTGGGCGAAGGGCTGCCGCTGCTACCTTGCCCGTTCCTGCCGCTGGCGGCTGCCAGCGGGCTGTCCGAGCAGGAGGTGCGCGAACGCTTGCAGTGCTGGGTGGCCAGCGGGGTGATCCGCCGCTTCGGCTTTGTGCTGCGCCACCACGAGCTGGGCTTTCGCGCCAATGCCATGTGCGTGTGGCAGGTGCCGGCCAGGGAGCGTGACGCGATTGCCGCCAGCCTGGCCGCCGACCCGGCGGTTACCCTGTGCTATGCCCGCCCGCCGCGCGGCACGCACTGGCCGTACAACCTGTTCTGCATGATTCACGCCCGCGACGCCGCCAGCGCCCGCCGCGAGCTGGCGCGGATTGCGGCCAACCATGATTTGCAGCAGCTGCCGCACGCCATGCTGCTGTCCACCCGCCGCTATACCCAGCGCGGCGCCCGTTACCAGCAGGAAACCACATGAATGCCGCCATGCCGCTGGATGTCATCGACAGCCTGATCATCGACCGCCTGCAGGGCGGTTTCCCCTTGCATGCGGCGCCGTTTGCCAGCATCGGCGCAGAGCTGGGGCTGACTGCCGACAGTCTGTGCCAGCGGCTGCAGTCGCTGCTGGACCGCAAGGTGCTGACCCGCTTCGGCCCCATGTACCAGGTGGAGCGCATGGGCGGCGCCTTCGTGCTGGCCGCCATGGCGGTGCCGGAGGCACGCTTCGACGCGGTGGCGGCGCAGGTCAATGCCTTGCCGGCGGTGGCGCACAACTACCGGCGCGAGCACGATTTCAATATGTGGTTCGTACTGGCCACCCGCACGCCGGGCGGCATCTACGACGCCATGCTGGAGATCGAGGAGCAGACTGGGTTGCGGGTGTACGACTTTCCCAAACTGCGCGAGTACTACGTGGGCATGCAGTTCGCCGTGGGCGGCAATGCCCCGGTGGGACGGCGTGAGCAGCTGGCGGGAGAGGGCGGGTGTGATGGCGCATTGGACGAGGCCGCGCTGGACGAGGCCGACTGGCGCTTGATCCGCGCCACCCAGGGTGGCCTGCCGCTGCTGGCCGAACCGTGGCAGCAGCTGGCCAGCGAACTGGCGCTGACCGAAGGTGAAGTCTGCGCGCGGCTGGCGGCCATGGTGCAGCAGGGGGTGATCCGCCGCATCGGCGCGGTGCCGAATCATTACGCCATCGGCTATGCGGCCAACGGCATGGCGGTATTCGATGTGGACGATGCTGCGGTGGATGCATTGGGGCAGCAAATCGGTGCGCTGTCTTTTGTCAGCCATTGCTACCGGCGGCTGCGGCGCCAGCCGGTGTGGCCGTACAATCTGTTCGCCATGTGCCATGGCAGCAACCGCGATGCGGTGCTGGCACAGGTGGCCGAGCTGCGCCAGCTGCTGGGGGCCGCCTGTCGCCGTCATGAGGTGCTGTTCTCCAGCCGCATACTGAAGAAGAGCGGTGTCAGGGTATAGGTGGATAGGGGCAGGACGGAGAGGGCTGCGGCGACGATGGGGCAGCCGGGTAGTGAAGCCGTATCTGGTGATTGCTCAAGATTGTCACTTGTCCTATGCATGAAAAACGGCTGCTTACGCATTGGAAGCAGCCGCAGAAGTGGCAGGCAAGCAGGGGGCAGTTCAGGTTTCACCACTTAGGCTAATGCGGTTCTAACAACACCTGGAGTTCGACCTGCCATGTGAAGGCTGGCTTTCGGCATCCCTTTGCCTTCGGCCGACTTGTGGTGCACGGGATTTAACCTTGCACACTTAGTTCGGCTGAAATCCACACTACCGCCACTGCCAGCACTAAGGCGAGATAAGGCAGGATGCCGGCGCGGGCATGCGGCAATTCGATGTCGCGACGCATGGACTCCGGAAACACGCCTTTGTCCTGCCAATAATGGCGGTAGATGAATACCGGGACGATCAGGAAGGCGGCGATCAGGCCATTGCGCAGGGTGTTTTCGCCCTGAAAATTGGCGCCGGCGCCGGCAAACACCAGGTCGACGAAACCACAAAACGCCCCCAGTCCCAGCAGCCAACTACTGCATTTGTACGGACGTTCCCAGTCCGGGCGGTCCATGCGGTGAATCCAGCCGGACTGCAGGTTGAGAAACACAAATATCATGTAACAGACGTTGGAAACCGCCAGTACCGACATGTAATTGGACATCAATAACAGGAACACGTTGAAGCCCAGGTCGGTCCACATGGCGCGAGTCGGCGCGCCATGTTTGTTGACATGTGACAGGTAGCGCGGCAGCCAGCCATCTACCGAGGCCTGGTACAGGGTGCGCGAGGAGCCCATCATCGATGTCATCACTATCAGCAGCACCGATAGCACGAGCATGGCCACGATCACATTGACCACCACCACGCCGCCACCGACAAACTTTGCCATGGCTATTGCCACACCCGAACCATCAATGATGCCGGGAGCCAGCATGCCTTCCAGTCCCAGGTGCCCCTGAAAGGCAATCGGCACCAGGATAAACATGAACAGGCACAGCAAGCCGGAAGAGAAAATGGCACGGAAGGTATCCCGCTGCGGGTCCTTGAATTCGCGGGTGTAACAGACCGCGGTTTCAAAGCCGAAGGTGGACCAGCAAGCCAGGAACATGGCGCCAAGTGCGGTGCTGATACCCGCAGCATTCCAGCTGCCCATCACTGCGGCACCGGAAGCATCGTGTGACAACGGCAGCAGCGGCAGAAAGTGACTGGATGGCATGTCATCGGTGAAAAGCGGCACCAGCGAGATGATTAGCAAGGGGGTCAGAGAGGCAATGCCCAGAATGCGCTGGGTCTTGGCTGCGGATGACGCGCCGCTGTGCTGCAACTTGAAGGTGATCAACAGAAAGATCAACGCCAGCACGAAGGTAGCGTTCACCTGCAGTGTCAGATCTTTGCTGATAAATCCAAGGTTCAGCAGGGTGAGCTGCCAGCTATTGATTGCGGAATCTGCCGGGAACAGGCTGCTCAGTGTGTATCCGGCGGCCAGGCTGGTGCCTAACGCCAGCATCGGCGACCATGCCAGCCAGTTGCACCACACGGATACTGGCGCAACGAACTTGCTGTAACGCACCCATCCGAGTGCACCATATACCGATGCACCACCGGATTTGTGCGGATAGAGGCCGGAGATCTCTGCATAGGTAAAGCACTGGGCAAAGCCGATAAGGATGGCGAGTAACCAGATAAACCATGCAGGCTGACCGACAGTGGCCGAGACGCCTCCAATGACGAACAACACCCCGGCAGGTACGCCACTGGTTACCCAGAAGGCGTCTTTCCAGGTCAAATTTCGGTGCAGCTCGCAGTCTTGCGTAGCTGTGGGCGGGGCATACGCATTCGCTGCAGTGGTTCGCAGCACATGTTCTTGCAAACTCACAACATTCTCCTCTATCACCAGAACAGGAACACCTGCCTGGTTTCGCAATTTTATTTCGCCTGAAGTCGCGGGTTTCAGACGCTTGCTGCCATTTCTGGCTGCTATGTTTTGTGCCGACGAGTGCCGGCCTTCCTTTGCATTTCGACCCGTTTCTGGATCTGCCTTTCTACAGCCACCTAGCGTTCAACAAGAGACCTGGCAGAACAATCGCATCGAGCAAATTTAGTCTCCTGTAATCCTGTGGCTTGCACGCGCTCAAAAACGTCCCGCTTTAGTTTTTTTTCACCAAATATGCAGGCCAGCAGACGGCATCAGGAACAGCGCTCTTCATTCAGCAATAGCTTTTTGCATAAAAATGGCTTGCGTTCTTCAAGTAAAACAATGACATAGTGCGATCTGCCAAGTAGCTAAGCATTAACGGCCAAGCTTGCAATTGGTCCTTAAATTGACGGGCTGCACTCTGCCGCGCTGCCTCAATTTTTCCGGCTGGTGGCTGGGCAGACATCCAGATCCTGAATGCCAATATCGAAATTCAGGGAGCTGCCTGCGGGACAGGCATATGCGCCCGGTCAGCAGAGCCAGGTCGGTTTCTCCTTGCAGTCAACCGCGTTGGCGGCAAGCATGCCTGCCTGTGCATGAAGGGGGCTGCGACATTCCTGCCCGCATTGATGTCGTTTGATTCGGTACCGCCGCAGCCGGCGTGTGCTTGACGGCTGTCAATGAGATTCTGGTGGACAGCGCCGACGATGACGCCATCGTCATTGCCGGAGGCTGTCATGCTGCGCCTGAGCCATTACCTGCATACCCTGCTGCATCCGCAGCCGCTGGCGCCGGCGCGGTCGCCTGCTGGTCCTGTGGTGATCTGGAACCTGATCCGCCGCTGCAACCTTACCTGCCAGCATTGCTATGCCACCTCCGCCGACAAGGATTTCGCCGGCGAGCTTTCTACCGGTGAAGTGTTCGCGGTACTGGACGACCTGTACGCTTTTGGCGTGCGGGTGCTGATTCTGTCCGGCGGCGAGCCGCTGCTGCGCCCGGACATCTTCACCATTGCCCGCCGTGCGCGCGACATGGGCTTTTATATCGGGCTGTCCAGCAACGGCACGCTGATCGACGCGGCCAACGTTGGCCGCATCGCCGACACCGGCTTCGATTATGTGGGGGTGAGCCTGGACGGCATCGGGGCCAGCCACGACCGCTTTCGCCGCCTGGAAGGCGCGTACCAGCGCTCGCTGCAGGGCATTCGCCTGGCGCGCGATGCCGGCATCAAGGTGGGCGTGCGCTACACCATGACCGAGGACAACGCGCTGGACCTGCCGGCGCTGCTGCAGCTGGTGGCGGACGAGGGCATCCACAAGTTCTACTTCTCGCACCTGAACTACGCCGGGCGCGGCAACAAGCACCGCGACTGCGACGCACAGCACGCCCGCACCCGCTGGGCGATGGACCTGCTGCTGGATACCTGCCAGCGGCAGCTGCTGGCAGGCGACGCGCGCGACTTCGTTACCGGCAACAACGATGCCGACGGCGTCTACCTGCTGCAGTGGGCGGCGCGGCACTATCCGGCCGAGGTGGCGACCCTGCGCCAGCGCCTGCAGCAGTGGGGCGGCAACGCCAGCGGTGTGAACGTGGCCAATATCGACAACGTAGGCAATGTGCATCCGGACACCATGTGGTGGCAGGTGACGCTGGGCAATGTGCGCGAGCGGCCGTTTTCCGCCATCTGGCCGGATACCAGCCACCCGCTGATGGCCGGGCTGAAACAGCGGCCGCGGCCGGTAACAGGGCGCTGCGCCGCCTGCAGCCATCTGGACATCTGCAACGGCAACACCCGCGTGCGCGCCTGGCAGCTGTGTGGCGACTACTGGGCTGCTGACCCGGCTTGTTATCTCAGCGATGCGGAAATCGGTGTGGCCGCCGGCTATGTGCCGCCACCGCCGCTGACACCATGGCAGCGGGTAGCGGTGGAGGGCCGGACATGAAGTGCCTGCTTACCCTGCTGCTGTTGCTGGCACCGTTGGCCGCCAGCGCCGCTGCGCCGGCTGCGCTGTACCAGCAACATTGCCAGAGCTGTCACGGTGCCGAGCGCATGGGCGCAATGGCGCCGGCGCTGCTGTCGCAAAGCCTGGAGCGGCTGAAGCCGGCCGAGGTGCTGCGCACGATCCGCGATGGCCGCACCGCCACCCAGATGGCCGGCTTTGCCGGCACGCTATCCGATGCCGACATCAGTGCACTGGCTGCCTGGCTGGGTACGCCGCCAGCCACGCCGCCGCTGTGGCGCGAGGCGGATACCGCGGCCTCGCGCATCCAGTACCACGACCCGGCCAGCCTGCCGGCCACACCGCAGTTTGCGACGGGCATCGACCCGCGCAACCTGTTCGTGGTGGTGGAGGCTGGCGACCACCACGTTACCGTGCTGGATGGCGACCGCTTTACGCCGCTGACACGCTTCCAGAGCCGCTTCGCGCTGCACGGCGGGCCCAAGTTCTCGCCAGACGGGCGCTTTGTCTACTTTGCCAGCCGCGATGGCTGGGTGAGCCAGTACGACCTGTACACGCTGCAGACCGTGGCGGAGATCCGCGTCGGGCTGAATACCCGCAACCTTGCGGTGTCGGACGACGGCCGCTGGGTGCTGGCCGGCAATACCCTGCCGCAGACGCTGGTGCTGCTGGACGCCAACGGCCTCAAGCCAGTGAAAACCTATGCGGTGCAGGATCGCAGCGGCAAGCCGTCGCGGGTGTCGGCGGTGTATGACGCCGCGCCGCGGCAAAGTTTCATCGTGGCGCTGAAGGATGCTGCCGAGTTGTGGGAGATCTCCTACAACCCCAAGGCCGCGCCGATCTACCCCGGCTATGTGCACGACTACCAGATGGGCGAGGGCCTGGCGCTGCCTGGCTACCAGAATCCACGCATCACACCGCTGGACATGGTGCTGGACGACTTCTTTTTTGACGACAGCTACCGCCATGTGATGGCGGCCTCGCGCGACGGCCACGCCCAGGTGATCAACCTGGACAGCCGCAGCAAGGTGGCCGAGCTGCCGCTGGACGGCATGCCGCACCTGGGCTCCGGCATCACCTTCCAGCAGGGCGGCCACCACTATATGGCCACGCCAAACCTGAACAGCGGCCGGGTAACGGTAATCGACATGGATCGCTGGCAGGTGGCGGCCAACATCGCCACGCCGGGGCCGGGTTTCTTCCTGCGCAGCCACGACAACACGCCGTATGCCTGGGTGGACGCCATGATGTCGCCGCAGCGCGACACGCTTTCCATCATCGACAAGCGCAGTTTCAAGGTGGTGCGCCAGCTGACGCTGCGGCCGGGCAAGACCAATGCCCACGTGGAGTTCACCCACGACGGCCGCTACGCGCTGGTGAGCATCATGGAAACGCCGGGCGAACTGGTGGTAGTGGATGCGACGACCTTCCGCGAAGTGGCGGCGCTGCCGATGATGAAACCCATCGGCAAGTACAACGTTTTCAACAAGGTGACGCGTTCCAGTGGCACTAGTCATTAGGGCGTAGCCGCTACCGTCTTCCGGCGCATGGCCGCGCGGCGGGCAGCGGCGTAGCCTTGCGCCAGATCATTTTCCAGGTCGAGGCCAGCATGGTTCCGATAGATGTTTCCGCGTTTCTGAGTCACCAGCCGCTGTTCCAGCAACTGTCGCCGGCGCAGCTGCAGGCGCTGGTGCCGGCCACGCGCGAGGTGCGCGGCCTGAAAGGGCAGGTGATCTTCCAGCGTGGCGATGCCTGTGACGGCATGTACCTGCTGGTGTACGGCAAGGTGAAGCTGGCGCTCAGCTCCAATGGCGGAGTGGAAAAGGTGGTGGAGATACTGCACCCGGGGCAGAGCTTCGGTGAAGCGGTGATGTTCCTGGGCCAGCCGTTCCCGGTGATGGCGCAGTTCATCGAGGACGGCCTGCTGCTGCATGTCAGCTCGCATGCCATCCGCGCCGCCATCGTCAGCGACCCCGGCTTTGCGCAGCGCATGCTGGCTGGCCTGGCGCTGCGCCTGCACAACCTGATGCGCGATGTGGCGCGCTACTCGGTGGAAAACGCCGCCCAGCGCGTGGCCGGCTATTTGCTGCAGTTGCAACGCCAGCGCGGCGATAGCGTGGTGCGGCTGGCGGTGAACAAGAACGTGATCGCCTCGCGGCTGAACATCACCCCGGAAACCTTCTCGCGGGTGTTGCACGGGCTGGTGGAGCAGGGAGCAATAGCGGTGCGCGGTCGCGATATCGACATCATCGACCCGCTGTTGCTGCAGCAGCTGGAGGGGCAGTAATCGGGAGGTGTAGTGGCGTAGGGTGGGCAAAGCGTAGCGTGCCCACCAATACGGCCTGCTGGTGGCGCAGTAGGAAGTAGGGAGTAGGGAGTGTCGACGCGTAGCGCCTGCTCCCCATTCCCTACTCCCTATTTCCATTCAGATCAGGTGGTCTGGAAGCGGCGGAAGCTGCGGCTGATTTCCTCGGTCAGCTCGCTCATGCGCGCGGCGGCGGTGGCGGCTTCGTTGGCCGCATCGCGGTTGCGCTGGGCGATCGAGGTGATGCGCTGCACTTCACGCGACACCTGCTCGCCGGAGCGGGCCTGCTCGGACAGCGCGCTGGCAATGCCCTGCACGCTGTGGCCTACGGTATCGGTGCCGCTCTGGATGGCGACAATCGACTGGCCGGCCAGCTGGCCCTGCGCCGCGCTGGTGTGGGCACGTTCCACCGACTGGTTCATGGCTTCCACCGCCTGCTGTGCGCTGACGCGAATGGCGCCGATCATCGAGGCGATTTCGCCGGTGGCCTTGGTGGTGCGTTCGGCCAGCTTGCGCACTTCGTCGGCCACCACGGCAAAGCCGCGGCCCTGTTCGCCGGCACGGGCGGCTTCGATGGCGGCGTTCAGTGCCAGCAGGTTGGTCTGGTCGGCCACGTCACGGATCACCGACACGATGTTGTCGATGGTCTGGCTCTGGCGGCCCAGCTCGTTGATGCTGCCGGAGGTCTCGCGAATCAGCGTGCTGATGGCATCCATCTCGCGCACCGCACCCTTGATCACTTCCACGCCCTGCTGGGCTTCGCCACTGGCGGAGCGGGCGGCGGCCTCGGTGTCGTCGGCGCTGCGGTGCAGCTCCTGCACGCCTACCGCCATCTGCTGGATCACGCTCACCATTTCATCGGCGGCACGGTTCTGTTCTTCCGAGCGGCTCATCAGGCGCTGCATGGTGTGCTGCAGCTCGGCGGAGGCGGAGGCGCTTTCCTGCACGCTGCGTTCCACGGTGTGCAGCGCATCGTTCAGTTCCTTGGTCATGCACGACAGGTTGTACAGCAGCGAGCTGTTGTCACCCTTGCGCAGCTTTACCGCCACCCCCAGGTTGCCGTTGGCGATTTCCTTCATCACGTTGGCCGCATAGTTCGGCTCGCCACCCAGCTGGCGGGTGAGCGCACGGGCAATCAGCAGCGCCACGAAGATGCTGGCACCCACGCTGATGACGATGGCCAGCAGCGAGGCCACCATGGTGTCGCGCAGGGTGCTGGTAGTGGATTCCTTCTGCTCTTCCATCACCTTGGTGTGGTAGGCGATCAGCTTGTCCAGCTGGATGCCGAGCAGTTTTTCCTGCGGCTCCAGTTTTTCGCTGACGATGATCGACGCATCCCATTTCTGGCGGGTGATCATGGGCAGCAGCTTGTCCACCAGACCGCTGAATTCGCCCAGCGACTGGCCGATCTTGCCCACCAGCTCCTGCTCGGCGGCGTCACGCGAGATGGCCTTCATCTGCGCGTACTGGTCGCGGGCGACCTTCACCGAATTTTTCAGGATGGCCATTTTTTCTTCCACCAGCTTGTCGTCGCTTTCCAGCAGGATGGTGCGGGCGGCATTGGTGGAGGCGAGCAGCGCGCCGCTGAGGGTGCGCGAGTTCTGGATGACCGGAATGCGGTATTCCACCAGTTCGGATACCCGCGACTGGATGGTGGTGAGACGGAACAGGGTGAAGGCGGAGCCTAGCACCAGTAACAGAATGACCGCGCCAAAGCCCAGGCCCAGGCGCTGGGCCAGAGTGAGTTTCCCCATGATTATTTATCCTTGCTGAAGCACTTGTACGTTTGGTGTCTTGGGTGGGTGCCGGCTTGTGTTGTCAATTGGAGTGCCGATCGTTTTATGTGAACGATAGTAAATCGCCCTTGCACTTTGTAGAAGTGTTAACGAGGACAGGGGATGTCCGTGGTGAAATCAGGAACCAGTCCTGCAACAGTCCGCTTGGTTGCCGACTATGCTGGCGGCGGCAGTCACCGTCCTGCCAGGTAGTCCTGCAGCAGGAAGTGGGCAATGGAGCGCGGCGGCGGCGTCAGTGGTAGCTGGTCCACCGGGAACCAGGCTGCATCCTCGATCTCGCCAGGCTGCGGGGTGATGTCGCCGCTGTCGTACTCGGCGGTGAAGGCGAGCATCAGCGAGTGCGGAAACGGCCAGGATTGCGAGCGCATGTAGCGCAGATTGCGCACGCGCACGCCGACCTCCTCGAACGCCTCGCGATGCACACATTCCTCCACCGATTCACCGGCCTCGACAAAGCCGGCCAGCGCGCTGTACATGCCGGGCGCGAAATGCGGACTGCGCGCCAGCAGTACTTCATTGTCGCGATAGATCAGCACCATCATCGCCGGCGACAGCCGGGGGTAGTAAAGCTCGCCGCAGCTCGGGCAGTGCTTGCCGTGGTCATTGCTGTTGGCCAGTAGCGGCGCGGCGCAGGCGCCGCAGTAGCGATGGCTGTGGTCGAAACGGCGCAATTGCGCGGCCCGCGCCAGCATGGCGGTGTAGTCGGCCGGCAGGGTCAGCAGCGCCTGGCGCAGGCTTAGCAGTTGCCAGTCGGCGGGCGGTGCGCCCAGCAATTCGGTGGCGAACAGGTTGGCCGTGGCGTTGTGGCCGATATAGCGGCTGCCGGTGTGATTGGCCGGCGGTGTTGCCGGTAGCGTGTCATGTTGCAGGTAGAGACCGTTGCCATCGAACACGCACCATTGGACGGGCAGCAGGGGGGAGGGCTGGCTGGGCAGATTCAGGCTCATGACGCGGCTATCGGGCGGAAATGGTCTGGATTCTACGCTGTCGCCATTGCTTTGCGCCACGGTCGTTCATGCCGCCAGATGCTGTGCCGGCAGTTTGGCGTCGGTGTCGAGGTCCAGTAGTTGCTGGGCATGCCTGGCCGCCAGTTGCCGGTCTGCCAGTGCCAATACGATGGTGCGGCCGGTGATGGCCAGGCGGCGCAGCAGCGTCAGCAGCGGTGGTAGCTGGATGCTGTCGAGTGCGGCCGGTTCCCGCAGTAGTACCACCGGTGCACGGCTGGCAAGGGCGCGGGCGATGGCGGCCAGTTCGCGCTGTGCGTCGTCCAGCTGCTGCAGTGGTGTCGCCACCTGCAGGGCAAGGCCCAGTTCGCGCAGCAAACGCTCCGTGGCTTGCTGATCTTCCGCCGACGGCCGTTGCCACCAGGAGCGCTGGTAGCAGCGGCCTTGCAGTACATACTGCTGCAGCGAGGTTTTGCAGTGCCTGCCTTGCTCGCACTGGCTGCAGGCCAGCTGTTGCAGCTTGCCGTCCTGCAGCGGCTGGCCGAACAGCAAGCCATGCAGGGCGCCGTGGCTGCCTGCCAGCGTGGCCAGCAGCTGCTGGCGTTGCTGTTGGCTGCCACCGGTGATGATGCTCAGCCGGTTGGCCGCAATTCGCAGTCGCTGGCGGTTGGCATGGCTGCTTGCAGGTGGCGGCGAGTGCAGCAAGTCGTAGGCGTAGGCCGGTAGCGTCATGATTACCCCTTGCAAACCACGGTGATTGTTTTGCAAATGATAATCAATATTGTTTGTGAGTACAAGCCGGTAGCGGCTACAGCTGCAGCAGTCGCTGCCGGCTTTGGTTGGCCTCGTTCTCGATGCGCTGGAACAGCTCGGCCACGGTTGGCGTATCGTCAATCAGACCCTGCACTTGGCCGATGAGCTGCACGCCGCGCTGGTGGTCGCCATCTTCTATGGCCAGGCGGATGGATTCGGTGGCGGCGCCGAACTGTGCCAGCTGGCGCAATTGCTGTGGCTGGCGCAGCAGGCCACCCAGCACTACCTTGAACAGCGGCATCTGCATCTTGCGTGCCGCGGCGGCGGCTTTCCAGGCTGCGGCCAACAGTCCCAGCGGTTTGCGGGTGGCGCGCCGCGCGGCCGGGCTGTCCATTACCCGGCACCACAGGCCGTCGAAGTTGCGCGAGTACAGTGTGTCGGCCACGCTGCGTTGCAGGATCATCTCCTTGCTGCGCTGGTGCACCGGGCTCTCCCAGGTCATGGCCAGGCGCGAGCCCATCGCTACTGCATCGGCGCCCAGTGCCAGTGCCGCCAGCAGGCCGTCGCCGGTGCCAAAGCCGCCGGCGGCGATGATGGGTAGGTCGGTCAGGCGGCGGATGGCCGGGATCAGCACCAGCGAGGTAACCTCGCCGCCATGGGCTGCTGCCTCGTGGCCGGTTACCAGCAGCGCATCCACGCCGATGTTGGCCGCGGACTGCGCGTGTTTTTCAGTGACCACGGTGGCAATCACCTTGCCGCCGTAGGCATGGGCGCGCTTGACAATCCAGTCGCCCTTGCCCAGCGAGAAGTTGATCACCGGTACCTGTTCCTGCAGGCCCACTTCGGCGTTCTCGCGTGCGCCCGGCATCATCAGCGTGCAGCCGATGCCGAACGGCTGGTCGGTAAGCTCGCGGATGCGGCGAATGGCGGCGCGGGTCTGCTCGGCATTGAGCGGCCCGGTGGCCAGGATGCCAAGCCCGCCGGCATTGCAGGTGGCGGCCACCAGCTCCGGCGTGGCGATATAGCTCATCCCCGGGCAGACCAGCGGCCGGGTCACGCCAAAGGAGCGGGTAAAGGGGGTTTGCATGCGATAGCCCTGTGTTGTGCGTGGTAGTGCGCTATTCTTGTCGCAACTTTCAATAAAATTCAAACGGTTGTTTGATATGTATCTGGTGCTGATAGGCTGGTTGTACTTTGTACTGATGCTGGCGGTGGGGCAGAACTCGCTGCCGCAGTCGCTGCTGGTGGTATTGCTGCTGGGGTTTCTGCCCACCTGGCTGGTGGTGTGGATCGCCGGGCGCAAGCGCAGGCAGCGCTTGCGCGATGCGCAGGAGCGGGATGGGGCTTGAGCCGGCATGCAGGCCAGTGCTAGAATTGCGAGTTCCCTCAATTCCGGGGGAAATTACGCACATCCGCACGCAATAGGGTGCCCGCAAGGGTTGACTGTGTGGATGGAGGCTTAACCCTTTTGGAGATTAAAGAATGTCCACCAATGTGACCATGCGTCAAATGCTTGAGGCCGGCGTACACTTCGGCCACCAAACCCGCTTCTGGAACCCGAAGATGGCTCAGTACATCTTTGGCAGCCGCAACAAGATCCACATCATCAACCTGGAAAAAACCCTGCCGCTGTTCGTGCAGGCTCAGGAATATGTGCGTCGTCTGGCCGCCAACAAGGGCACCATCCTGTTCGTGGGTACCAAGCGTCAGGCGCGTGAGATCGTCCGCGAAGAAGCCGTCCGTGCAGGCGTGCCGTTCGTGGATCACCGCTGGCTGGGCGGCATGCTGACCAACTACAAGACCGTGAAGCAGTCCATCAAGCGTCTTGAAGACAAGCGTGCTCAGCTCGAAGCTGGCGATCAGTCCGGTTTCAACAAGAAAGAACTGCTGGATATGCAGCGCGAAGTTGAAAAACTCGAGCGTTCGCTGGGTGGTATCAAGGATATGAAAGGTCTGCCGGACGCGATCTTCGTTATCGATACCGGCTACCAGAAAGGTACCATCGTTGAAGCCAAGAAACTGGGTATCCCGGTTATCGGTGTGGTTGATACCAACAACTCGCCGGAAGGCATTGACTACGTAATTCCGGGTAACGACGACTCCAGCCGTGCCATCCGTCTGTACGCTCGCGGTATCGCCGACGCCGTACTGGAAGGCCGCGCTCAGTCGCTGCAGGAAATCGTAGCTGCCGCCGAGGCAGCTGCCGAGTAAGCACTTGGCAAAAAGGGGCGAAAGCCCCTTTTTTTAAATCCTCCGGAACGTATTTATTTTTAAGGAGTTAGTCATGGCGGAAATCACCGCAAAGATGGTATCTGACCTGCGCGTTGCGACTGGTCTGGGCATGATGGAGTGCAAGAAGGCACTGGTTGAAGCCGACGGCGACGCTGCCAAGGCGGAAGAAATCCTGCGCATCAAGTCCGGCAACAAGGCTTCCAAGATGGCTGGCCGTGTCGCTGCAGAAGGTATCATCGGTTCTTTCGTAGCTGGTGGCGTTGGCGCCCTGGTGGAAGTGAACTGCGAAACCGATTTCGTGGCTAAAGACCCGACTTTCATCGCGCTGGCTACCGCCGCCGCTCAAGCTGCGGTTGAAGCCAACCCGGCTGACGTGGAAGCACTGGGCGCAGTAGTGGTTAACGGTGTAAGTGTTGAAGAAACCCGCAAGGCCGCTATTGCCAAGCTGGGCGAGAACATGACCATCCGTCGTTTCGTGCGTTACGAAACCGACGGCGCTATCGCCACCTACCTGCACGGCGCCAAGATCGGCGTGATCGTGGACTACAAGGGCGAAGAGCAAGTGGGCAAGGACGTGGCCATGCACATTGCCGCTTCCAAGCCGATCTGCGTATCCAAGGATCAGGTTCCGGCCGAGACCCTGGAACAAGAGCGCAAGATCTACACCGCCCAGGCTGCCGAATCCGGCAAGCCGGCCGACATCGTGGCCAAGATGGTGGAAGGTCGCGTGAACAAGTTCCTGGCTGAAGTGACCCTGGTTGGTCAGCCGTTCGTGAAGAACCCGGACCAGACCGTAGAAAAACTGCTGGCCGAGAAGGGTGCTTCCGTCAAGGCATTCGCCATGTTCGTAGTGGGCGAGGGCATTGAGAAGAAGGTTGTAGACTACGCTGCTGAAGTGGCTGCCGCTGCCAAGCTGTAATTCGTAGTCCGGTTGTACACAATAAACGGCACCCTGCAAAACAGGGTGCCGTTTCGCAAACAGAATTCAAACCGAATGCCAGAGGTAATCATGAGCCAAGTTCCCGCATACAAGCGCATCCTGCTGAAGTTGTCCGGCGAAGCCCTGATGGGTGATGACAGCTACGGCATCAACCGCAACACGATCGAGCAGATCGTGGCACAGATCAAGGATGTAGTGGATCTGGGTGTGCAAGTCGGCATCGTGATTGGTGGTGGCAATATTTTCCGTGGCGTGGCGCCGGCAGCATCCGGCATGGACCGCGCCACTGCAGACTACATGGGCATGATGGCCACCGTGATGAACGCGCTGGCGCTGAAAGATGCCATGACCAAGGCTGGCCTGGTGGCGCGTGTGCAGTCCGCGCTGACCATGCAGCAGATCGCCGAGCCGTACGTACGCGGCAAGGCCATGCAATACCTGGAAGAAGGCAAGGTAGTGATCTTTGCTGCCGGTACCGGTAACCCGTTCTTTACCACCGACACCGCTGCCGCGCTGCGTGGCATGGAAATGAACGTGGATATCATGCTGAAAGCCACCAAGGTGGATGGCGTGTATACCGATGACCCGAAAAAGAACCCGGATGCAGTGCGTTACCAGACCCTGACCTTCGACGAGGCCATCAATCGCAACCTGAAAGTGATGGACGCCACCGCCTTTGCGCTGTGTCGCGACCAGCACCTGAATATCAAGGTATTCAGCATTTTCAAGCAGGGTGCACTGGCCCGTGTCGTGCTTGGCGAAGACGAAGGCACGCTGGTACACTGCTGATTTAGTGATTCCACATAGGCGGAAACGGCTGCAAGCCGCTTTCCGCCTTGTTTTTCAGAATGCAACGGGAGTAATCATGATCAACGATGTAAAGAAGTCGGCTGAACAGCGCATGCAGAAATCGCTGGAAACCTTCAAGACCGACCTGAGCAAGGTGCGTACCGGCCGTGCTCACACCGGTCTCTTGGATCATGTGATGGTGGATTATTACGGCAGCGACGTGCCGGTAAACCAGGTGGCCAACGTTACCCTGATCGACGCGCGTACCATCGGCGTGCAGCCGTGGGAAAAGAACATGCTGGCCAAGATCGAAAAAGCCATTCGCGACAGCGACCTGGGTCTGAATCCGTCTTCCATGGGCGAGATCATTCGCGTGCCGATGCCGGCGCTGACCGAGGAGCGCCGCAAGGACCTGATCAAGGTAGTACGCGCCGAGGCCGAGGGTGCCCGCGTTTCCATCCGCAACGTACGCCGTGACTGTAACAACGACCTGAAGAACCTGCTCAAGGACAAGGAAATCACCGAGGACGACGAGCGCCGCGGCCAGGACGATATTCAGAAGTTCACCGACAAGTACATTGCCGAAGTCGACAAGGCGCTGGCTGCCAAAGAAGCCGAACTGATGGCCGTGTAAGGAGCATTGCGTGTTTGCAAGTTCCACGCAAGATGTGCCGGCGGTGCAATCCGTGCCCCGGCACATTGCCATCATCATGGATGGCAATGGCCGCTGGGCCAAGAAGCGCCTGCTGCCGAGAGTGGCAGGCCACAAGCGTGGCCTGGATGCGGTGCGCGATACCGTGCGTCACTGTATCGACCTGGGGGTGGGCTACCTGACGCTGTTCGCGTTCTCCACCGAAAACTGGCGCCGTCCCGAGGATGAAGTCAATTTTCTGATGGAGCTGTTCTTCGTGGCGCTGGATCGCGAAGTGGAACGCCTGCATCAGAACAATATCCGTCTGCGGGTCATTGGCTCGCGCGAGCGCTTTTCTGCCGCCATCTGTCAGCGTATCGAGGCGGCTGAAGCCAAGACTGCGGCCAACGCTGGCCTGGTGCTGACCATCGCCGCCGACTACGGCGGCCGCTGGGATGTGCTGCAGGCGGTGAACCGGCTGCAGGCGCAGGGTGTAGCCCAGATCGACGAAGCCAATCTTGCGGCCAACCTGTCGATGTCCTATGCCCCCGAGCCAGACCTGTTCATTCGTACCGGTGGCGAGCAGCGCATCAGCAATTTCCTGCTGTGGCAGCTGGCTTATACCGAACTCTATTTCACCGATCTGTTGTGGCCGGACTTTGGCAAGGAAGCGCTGGACCAGGCATTGGTGTCGTTCCGTAATCGTGAACGCCGCTTTGGCCGTACCAGCGAGCAACTGCCGCAAGCCCACCGCCGAGGCTGATTCATGCTGATAACCCGCGTCATCACGGCACTGTTGCTGCTGCCGCTCATGCTGGGCGCCGTGTTTTACCTGTCCGCACCACTGTGGGCTGCTTTTGCCTGGCTGGTAGTGGGGCTGGCGCTGTGGGAGTACAGTCGCATGGCGGCGCTGCGCGGCGTGGCGAAGTGGCTGTACCTCGCGGGCTCCGGCCTGCTGGCGCTGGCTATCTATCAGTTGCCGCAGCCACTGCAGGCGACGGTCGCTCATGGGCTGCTGTTGCTGTCGCTGCCGGTGTGGTTGCTGCTGACGCCGCTGTGGCTGTCGCGTCGCTGGCCGCTACCCAAGGGCGGGCGGGCCATGTTGCTGGGCTGGCTGCTGATGCTGCCTGCCTGGCTGGGCTTTGTTGCCTGGCGGCCGGATGACAGCGTGGCCAGCGCTACTCAGCTGCTGGCAGTGATGGGGCTGGTATGGGTGGCCGATATTGCGGCCTACTTTGCCGGCAAGGCCTTCGGCAAGCGCAAGCTGGCGCCGGCAATCAGCCCCGGCAAGAGCTGGGAAGGCGTGGCCGGAGCGGTGCTTGGCGTGGCGGGCTATACCTGGCTGGTTACCCGGCTGGGCTGGCTGCAGTTCGACCTGCCCATGTCCTTGCTGCTACCGCTGGCGCTGGCGCTGACCGCTGTCAGCGTGATCGGCGACCTGCTGGAATCCTGGTTCAAACGCAGTGCCGGCATCAAGGACAGCAGCAGCCTGCTGCCAGGCCACGGTGGGGTGTATGACCGCATCGACAGCCTGATCGCGGTATTGTCGGTATCCGCCGCATTGCGTTTCCTGCTTGCCTGAGTATCACTCGTCTTAAGGGCATCATGACGATTCAAAACATTACCGTTCTGGGGTCTACCGGCAGCATCGGCGGCAGTACGCTGGATGTGGTGGCCATGCACCCGGAGCGTTACCAGGTCTACGCGCTGGCTGCCAATAGCCAGGTGGACAAGCTGTTCGCGCAATGCCAGCAGTTCCAGCCGGCGTTTGCCGTGCTGGTGGATGTGACGGCGGCTGCGCAGTTGCGCAACCGTCTGGCGGCTGCCGGCAGCCGTACCGAAGTACTGCATGGCGCCGCAGCGCTGGAGACTGTTTCCACGGCTGCCGAGGTGGACATGGTGATGGCTGCCATCGTCGGTGCCGCCGGTCTGCGGCCAACCATTGCCGCCGCGCTGGCCGGCAAGCGCATCCTGCTGGCCAACAAGGAATCGCTGGTGGTGGCTGGGGAGCAGTTCATGCAGGCGGTGCGCCGTGGTGGTGCCGAGCTGTTGCCGGTGGATAGCGAACACAATGCGCTGTTCCAGTCGCTGCCAGCCGGTTTTGCCGGCGACCACGTCGCCGCCGGTATCGAAGAGTTGATCCTTACTGCCTCCGGTGGCCCGTTCCGTCAGCATTCGCTGCAGCAGCTGCAACAAGTGACTGCCGAGGATGCCTGTCGCCACCCAAACTGGGTGATGGGGCGCAAGATCTCGGTGGACTCCGCCTCGTTGATGAACAAGGGCCTGGAGGTGATCGAGGCGCACTGGCTGTTTGCCACCCCGGCAGAGCGTATCAAGGTGGTGGTGCACCCGCAGAGCGTGATCCACTCCATGGTGCGTTACCAGGATGGCTCGGTGATTGCCCAGCTGGGTACGCCGGACATGCGCACGCCGATCGCCTACGCCATGGCCTGGCCGCAGCGCATTACCGCGCCGGTGGCGCCGCTGGATTTCATGGCCTTGTCCGGGCTGACCTTCGAACAGCCGGATCTGCAGCGCTTCCCCTGTCTGCGACTGGCGTTCGATTGTTTGCGTACCGGCGGCGATGCCTCGGCAGTGCTCAATGCGGCCAACGAAATTGCGGTGGCGGCGTTCCTCGACGGCCGTATTGCCTTCCTGCAGATTCCGCAGCTGATCGAGCGCGCGCTGGCGCAGGCCGAGCTGGCGGCAAGCGGTGACCTGGACAGCCTGCTGGAGAAAGATGCCATGGTGCGTAGCCTGGTGCAGGGCTGGATTGCCTGATGACGATCCTGGCCTTCCTGCTGGTCATCGGCGTGCTGGTGACCTTTCACGAATTCGGCCACTTCCTGGCTGCGCGTGCCTGCGGTATCAAGGTGCTGACCTTTTCCATCGGCTTCGGTCGCAAGCTGCTGTCGTGGCGCATCGGCGACACCGAGTGGCGGCTGGCGCTGGTTCCACTGGGCGGCTTTGTGCGCATGCTGGATTCGCGCGAGGGCGAGGTGGAGCCGCAGGATCGCGAGCGAGCGTTCGATGCCCGTCCGGTATGGCAGCGCATGATCGTGGTAGTGGCTGGCCCTGCGGCCAACCTGCTGCTGGCGGTGCTGCTGTTTTCCATCACCATGTCCGGCACCCAGCGCAGCCTGCAGCCGGTAATTGGCACAGTGGTGGCGCAGACCGCAGCGGCAGCCGCCGGCCTGCAGCCGGGCGACCGGGTGCGGGCAGTCAACGGACGTGTGGTGACAGACTGGACCGAGTTGCGCAGTAGCATTGCCGATGTGATTGCCGATGGCGACAAGCTGCGGCTGCAGGTGCAGCGCCAGCAGCGGCAGCTGACGGTGCAGCCCGACCTGGAGCGTTTCAACCTGCAGACGCTGGATCAGCATACGTTTGCCCGCCTGGGCATGTTGCCGGTACGTTACCTGCCGCAAGTCGGCACCGTCTTGCCGGATGGCGCCGGTGCGCGTGCCGGCCTGCAGCCTGGTGATCGCCTGCTGGCGACGGATGGCAAGCCGATACGCAGCTGGGAAGCCTGGGTGCGGTGGGTGCAGGATCATCCGGGCAAGCTGATGCAGCTGCAAGTTCAGCGGGATGGCAAGGCTATATCGCTGGCCCTGCGACCGGACATGGTAGAGCAGGATGGCTTGCAGCGTGGCCGTATTGGCGTGGCGCCGGCGGTGGATGAGACCTGGATGCAGCAGCATTGGCAAAGCCGGGAGGTGGCGCCGCTGGCTGCAGTGCAAGCCGCCATCGCCCGTACCGTGGAACTGAGTGGCAGTACCTTGCGCATGCTGGCTGCCATGTTTACCGGCACGGTATCGCTGGACGCCATCAGTGGTCCGCTGACCATTGCCGAGTTCGCCGGCAAGAGTGCCGATGCCGGCTGGTTGGCGTTGCTGGAATTCATGGCGCTGATCAGTGTCAGCCTTGGGGTGTTTAATCTGCTGCCCATACCGGTATTGGATGGTGGGCACTTGCTGTATCATGTCGTTGAGTTGATCCGGGGGCGCCCGCTTTCGGAACGTGCATACGAAGTCGGTCAGCGCGTGGGGATGGCATTCATCATGACTGTCATGCTGCTGGCCCTGTTCAATGACTTCGCTCGGCTGCTGGCCCAATAGGGAAAACTAATGAATAAACGTTTTATTGCCGCTGCAGTTTCTACCGTTCTTATGTCGCCGCTGTGGGCGGCCGACAGTTTTGTCATCAAGGATATTCGCGTTGAAGGGCTGCAGCGTACCGAGCCCGGCACCGTGTTCAATTACCTGCCGCTGAAAGTGGGTGACAGCTTCAGCGACGAAAAGGCCTCTGCCGCGATCAAGGCACTGTTCGCTACCGGTTTCTTTAACGATGTCCGGGTCGAAGCCGACAAGGACGTGGTGATCGTGTCGGTAAACGAGCGCCCGGTGATCTCGCGCCTGGATATCTCCGGCGCCAAGGAATTCAACAAGGACCAGCTGGTCAAGGCGCTCAAGGACAACGGTCTGGCCGAGTCGCGCATCTATGATCAGGGCCTGATGGATCAGGCGATCCAGGAACTGAAGCGCCAGTACTTCAGCAAGGGCAAATATGCGGTGGAGATCACCCCGCAGGTTACCAAGCTGGACCGCAACCGTCTGGCCATTACCCTGGACATCGTGGAAGGTGTTACCGCCAAGATCAGCAGCATCGATATCGTTGGCGCCCGCCATTTCGAAGAGTCCGACCTGCTGGACGAGTTTGCGCTGACCCCTTCCGGCTACATGACCTGGTTGTCCAAGGCCGACCAGTACTCGCGCCCGCAACTGAGTGCCGATCTGGAAAAGCTGCGTGCCTTCTATCTGAACCAGGGCTTCGCCGAATTCAATATCGACTCCACCCAGGTGTCGATCAGTGCCGACAAGAAAGAAGTGTTCCTGACCATCAATATCACCGAGGGCAAACAGTTCAAGGTGAACGAGGTGCGTCTGGCCGGCGATCTGAAAGTGCCGGAAGCCGAACTGAAACAGCTGCTTACCGTGAAGCCGGGCGCGCTGTTCAATCGCGAGCTGGTCAATGAATCGGTGAATGCGCTGTCCGACCGTCTGGGCGCGGAAGGCTATGCCTTCGCCAACGTCAACGTTACCCCGGAAATCGATCGTGAAAAGCAGACCCTGGTACTGACTTTCTTTGTCGATCCGGGTCGTCTTACCTCGGTACGCCGCGTCAGCATTGCCGGCAATACTCGTACCCGCGACGAAGTGATCCGTCGCGAGCTGCGCCAGCTGGAAAGCGCACAGTACAACGGCGCCGCAGTGAAACGCAGCAAGGAGCGCCTGGAGCTGCTGGGTTACTTTGAATCTGTAGAGGTGGAAACCCCGCCGGTTGCCGATACCCCGGACCAGGTCGACATGCTGGTGAACGTGAAGGAGCGCGCCACCGGCTCGATCCAGGCCGGTATTGGCTACGCGCAGAACGACGGCCTGCAGCTGTCCGCGTCGGTATCTCAGTCTAACGTGTTGGGTTCCGGCAAATCGGTAGCCGTCAACTTCAACCAGGGCAAATCTTCCAAGGTGTATTCGCTGTCGTTCACCGACCCGTACTACACCGTGGATGGCGTGAGCGTGGGCTACGACGTCTACAACCGCGTCAGCAAGCCATACAACTCCAATAGCGGGAATTACGACCTGTACAAGAACAGCACCACCGGTGGCATGGTGCGCTTCGGGGTGCCGGTAACCGAGTACGACCGCATCAACTTCGGCATCGGTGCCGAATTCAGCAAGCTGACACTGGGTGCGGACAGCCCGGAGCAATACCAGGAATTCGTGACTGACAACGGCGAGAAGAACACCACTTACCTGGCTACCGCTGGTTGGTCGCGTGACAAGCGCGATAGCGCGCTGTGGCCGACCCGCGGCAACAGCATGAGCGTAAACGTCAGCGCCGGCCTGCCGGGCGGCGATCTGCAGTACTACCGTGTCACCCATAGCCAGAGCTGGTTCTGGCCGCTGTCCAAGACCTTTACCTTTGCCCTCAGCGGCGATATCGGCTTTGCCAACAGCTACGGCCAGACCAAGCGGGTGCCGTTTTTCCAGAACTTCTACGAAGGCGGTCTGGGTTCGGTACGCGGCTACGATAGCGGCAGCCTGGGTCCGCGCGACAGCGATGGCGATGCCCTGGGCGGTACCCGCAAGATCGTGGGCTCCGCCGAACTGTTGTTCCCGTTCCCAGGCATGCGAGACAATCGCAGCCTGCGTACCAGCCTGTTCTTCGATGCCGGCACGGTATGGGATGACCGCATCAAGAGCGTGACTGCCACGGATGCCATGCGTTACTCCGCGGGTGTTGGCTTGGCCTGGTTGTCGCCGATCGGCCCGATGAAGTTCAGCTACGCATTCCCGATGGGCAAGAAGGAAAACGACGACGTACAACGCTTCCAGTTCCTGCTGGGGCAAACCTTCTAAGGACGGCGTATGAACAGCATTTATCGCCTGGCGTTGCTGGGCACGCTGCTGGGGTCGGCCGCAATGGTGCAAGCGGCTGATCTGAAAGTGGGTTATATCAATACCGAGCGCGTGTATCGCGAGGCTTCGCCGGCAATGGCCGCGCAGAAGAAGCTGGAGCGCGAGTTTGCCGCTCGCGAGCTGGAGCTGAAGAAGCTGGCTGCGCGCGGCAAGGAGCTGGAAGGTCTGATTGCACGCAACAAGACCAATGAAGCAGAGCGCAAGGCACAGGAACGGGAGCTGGCTTCCGTCGACCGTGAATACCAGGCCAAGATGCGTGATTTTCGCGATGACCTGAACCAGCGGCGCAACGAGGAGTATGCGTCGGTGCAGGAACGTGCCAACCGCATCATCCGCCAGATTGCCGAGCGCGAGCAGTACGATCTGATACTGCAGGATGCGGTCTATGTCAGCCCCAAACTGGATATCACAGTGAAGGTGCTGAAGGAGCTGGAGAAGTAAACCGGCTCCCCTGCAGAAACCCGAAGCCGACGCCAGTCGGCTTCATTGTTGATGAGTTCCGATGAAACTATCGCAAATTGTGGCCGCCCTGGGTGGTGAACTGCGCGGCGAGGATCGCGACATCGTGCGCCTGGCGCCGATGGGTGAGGCAACGGCGCAGGAAATCACCTTTCTGGCCAACCCCAAATTCCGCAGCCAGCTGGGCAGCTGCCAGGCTGGTGCAGTCATCGTCAAGCCGGCTCTGGCTGACGAGGCGGCAGGCGAGGGTCGCAGCCTGATCCTGGTGGCCGACCCCTACCTGTATTTTGCCAAGGTGGCTACGCTGTTCAATCCGCCGGCCGCTGCCCGTGCCGGCATCCACGAACGTGCCGTGGTGGGCGAGGGTGCGCGTATCGCCGCCAGCGCCGAAGTGCGGGAGCTGGTCAGTGTTGGCCGCAACGTGGTGATTGGCGAACGCTGCATCCTGCATCCGGGCGTGGTGCTGGGCGATGACGTGGTGCTGGGTGACGACGTGGTGCTGTACCCCAATGTCACCATTTACCATGGCTGCCGGCTGGGCAACCGCGTTGGCGTGCATAGCGGCACGGTGATCGGTGCCGACGGCTTTGGCCTTGCCTGGGCCGGCGACAGCTGGTTCAAGATTCCGCAGACCGGCCGGGTAATCATCGAGGACGACGTGGAAATCGGCGCCAACACCACCATCGATCGTGGCGCGCTGAACGACACCATCATCCGCCGCGATGCCAAGATCGATAACCTGGTGCAAGTGGCGCACAACGTGGAAATCGGTGCCCACACCGCCATTGCCGGCTGTGCCGGTATTGCCGGTAGCACCAAGATCGGCGCCAACTGCACCATCGGTGGCGCGGCGATGATCGTCGGCCATATCGATATTGCCGACCGCACCCATATTGGTGGCGGCACGCTGGTATCCAAATCCATTCGTAACGCCGACAACTACGCGTCGTCGTTCCCGCTTTCCACTTACAAAGACTGGCTGACCAACGCCTCGCATCTGCGACACCTGGATCAGCTGGTCAGCCGTGTCAAACAGCTCGAAAAAGCACTGAAAGACGTGCAACAGAACAAGGACGCACAAGCATGACCGAAGCCGTAAACAACACCGACAGCGCCGCAGTACACATCGACGTGCGCGAGATCATGAGCTACCTGCCGCACCGTTACCCGTTCCTGCTGGTGGATCGCGTTACCGAATTCGTGGCCGATACCCGTATCAAGGCACTGAAGAACGTCACCATCAACGAACCGTTCTTCATGGGTCACTTCGAACAGTACCCGGTAATGCCGGGCGTGCTGATCATCGAAGCGCTGGCGCAGGCTGCCGGCATTCTGGCGATCAAGAGCCAGGGCCAGCGTGCCGACAACGAGCTGTATTTCTTCGTCGGCATCGACAAGGCCCGCTTCAAGCGCCAGGTAGTGCCGGGCGACCAGCTGGTATTCGAGGTGGAAACCATCACCGTGAAGCGTGGCATCGGCAAATACAGCGCCCGTGCGCTGGTGGACGGCCAGGTGGCCTGTGAAGCCGAAATCATGTGTGCAAAACGCGAGGTGTAAGCATGGCCATTCACCCCACCGCCATCATCGCCGAAGGTGCCAAGATTGCGCCGGACGTGGAAATCGGCGCCTATAGCATCATCGGCGCCAATGTCAGCATCGACAGCGGCACCTGGGTCGGTCCGCACGTGGTGATCGAAGGCCATACCAGCATCGGCAAGAACAACCGCATCTTCCAGTTCAGCTCGCTGGGTGCGGTGCCGCAGGACAAGAAATACGCCGGTGAGCCGACGCGACTGGAAATCGGTGACAACAACACCATCCGCGAATTCTGTACCTTCAACATCGGTACCGCGCAGGATGTGGGCGTTACCCGCATGGGCAACAACAACTGGATCATGGCCTATGTGCACCTGGGCCACGATTGCCAGGTGGGCAACAACACCATCTTCGCCAACAACGCCACCCTGGGTGGCCACGTGCATATCGGCGACTGGGTGATCCTGGGCGGCTTTACCAGCGTGCACCAGTTCTGCCACATCGGCGATCACGCCATGACCGCATTCTCCAGCGCCGTGGCGCAGGACGTGCCGCCATACGTGATGGCGCACGGCAACCGCGCCGTACCTAGCGGCATCAATGCCGAGGGTCTGAAGCGCCGTGGCTTCACCGCAGAGCAGATCCGCAACATCCGCAACGCCTACAAGTCGCTGTACCGCAAGGGCCTGTCCTTTGACGAGGCGAAGGCCGAGATCATTGCCGCCGCTGCGGCCAACTCCGAGCTCGACCTGTTCGTGCGTTTCTTCGAGACAGCCAACCGCGGCATCATCCGTTAACTCATGACTGCAAAGTTGTTTACCCGCCCGGGTGCCCTCAAGGTGGCCATGGTCGCCGGTGAGGCCTCGGGCGATATGCTGGGCGCACACCTGATGGACGCGCTGCGCAGCGCCCACCCCAATATCGAGTTCGCTGGCATTGGTGGCCCGCGCATGCTGGCCCGCGGCTTCCACAGCCAGGTGCCGCAGGAAAAACTGGCGGTGCGCGGCTACCTGGAAGTGCTGAAAAGCCTGCCGGAGCTGCTGCGCATCCGTCGCACCCTGCGCGACACGCTGATCCGCGAGCGCCCAGACGTATTCGTTGGCATCGATGCGCCGGACTTCAATCTGGGGCTGGAGAAAAGCCTGCGCCAGGCCGGGCTGCACACCGTGCACTATGTCAGCCCGTCGGTATGGGCGTGGCGGCCGGAGCGAGTCAGCAAGATCGGTGAATCCGCCGACCTGGTGCTGTGCCTGTTCCCGATGGAAAAGCCGCTGTACGACGCGGCCGGCGTGCATGCCACCTATATCGGCCACCCGCTGGCCAGCGAGATCCCGTTTACGCCGGATCGCGATGCCATGCGCGAGCAGCTGGGTCTGCGCAAGGACTGCCCGGTGTTTGCGCTGCTGCCGGGCAGCCGCCGCAGCGAGCTGGAGTACATGGGTGGGCTGTATATCGAAGTGGCGCGCAAGCTGCTGCAGGAATACCCGGACGCCCAGTTCCTGGTGCCATTGGCCACGCGGCCAACCCTGGACCAGTTCGACCGGCTGCTCACCCGCCACAAGGCCTGGGATCTGCCGATCCGCAAGCTGATTGGCCATGCACAGATGGCGATGATCGCCGCCGACGTGGTGCTGGTCACCAGTGGTACCGCCACACTGGAAGTGGCGCTGACCAAGCGGCCGATGGTAATCAGCTACAAGCTGTCCTGGCTTACCTACCAGCTGGTGAAGCGCAAGCTCAGACTGCCGTTCGTCGGCCTGCCCAATGTGCTGGCCGGCCGCTTCGTGGTGCCGGAGCTGTTGCAACACGAGGCCACGGTGGACAAGTTGGCGGCGGAGGTGAGCAAGCTGTACCGCGACCAGGACAGCCGGCAGGACATCATCAGCACGTTTGAGCGCATGCACGAAGTGCTGAAGCTGGACTCCGCCAAGCTGGCCGCACGCGCGGTGCTGCGGGTGGCACGATGCTGATCTGCGGTGTGGACGAGGCCGGCCGCGGCCCGCTGGTAGGCGCGGTCTACACCGCTGCGGTAATCCTCGACCCGGCACGGCCCATCGCCGGGCTGGCCGATTCCAAGGTGCTCAGCGAGGCGAAACGCGAGGCACTGGCCGAGGAGATCCGCGCCAAGGCGCTGGCCTGGTGCATCGCCCGGGCCGACGCCGCCGAGATCGATCGCGTTAACATCTTCCAGGCCACCATGCTGGCCATGGTGCGCGCGGTGGATGGGCTGGCAATCGTGCCGGACAAGGTGCTGATCGACGGCAACAAGATCCCCAAGACCCTGCGCCTGCCGGCCGAGGCCATCGTCAAGGGCGATGCCAAGGTGGCGGAGATTTCCGCTGCCTCCATCCTGGCCAAAACTGCGCGTGATGCCGAGATGATCGCGCTCGATCAGCTGCATCCGCAGTATGGCTTTGCCCGCCACAAGGGCTACCCCACGCCGGAGCACCTGGCCGCCATTCTCGAACATGGCGTCTTGCCCGAGCACCGCCGCAGCTTCGCCCCGGTACGCGCGCAACTGGCAGCGGAGCAGGGCAGCCTGTTCTAGTCCATTACGGTTTTGCCTTCCCAGCGTTGGCCGCAGCCGGTTTTGGTGCCTGCTGCGCCAGCCCGCCGGTATCGAACACCCGCGCCGGCAGTTTGAAGTGGTCCAGCTGCAGTAGCGCGAGCGGGCCGCTGCCGGCCTGGGTGCGCAGCGTGTAGCGCAGCTGCGCGCCGTCATCCAGCGGCCAGACGAGGCGCCAGTCGCTGTTGTTCAGCCGCTCGGCTTTTGCTTTGGCCAGCAGGCGGATGAAGCCCCACGGGCCGGGGGAGTCCTGCTGTTTGCGCAGGCCGCCGTCCAGCGATTCCCACAGCAGGGTGCCGCCGGCTTTCAGCGGCTCGCCCGGCCAGGCCAGGTTCTGCCATACCGGGCGCTGGTTGAAGTAGCGCACGCTCTGGCCGTCCAGCTGCAGCTGGCTGTCGGTGACCTTGGGGTGGCCCAGCGCCATCAGGCTGAAGCGGGTCTTGAGATCGCCCTCGGCATACAGCTGCCCGGCCAGCCAGGCCAGCTTGTTCAGGCTGTTGAGGAAGTCCACGTCGAAGCGCAGTGCCTGCGCGTACAGCGGGTTGGGCACCCACTGGTCGCCCTGTTTCTGCAGGATGCCGGCCAGCTCGTTGCCGGCGAAGCGCTGGATATTGCCTTGCGGGCCGATGAAACGCGCCAGCTCGGCCAGGCTGGCGTCGCTGTCGCTGTCGTTGAACGGGTAGCGGCCGGCGAAGCTGCTGTTGAACGGCCGCACCACGCTGGCATCCCACAGGCTGTTGAGGCTGGCGGCGGCCGGGCGCATCAGCGTGCGCCAGCCCTGGTCCAGCGGCTCCAGCAACAGGTTCTGCCCCATGCCGGCCCAGGCGCTGCCCAGGCTGGCGGCCACCAGCTGCGCGTAGTCGCGGGCGTCCACCAGCTCGCTGGCGCGGCCCTGGAACAGGTTCTGCGCCAGCTGGCGCGCGTAGGCGTCCGGGTCGGCGGCGGCGTTGACCTGGTCCAGCTTCAGGCGGGTGGCGCTGGCGCGGTCGAGGTAGCGTTGCAGGCTCAGGCTGTCGGCAGCGTTTGCCGCCGCTTTGCCGCCGGCATCACTGCTGCCTTCCACATTACCGGCCAAGCGCAGCAGTGGGCCGAAGGCCTCGGCCAGCGGGGCGCCAAGGGCAGCATTGGCCGCTTTGCTTGCTGCCGCCTGCGCCGCCGGGTCGGCATCGTCGCTGTTGAACACATTCTTGGCCTTGTCCACCAGCGAATCCGCCAGGCTGCGCTGCTGCGCGCCGGCCTGCGCCTGCCACACGATGGTCTGCATCAGGCCGGCCAGCGGCGACTGCTGCGCATCGGCATACACCCGCAGCTGCTCGGCACTGGCGGAGAGGTTGGCCGCAGGCTGCCACTGGATGCGGTTCAGATAGCCCTGCCAGGCATGGGCGAAGTCGGCAAAGTAGCGGCGCTGCAGCGCAGCGGCGATGTCGGCCGGCTTGTCACTGCTCTTGATCGCCTGCTGGCCCAGCACCCAGTCGCCATTGCTGGCGGTCTGCTGCGACAGGCGGCTGATCGCCTCCTTCACAAAGCCATCGTAGGCCTGCCGGGTGTAGACGCCGGGCAGGTTGCCTGCTACTCGCCACAGCCCGCGCGGATCGCGGCCGCCGGTCAGCGTGGCCAGCGGCAGATCGGGGAAGCGGGCGCGGCTGTCGGCCAGCAGCTGGCGGTACAGCGTATCAGAGGCCTGCTCCACGTCGATCAGCCCGGACAGCGTCTGGCGTGAGGCCTGCAGCAGCGCGGCATTACCGGGCAATGCCCACTCTGGATGCTGCGCCAGATGCGCGGCATAGAAGCGCGCTACCTGCTGCAGCCGGTCCGGCGACTGCTGGCGCCAGGCAATGGCACCGCCTGCGGCCAACCTTGGCGCCAGGAAACCTGCATCGGCATGCGCCGGCTGCACCAGCATCAGCCAGGCTTTCAGCGCCTCTTAACCTTGCTGGCTGATGGCGGCGGTGGTGGAGGCGGGGGGGCTTACAGCGGGAGTGGAGAGTGGGGAGTAGGGAGTGGGTGACGTGGCTCCGGCCTGTGCGGTGCCAACGGCCTCAACATTGGGGGAGTGGGGAGTCGGGAGTGGGGAGTCAATGCTGCCATCCAGCGGCACCGCGCTCAGTGCCTGCAACTGCAGCGCCAGCTGCGCCTGCACCGGCGCCGCCAACCACTGCCGCGCCGCCGCGCCATACGGCGCCCAGGCGCCGGCCAGCAAGTCGTCATCACGGTTCATGCCGACCCGCAGCAACCACGGCGCGCCATGCTGCTGATGCGCCTCCAGCACCGCGATATCCTGCTGCACCGCGACCAATGCGGCCAACCCGGCCTCCGGAGTGCGCGCCGCCTGCAGCGTGGCGAGGTTGCCGTGCAGCTGGCGCACGAACGCGCGGTTGGCCTGGTAGGACAGAACTATCCACACGGCGGCAACCGCCGCCAGCAGGAGCACGCTCCAGCACAGCCAGAACTTCAGCCCCGGCCGGGTACGGCGCGCATAGCTGTGACGAAACTGCCGCAGCCAGGCGGCAGGCAGTTGTACATTCAGCGCGCTGTCCAAGGCCGATTGCGGGGCGGCAACACTGGGGGAGTGGGACGCGGCGAGTGGCGACGCTGCATTGGGGGAGTGGGGAGTCGGGAGTGGGGAGTCAAACCCTGCCCCGGCTCCCGCCCACACCGGTGCCGGGCAGAACCACAGCCCCACCAGATGCTGCTGGCGGTGCAGGCGCTGGCCCAGCCGCTCGCAGCCGGCGGCCAGCGCCGCGCCCTGGCGCTGCAGCCACTGCGACAGCGCAGCATCGAAATGCCACGCCAGCCCACCGGCCATCGCCGCCACGCCGGACGCTGCCAATGGCGCTTCCAGCTGGTTGAACAAGGGCAGGGTGATCTCGGCGCGGTTCGCCTGTTCGCGCCAGCTCAGCAGAATCGGTGGCGCCGCTTCCGGCCGTTGGCCGCTGACCTGTGCCGGGCTCAGCAGCAACTGCACCGGCAAGGCCACGCCACAATCTGCGGCCAACCCTGCCAGCGCCGCGCCGCCATCGGGCGCTGCACTCTGGCTGACGAGCACGATGCCATCCGCCGGCAGCCGCCACCGCCCACGCAGCCGCGCCCAGCCACCGTCGGGCGGCGTGGCGCCGCTCCAGACCAGCACTGCCTGCCGCGCATCCAGCCAACCCTGCTCGATCAGCCACGGGAAATGCGCCCGCACCAGCGCCTCGTCCCCGGCCACCAGCAACCATAGCTTGCGCCGGCGCTGCCACCAGCTGTGCTGGGCGGCGAGGTGGCGTTGCAGGGCGGGGTGCCAGGCGCGAGTGGCAAGCAGTTGCTTTTGCTGTTCCACGTTCTCGTCCCGTGCCTGGCGGCGCTGCAGCCAGCGTTGCCGTAACGGGCTGTCGCGTTGGCCACCACTGGCCCACAGCAGCAGGAGGGCCATGGCCAGGCAGCTGCCGAACAGCACGGCTTCGGCACGCCACTTCAGGGCCTCGCCGGGAAACTGCATATCGTCCTGCCAGATGAACAGGCTGCCGCCAAGCAAGGTAGCCAGCAGGAGCAGGGCTAAACCACGCACGATACGTGGGCGACCAGTAGACATGTCGGACATGACGGTAAACTCTCTTTCCGTTATTCAGATGGCGGCTCGGCAGCTGCTGGGCTGCCAAGCGGCTCGATGACCAGCGCTACCGGCAGCGGATCACTGGCGATCACCAATTGGGGCTTGCCGCTGTTGGCCGCATGCTCGGCGGCTACCGCCAGGCTTAGCCAGCCGGCGGTCTGCCCCACATTTCCCAGTGCTGCCGCCACATCGATACGCGGGTGTGCCGCAGTGGGCAGTGGCAGCTCGGCCAGTGCCGTCAAAACGGCGACCTGGTCCGCGCCCGGCGGCACGGCCAGCCAGACCTGCTCCACATCGCTGGCTGGCAAGGTGCTCCAGCGCAGCGCGTAGGCCAAAGACTGGGTCACGGTATTGGCGGCCCGGCCCAGTTGCTCGGGGCGGTTGAGCCAGGCCAGTGGTGGCATATCCTCTGCTGCAGACGGCTGCTCCGGGCCGAACAACAACGCCACCGCCGCGTCGCCAGACCCTGCCGGTGGCGTCTCATGCCCGTGCACGCTGACCAGCAAGGTCAGCGGGGCGGCTTGTTCCAGGCAACGATCCAGCAGCAACAGCCCCTGCTCGGCCGTATCCGGCGGCAGCAGCGACACGCCACAGCGCGCACAGGCTTGCTGCCAATGTGCCAGCGGGTCGGATGCGGCCAACGCCGGCGCCCAGCTGAGTACCACGCGGGGCGGGCTATGCAGCGTCTGTAGCTGCGGCAACAGGGTTTGCAGCAGCTGTACAAATACCCGTGGCAACCAGGATGCCGGGGAGTGCGGCGGTGCGGCTTCCGCAGAAGGCACCACGGGCAAGTTCGCATCCGCCTCCAGCGCCAGTGCGATCTCCATCGCGGCCACATCCTCATCGCTGGCGAAGGCCTCCTCATCCACATCGTCCGGCAACGCTTCTGGTAGCGCCTGCGCCAGGAAATCCGCCGGGAAACGGGCACAGATCACATGGCCCACCCCGTCGATTGCGGTGGCGGCCAGGGCGCTGTCTCCTGCCAACAGGCGCGCCGCCAGCCCATCGCTACCCAGCGCGCATTGCTGCGCAATCGCATACAGGTACAGCGGCTGCTGGCCACGCAGGGTTTCTTCCGCCAGCAGTGTCTCGCGATCCGCGTTCCAGTCCAGCACTGCGATGTGGCAGTGGTCATGCCACCACAGCCGCACCCCCAGCAGGGCGGCGTAGCCGCACAACGGCCAGATCAGCACCCGGCTCCACCACGCCAGCGTCATCACCGGCTTGCCGGCGGGCCAGAACAACCAGCCATACAGCGCGCCTGCCAGCAGGCACAGCAACAGCAGCAGTAGCCAGACCCACACGCGCAATGGTGGCACCGTGGTCTCGTCCGCGGCCGGGATGTCTTCCAGCGTAATCGGCATCAGGCTTTCCCGGCCTGCGACAGCGAGGCGATCAAGGTGCAGCCGCAGGCACAGCGGTGGCCATGCAAGGCCACCGGGATGCCGTTATCGGTAAACGCGGCATCGCCTTCGACAATCTCGTTACGGCCATGCCGCGGGCAAGACACCGGGTCGCCGCGACGCGCCAGCTTGCGGCCGGCAAAGGTCATGTGCGGCGAGCCGGCCAGCACTTCGCCGCCACCGGTATGGGTATCACCGACACGAATGAAAGGGCGCATGGGGAATTCCGTGGAGGAATGGGGGGGGGGTTATGGTGCATTCTATTTATCAAAAACATTCAATAGCTTCTGACAAGCTGAATCATTGGCAATGATTTATTTATTTTCCGATTGTTATTTTTAGATAACTTTCGTAAGTTTGTTTTTATTTCATAAAAATATTTTACTTATAGAAAATGAAACTAGAATTTGCGGTTTTTGTTGCTTTTTTAATGTCTGTAAAGCACCTTGATATTGTGTTTTCATTGTAGTAGCTGCTTTCTATTATGGTGGATGCTTTTATTAGTTTAATGTTTATGAACTCGTCTGCGCACTTTGGTTTTATTTCAACTATATTTTTTCTTCCTGATAAATATATAAAGAATCTATATATTTTATAAACCCCCATTCCATCGTCTATGTGCCATATGGAAAAATATTTATTATTGATGTTTTTTGATTTGTATACTTCAATGTGAATTGATTTTTCTGAATCCATATCTATGGATTTTTGCTTTTTTAATTTTCCGGATTTTAGTTTTATAGTTGCAATTGATTTTTCAGTTGTGATATATAGTTTTGTTTGGTCGTCGATGTTTATTGCCACCTGCTCGTTGGCATAAGATTGGGTTGTGCTAAAGATGGCAATGGGGAGTATGTATTTTGTGATTCTCATTTTTTAATGACGTCAATTTTTTGGAATGTCGAAAGAAAGCCCTTTGCGTAATTGGTTGATGTCTCGCTGTATCCGGTGTTTGCGTATGCATAAATATAGAATCTGTTTTTTTCTGTAAGGCTGGTAAAAACGGTGATTGATGTTTTTTTCTGTTTGTTCGTTTTTGTTTTCTGATGGTAAGTATAACGTCTCAAGAGTGATTTGGTCGGATCGACTTTTGAGTTTTCCATTTTTTATGGCTATGTCCCAATTACGAGTTGGTAACTAAGCTGAAGCAAGCACCTCACCAGGAGCGCGATGATGGATACCCAATCCTTTCAACGTCTGCTTGCCCAGCTCGA
>NZ_JBHRYH010000016.1:0-53675 GCF_042648905.1 Vogesella amnigena | reverse complement strand
CCCGCAAGATACTGCGCATCGCATTTGCTGTCTGGAATTCGGGCGTCCCTTACGACCCCAAGCTTGTCGGCAAGGCTTGTGCTCCAACATAGAATCTACGGTGTTGCATGAAAAAAACCGCCAATTTGGCGGTTTTTTTTTTGCGGCCAACGCTGGTAGTGGCTTACTGCGCCACCGCCTGCAGATGCGAGCCCAGCACGCCTTCGCTGGCGGCTAGCGGCTGGCCGGCCTGCACGGCGGCGATCCAGTCGTCGGTACTGGCCACCGCGGCAAAGCCGGTCTGCATCACCACCGTGAACACGCGGTGGATTTCCTCGGCGCTGGCACTGCCGGCGCGGTTGCGGTAGGGCAGCGAGCCGCTGGCGTCGTTCAGCAGCTCCACCTGCCAGCCGTCGTGGCTGGCGTGCAGCACGGTGGCGGCATCGCAGTTGTGGGTCATGTAGCCGACGATGCTCAGGGTGTCGATGTCGCGCGAGCGCAGCCAGTCGGCAAGATCGGTGCCGGTAAAGCAACTGGCCAGCTGCTTGCTGATCAAGTGGTCGCGCGGGCGCTCGGCAATACTGGGGTGCAGCGCGGCGCCGTGGCTGCCTTCGGCGAAGATCGGCGTGCCTGGCGGGGTGATGTGCTGCACCACCACCACCGGAATGCCGGCGGCGCTGGCCGCATCCATGGCGCGGCCAACGTTGGGCAGGGTGATGGCCGGGTCCGGGTAGCTGATGCCCAGCTTGCCGCTGAAGTATTCGTTCTGTACGTCGATGACGATCAATGCGCGTTTCGGGCTGCTCATGCTGTTCTCCTGGTGTTGGCTGGCGATGAGGCAGTGTGCCGCCGGCGGCTGGCGGCCACGAGTGGCCCGGATGACAATTTACGTTAAGATCAGGCCATCGTAGCGGGAGGCAAAGCCCATGTCCGAGATTCGCGTTGCCGTGGTGGCGTTCGATCAGATCAGCCCGTTCCACCTGTCGGTGCCCTGCGTGGTGTTCGGCGAGAACCAGCTGCAAGCGCCGGCTTACCGCCTGCAGGTCTGCGCCGCCGAGCCGGGGGCGCTGGCTACCTCCGCTGGCTTCGGCCTGACGCTGGCGGCCGGGCTGGGAGCGCTGCAGCAGGCCGAGGTGGTGATCGTGCCCAGCTGGCGCGACCCGGCGGAGATCGCGCCGGCACCACTGTTGGCTGCATTACGGGCGGCGCATGCACGCGGCGCGCGCATCGTCGGGCTGTGCCTGGGGGCATATGTGCTGGCGCAAGCCGGGCTGCTGGATGGCCGCCGCGCCACCACGCACTGGGCCTATGCCGATGACTTTTCCCTCCGCTTTCCGGCGGTGACCGTGGATGCCGATGTGCTGTACCTGGACGACGGCCCGCTGCTGACTTCGGCCGGTACCGCCGCCGGGCTGGATTGCTGCCTGCACCTGCTGCGCCAGCTCAGCGGCGCTGAGGCGGCCAACAGCGTGGCACGGCGGCTGGTGACGCCACCGCATCGCCAGGGCGGGCAGGCGCAGTACATCGAGCAGCCGCTGCCTGCCAGCGCACGCGACGGGCGACTGTCCGGCCTGCTGGACTGGGTGCGTGCCAACCTGGATCAAGCGCACAGCCTGGACAGCCTGGCGGCGCGGGCGCTGATGAGCCGGCGCACCTTCACCCGCCACTTCCGCCAGCTCACCGGCAGTACGGTGCAGGGCTGGCTGCTGGCGCAGCGCCTGGCGCTTACCCAGCGGTTGCTGGAAACCAGCGCGCTGTCTGTGGAAAGCATCGCGCAGCAGGCGGGCTTCGGCTCGCCAGCCTCGCTGCGGCTGCACTTTCGCAAGGCGTTCGGCGTAGCGCCCAGCGAGTGGCGGCAGACGTTTGCCGGAACATATCCTCGATAGTCGGATTGCGTCATGCTGCTGTCGGCGGCGCTGTATGCTTGCTGCTGTCATGTGCTTAGCCGTAAACATTGTCAACTAAACCGAGGGGAAAACACGATGACGAAGCGTGCCATAGAGGGGTTTGCCGGTAGTTGGCACTGTGCCGATGGGTTTTCGGACGTTGTCATTGAAGTTGACGGGTACGAAGGCCACGTCTTGGTCCGTGTCCGGGATGAGTCAGATCAGGAGGAAGCAGAAATTTATGATCTGCTGTTTGCAGATGGCAAATTATCGTTTGCCGCCCACTGGCCATCAAATGGGCGTTTCATCAAATACCGCATGTTGCTGACTGCAAGTGACAGAGCGGATGTCACTTACACCTATAGCGGTCAGGAAACTTGGCTCAAGCAGCCGCCTAGTAGCCCGGATAAGCCGTAGGCGCATCCGGGGGAGTGCAGGGTGTTCGTTGCCGGAATTCAGGCCGTAGTCGCCAGCCGGCCCTGATCAGGCCTGCACCACAATCGCCTCGCCATTCAGGCTGAACGCCAACCCCTGCGGGCCGAACTGCATGCAGGTGTCGCTGCGCAGGCTGGCCATCAGTGCGCGGTAATATTCGAACACCGCCATGCGCTCGCTGTCGGTTCTGGCTGCTTGCCAGGCTGCCACATACGGGCCGGCGGCATCCATTGCCGGCACCAGGCTGGCCAGGGCGTTGACGTTGTGGATGGCCAGCGTCAGCTTGTCGTCACTATTGATCAGCTGTTCGATGGCGGCGGCATCCGGACGTTGGCCGCGTACGCTGATGTAGCCGGTGTTGGGGTCGCTTTCCACCAGCTCGAACGGCGGGCTGGCGCTGATGCCGGCGGCAGCCAGCTTGTGCTGCAGCAGGGCCTGGGCATTGGCCGCCAGGCGGCCAACGTTTTGCCATGTCGGCAGCAGCAGTGCGGTGTCCTGTTCGCGCAACAGGCCGCTGCTGGCTGGCGGGGTGGTTGTGGGGGTGGCAACGGCAAATGGCTGGCCGTTGCCGGTAGTTTTTGCCTGCGGCTTGCCGCTGATGGCGGTGGCGGCGGCAGATGACTGGCTGCTGATCTGCATTATCAGTTTCTCCCTTGGGTGGAGGCTGCAGATAATGCAAACCGCATGCCAGTAGCGGTCGGCAGCTGGCTTACGCCGCCTCAAACCCTTGCAGCACGTTTACCGCGTTGACGCCGATGTCGTCCACCATGTAGCCGCCTTCCAGCACGAACAGCACCGGCATGCCGAGGCGCGCCAGCATCTGGCCGATGCGCAGGTAGTCGTCGTTTTCCAGGCGGAAGCTGCTGATCGGGTCGTCCTTGAAGGTATCCACCCCCAGCGATACCACCAGCACGTCCGGTGCGTAGCCGGCAATGTGCTGGCAGGCCTTTTGCAGTGCGGCGCCGTAGCCCTGCCAGTCAGTGCCGTGCGGCAGCGGCAGGTTGAGGTTGTAGCCGAAGCCGTTGCCGGCGCCCAGTTCGTCGCGGTGGCCGCTGAAATACGGGTAGCTGTTCTTCGGATCGCCATGCAGCGACAGGAACAGTACGTCGTCGCGCTGGTAGAAGATGCTCTGCGTGCCGTTGCCGTGGTGGTAGTCCACGTCTAGTACGGCTACCCGTTTGGCGCCATGGCTGCGGGCATATTGCGCGGCGATGGCGGCATTGTTCAGGTAGCAATATCCGCCCATGTACTCGTGCGCGGCGTGGTGGCCGGGCGGGCGGCACAGCGCAAACGCCGCATGTTGGCCGCCGCGCTGGATGGCCTCCATGCCGCTCAGCGCCAGGTCGGCGCTGGTTTTTACTGCCTGCCAGGTGCCGGCGGTGATCGCCACGCCGGCATCCATGGCATAGAAGCCCAGCTTGCCGTCGATGAATTCCGGCTCCAGGTCGCTGCGCAGGTCGCGCACCGGCCATACCAGTGGCAGCGCGTGGTGGTCGCGGCCGCTGGCGCGCCATTCTTCCCAGGCGGTCTGCAAAAAGCTGAGGTAGCGCAGGCTGTGGGCGCCGGCATAGTGTTCAACGCCAAACTGCTGCGGTGGCAGTACCTCGCCCAGCTGCTGCTGCAGCACGCGGTTCAGCACGGTATCGGCACGGCTGGGCATCTCGAAGCAGGGCATCAGCACGCCGTCCTTGAGTTCGGAGCCGTGGTGCAGGCGGTGGGTGTCACTGTAGAAGGTAAGCATGGGCAGCTCTCGGTAGCGGGATGAGCCAGTATCGGCTGCCGGCGCGGAAATAGCTTTGCCATTTTTCGCGTGTAATGGCTACTATCAGTAAAAGTTTGCTACAGGGCTTGCATTGTGAGCGAAAAATTTTCAGATAAGGCGCTGGATGCCACCGATCTCACCATCCTGCGGCTGTTGCAGCAAGACGGCGCACTGTCCAGCAGCGCACTGGCGGAGCAGCTGTCGCTGAGCGTGACGCCGTGCTGGCGGCGGCTGAAGCGGCTGGAGGAGGCTGGCTATATCACCGGCTACCAGGCCAATCTCGACCGTCGCAAGCTGGGGCTGGATGTGCTGGCCTTCGTGCAGGTGAGCTTTGGCGTGCACGGCGGCGAGCTGCCCAATCGCTTCGAGGTGGCAATGCAGGCCGAGCCGCGGGTACTGAGCTGCCACAAGATCACCGGCAATGCCGACTACCTGCTGCAGGTGGTGGCGCGCTCGCTGGACGACTACAGCCAGTTCGTCGAGGACGTGCTACGGCAGATGCCGGGGGTGTCTGCGATTCATTCCAGCCTGGCGCTGCGCGAAATCAAGGCTGGCAGCCGGCTGCCGCTGGCGCCGTAAAGCTGGTGCTTGCCTTTGCCGTGTGGCAATGCCTCTCCGGGAGATTCCTGTGGCGCGTAGCCGAGCGCGTGCATGCCGCGCTTGCTCGGCAGCGCCAGCCCGGCCGCTAAGGTCCGACAGGGCTGGCGCTGGGGATTGTGCTCAGTCTACCTGCAGGCGCTTGCCGCCGGCGCTGCCACGGCGCTTGGGCAGGGTCAGGGTCAGCACGCCGTTTTCGTACTTGGCGCTGGCCTGTTCACGGTCGATGTCGGCCGGCAGCTGGAAGCTGCGTGACACCATGCCGTAGAAGCGTTCACTACGCAGATTGCGCTCGTCCTTGTTCTGGCTGTCGAACTGTTTCACTTCCGCCTTGATGGTGACCTGCGAGCCGTCGATTTCCACGTGGATATCGTCCTTGGCCACGCCTGGCACCTCAGCCAGCACGGTATAGCCGGTATCGGATTCATTCACGTCCAGCTTGATCTGCGACGGCAGGGTATCGCCGTGCAGCGGCTTGATGAAAAAACCGGGGCTGGTGAAATCGCGGAACAGTTCATCGAACAGGCCGTTACGGGAGGGCAGAATGTTCATGGCTTCTCCTTGCATATCAGTGGCTTGAAGCGGCGGCAGGGCCGTCTGCCATGGATATAGTGCTGACGGCACGGCTTCTCAAGGAGAGGATGGGGAATGATTTGATTTGCGGCAAAGGCGGACACGGTAGGGCGGATGCCCGCAGGGCGATCCGCCGGGTGCGGTGAACTTTATTCGGCGGGACGCCCGATGGAACAGGGCTTCCGCCCTACGCATGGGCAGAAAAAAAGCCACGCTGCAGCGTGGCCTTGGCCATGGGAACAGGGGGGCTTACTGCAGCTCCAGCGCCAGCAGTTCTTCCACCGTCTGGCGACGGCGGATCAGGCGGTCGCTGTCGCCGTCCACCAGCACCTCGGCGATCAGCGGGCGGGTGTTGTAGTTGCTGGACATCGATGCGCCATAGGCGCCGGTGTCGTGGAATACCAGCAGGTCGCCCACGCGTGCCGCCGGCAGCGGGCGCGGCAGTACCACGCCGCCGTCGCCCTGGGTGAATACATCGCCGGATTCGCACAGCGGGCCGGCTACCACGCAATCCTTTTCCGCCTGCGGCACGCCGTCGTGCGGCACCACGCTGATGTGGTGGTAGCTGCCGTACATCGACGGGCGCATCAGTTCGTTGAAGCCGGCATCCACCAGCACGAAATGGTTGCGGCCAACGTCCTTGGTGGCGCGCACCTCGGCCAGCAGGTTGCCGGATTCGGCCACCAGGTAGCGGCCTGGCTCGATTTCCAGCGCCAGCGGGTGGCCGATCACTGCCGCGGCTTGCTGCCGTGCGGCATCCCACAGGCCGAAGTAGTGGTTGGTGTCCACGCTGGCATCGCCGTCGCGGTAGGGAATCGACAGCCCGCCGCCAGCGGAGATGGCGTGCAGGTCGTGGCCGGCCTTCTGCACCAGCCGCACCAGGTCCACCATGGCGCCGCACACTTCCTGCAGGTGGCTGTAATCCACGCCGGAGCCGATGTGCATGTGCAGGCCCACCAGTTGCAGGCCGTGCTGGCGAATCACCGCCAGCGCCGCCGGCAGGTCGCTGTGCCAGATACCGTGCTTGCTGTGCTCGCCGCCGGTATTGGTCTTGTTGCTGTGGCCGTGGCCAAAACCGGGGTTGATGCGCAGCCACACGCGGTGGCCGGGCGAGGCTGCGCCCAGCTGGTGCAGCATGTCGATGGAGCCAGCGTTTACCGGAATGTGGTGTTCAACCACCAGCTCCAGGGTGGGGCGGTCGATCAGATCGGCGGTGAACACGATGCCGGACGGCTCGCCGGATGCATCGTAGCCGGCGGCCAGCGCACGCAGGATCTCGCCGCGCGACACGGCATCCACCTTCACTCCTTGTTCGCGCATCAGCTGCAGGATGTGCACATTGCTGCACGCCTTCTGCGCAAAGCGGATGGTGTCGAACTGGCGCAGCGCGGCGATGCGCTCGCGGATTACCGCGGCATCGTAAGTCCACAACGGGGTGCCGTAGTGCTGGGCCAGTGCGGCGAGGCGGGTGGTGTCTGGGGTCTGCATGCTATGTCCTGATTAGCTGGTTATTGCCCTGCATCATGCGCGCCGGTAGTAATTCAGTAAAATGCTAATATTTTGCCAGGTAATTCAATTCTGATATGGGGACGCCATGAATATCAGCCATCGCCACATCGAGGTATTCCGCGCGGTGATGACCAGTGGCAGCGTTACCGCCGCTGCGGCGCTGCTGCACACCTCGCAGCCCACGGTCAGCCGCGAGCTGGCGCGGCTGGAACAACTGCTGGGCTTTGTGCTGTTCGACCGCATCAAGGGCCGCCTGCTGCCTACCGCGCCGGCGCTGGCGCTGTTCGATGAGGTGCAGCGCTCCTATATCGGCCTGGAGCGCATCGTGGAGGCTGCGGCCAACCTGGCGCGGCCGGATGGCGGCCAGCTGGCGGTAGCCTGCCTGCCGGCATTTGCCCATGCGCTGCTGCCGGCGGTGTGTCGCCGCCTGCAGCAAAGCGAGGGCCTGGTGCGGGTGGCGATTACGCCGCAGGAATCGCCGCTGCTGGAAGAGTGGCTGTCGGCGCAGCGTTTTGACATCGGCCTTACCGAGTCGGAGGAGGCGCCGCCGGGTACCACGCTCACGCCGCTGCTGCGTGCCGACGAGGTATGCGTGTTGCCGGATGGCCACCCGCTGCTGCAGAAGGCGGTGCTGACACCGCAGGATTTTGCCGGCCAGCCGTTCGTGAGCCTGTCGCCGCAGGACAGCTACCGGCTGCAGCTGGATGCGGTATTTGCCGCCGCCGGGGTGGCGCGGCAGCTGGTGTGGGAGACGCACAGCGCGGTGTCAGTGTGCGCGCTGGTGCAGCAGGGGCTGGGTGTGGCCATCGTCAACCCGCTCACCGCGCTGGCCATGGCCGGGCAGGGGCTGCAGCTGCGGCGCTTCGCGGTATCGGTGCCGTTTGCCGTTGGCGTGGTGTTGCCGCAGTTCCGGCCGTCCACCCCGTTGGCCGCACGCTTTGTCGCGCTGTTGCGGCAGGAGGCTGCCGAACTGGCGCAGCGGCTGGCGCGGCTGTAGCGCTGGCTGCGCCGCAAACCGGGAGGCGCGTCACCAAAACGTTGTCTAGTTAACGCTATGGTTTCTTTGCGATTTTATTTAAAATTAAGACAGGAGAGCCTTGTTTTAAACGGGGCTGCCCGAGAATGGTGCCATTGAGCATTAAATAATAATTTAAAAACTGGCGCTTCGAAAACCCTGATTTCCAATCGAGCCAAGTCGCGGCGTGGCAAGGTGTGAACGAAAAATGTCGACGCAGCAGATGGTTGATATGCAAGGAGACACAATCGTGAGCAACGCAGTGCCGCCACGAAAGCGGGGTTTTCGAGGTGCCAAAACGTGAGACCCCCCATGCGTAAATGTGCACTGCTGCTGTGCGGGCTGCTGCTGTGTGGCCTGGCCCAGGCCATGTCGGTTACCTTCATCAACCCCGGCAAGCACGATGAAATCTACTGGCTCACCGCTTCCCGGGCGATGCAGGCGGCGGCGGATGATCTGTCGGTACAGCTGGAAGTGCTGTACACCGAGCGCAACCACCCGCGTGCGCTGGAGCTTGCCCGCGACATCATTGCCCGGCCCAAGGGCAAGCGGCCCGATTACGTGATCTTCTCCAACGACTACGCCACCGCGCCGGAGATGCTGCGGCTGTTCGACGCTGCCGGCATTCGCACCTTTCTGGCATTCAGCGGCCGTGGCGACGACAAGGGCCCCGAGCCGATAGGCAAGCCGCGCAGCCACTACAAGCAGTGGCTGGGCTCGCTGGAGCCGCATGCCGAGGACGCTGGCTACCAGACCGCGCGCGCCCTGATCCAGCAGGGGCGCAAGGCCGGTCTGCCGCGCGTGGGCGGCAAGCTGCAGCTGATCGCCATTGGCGGCGACCGCTCCACCCCCACCTCCATCCGCCGTGATGCCGGCATGCGCCGGGCTGTGGCCGAGGCGGGCGACGTTACCCTGGTGCAGCAGGTTTACGCGGCATGGAACCGCGACCGCAGCGCCGAGCAGAGCGACTGGCTGTACCAGCGCTATCCGCAGGCGCGGCTGGTATGGGCCGGCAATGACCTGATGGCGTTTGGCGCCATGGACAGCTGGCGCAAGAAAGGCGGCATACCCGGCAAGGACGCGCTGTTCAGCGGCATCAATACCTCGGCAGAAGCCATGCATTCACTGCTCGACGGCCACCTCAGCGCGCTGTCCGGCGGCCACTTCATTGCCGGTGCCTGGTCGCTGCTGATGCTGTACGACTACGACCGGGGCGTCGATTTCGTCAACGAAGGTCTGGAGCTGGATCGCAGCATGTTCACGCTGTTCGATGCCGCCGCCGCCGAGCGCTTCCTGCGTGACTACGGCGAGCTGGACTTCTCGCGCGTGGATTTTCGCCGCTACAGCAAGGCACTGAACCCGAAGTTGAAGCGTTACAACTTCAGCTTCCGTCAGTTGCTCAAGTAAGAAAGACTCATTTTGCCGCGTAATTTCCGCTCGCTGGCGCATGCGCTGATCCGCCGCATCGGGCTGCTGGCCCTGGGCTGTGCGCTGCTGTTCAGCGCGCTGCAGGGCATCTGGCAGTACCGCTCGGTGCAGCAGCAATTGCAGGACAGCATCCAGCAGCTGGCCAGCAGCAATATTCCGCTGCTGTCGGTGGCGCTGTGGGATATCGAGCCGGAAGCGGCGCGCCGCCAGCTGCATGCCATCGCCAGCCGCCCCGGTGTGGCATTCGTGCGCGTAAACGTGGTGACCGGGCAGATGTTCGAGGCCGGTGACTCCACCAGCCTGTACAACAACCCGGTACAGCGTTTTGTCATTCCCGTCCCTGGCGAGCAGGGCAGGCCGCTGGGCGAATTGCTGGTAGTGCAGCGCGAGGCCTATATCTACCAGCAGGTGGCCAGTTCGCTGGCCGGCATGCTGCTGGGCTACCTGCTGCTGACGGTACTGATCTGCGGCATGGTGGCCTATGTGCTGCGCCGTGATCTGGAGCGGCCAATGCGCGAAATTGCCGCTTTTGCCGGCCAGCTCACCCCGCAGAGCCTGACCGACCCGCTGCGGCTGCAGCGCGGCTGGCGGGAAGCGCACGACGAAATCGACCTGGTGGCCGGCGGCTTTGTCACCCTGCAGAACGCCTTGACCGAGCATATCGATTCGCTGGATCAGCAGGTGGAAGAGCGCACCCAGCAACTGGAGAACGCACTGGGCGAGATTCGCGCCCTGCTGACGCACGACGCGCTTACCGGCTGCTACAACCGCGCTTTCCTGGCCGAACGCCTGCCACAGGAAATGACCCGCGCCCAGCGCAGCGGCCAGCCCCTGACGCTGGTGTTCTGCGACATCGACCACTTCAAGCGCATCAACGACGAATACGGCCACCTCATCGGCGACGAAGTGCTATGTGCCGCTGCCGGCCGGCTGCGGAGCCAGCTGCGCACCGACGTAGACTGGGTGGTGCGCTTTGGCGGCGAGGAATTCGTGATCGTGCTGCCCGACATCGGCCCGCCGGATGCACAACTGGTAGCCGAGCGGCTGCGTGAAGCCATCGCCACATCGCTGCCATTGCAGGATGGCCGCCTGCTGCAGATCACCGCCAGCCTGGGCGTGGCCGTGTGGCAGCCGGGCGAGGGCATGGAGCCATGGCTCAAGCGTGCCGATGCCCTGCTGTACCGGGCCAAGCTGGCCGGCCGCAACCGGGTGGAGGCCTGACATGGAGCGTGCAAAGCTTGTTATGCATGGCCGCTTGCTTGCCTGCCTGATTGCCAGCCTGCTGCTGCCGGGCGCGCTGGCGCGGCCAACGGTGCAGGCCACGCCCACCATCCACCTGGCCAGCACCGACTACCCACCATATTTTTCGCCCGCGCTGCGCAACGACGGCGTGGTGGGCGCCATCACCCGCGCCGCGCTGGCCAAGCGCGGCTATAGCGTGCAGCTGCACTACCGGCCGTGGTCGCGGCTGATGGCCGAAGTACAGGCCGGCAGCTTCGACGGCGTGATGGCGGTTTGGTACTCCCCCGAGCGCGAGCAATACCTGTACTACAGCCAGCCGCTGGTTTACACCAGCATGGGTTTCTACACCCGGGTGGACCAGCCGCTGGCAGTCGCACCGCTATCCGCGCTCAAGCCATACACCATCGGCACGGTGCGCGGCTACAAGAACCCGCCAGCCTTCGACGCGGCCAGGCTGAAAGTGGAAGCCGCCAACGACGACCTGACCAACCTGCGCAAGCTGGCCGCCGGCCGGCTGGACCTGGTGCTGATAGACCGGGCACTGGCCGGCTACCTGTTGCCGCAGCTGGCCCCAGGCATGGCGGAACGCATTCACTGGCAAGGCCCGCCCATCGCCCGCATGCCGCTGCATCTCGGCTTCTACCGTGGCAACAAGAGTGGCGAGCAGCTCACCCGGCAATTCAACCTCGGCCTGGCCGAGCTGCGCCATAGTGGCGAACTGGCTGCCATCCTGCAGCGCTACCGCTTCGAGCAGTAGCGGCGGGTTGGCCGCAGCGGCTGGCGGTCGCAGTGCATGGCTGGCGTGAAAGTGAATGGAACGCTGGAGTAGGAGGAGAAGGGTTTGCGGCCAACGTTGGGCGCAAGCCCTGAAACATGGAGCACAAACAAAAAAGCCACCTGGCGGTGGCTTTTCGTTTGTACTGGCGTCCCCACGGGGATTCGAACCCCGGTTATCGCCGTGAAAGGGCGGTGTCCTAGGCCTCTAGACGATGGGGACAAAAAATCCGGCCAGTGGCCGGATTTTCTGAGGTGTCCGTGGTGGAGGTAAGCGGGATCGAACCGCTGACCTCTTGCATGCCATGCAAGCGCTCTCCCAGCTGAGCTATACCCCCACAGAGGTTTGCGTTGTTGGTCGTTCAACGCGGAGCGCATATTAGTACACGACTCTTGCGGCGTCAAGCATAAATTTTGCAAGTAGTGAAAACGGGGCCGGCGGCGGGCTTGGCTTATAATGCGCGCTTTGTCTGTGGATGGATGCGCGCCGATGGCGGTGGATCATTACGAGAACTTTCCGGTGGGGTCGCTGGCCTTGCCGCGGCGCATGCGCAAGGCGGTGCACGTGATCTACCGTTTTGCACGCCATGCCGACGATATTGCCGACGAGGGCGATGCGCCGGCAGCACAAAGGTTGGCCGCATTGCAGGCGCTGCGCGAGGAGCTGGATCGCATCGGTGCTGGTGAACCGCCGCAACAGCCGCTGATGCAGGCGCTGGCGCGTGTCATTGCCGAGCGGGCGCTGCCGCTGCAGCCGTTCTACGACTTGCTGTCGGCGTTCAGCCAGGATGTGGAAAAGACCCGCTACCAGAATTTTGCCGAGCTGGTGGACTACTGCCGCCGTTCGGCCAACCCGGTGGGGCGGCTGATGCTGGCGCTGTATGGCGAGCACGACAGCCGCAGCCTGGCGATGTCGGACGGCATCTGCACCGCGCTGCAGCTGATCAATTTCTGGCAGGACGTGGCCATAGACTGGCAGAAGGGCCGCGTGTACATCCCGCAGGATGATCTGGCCAAGTTCCGCGTCAGCGAAGAACAGATTGCGCGCGGCGATGCCGGCGGGGTGTGGCCGATGCTGATGGATAAAGAGGTGAAGCGCGCGCTGGCCATGCTGCAGGCCGGTTCGCCGCTGGCGCTCAAGCTCAAGGGGCGCTTTGGCCTGGAGCTGCGCATGATTGTGCTGGGCGGCGAGCGCATTCTGAAAAAGATTCACGATGCCCGTGGCGATGTGTTCAATCATCGTCCGGTATTGGGCTGGAAAGACTGGCCCGTGATTATCGGCAAGGCGCTGTGGGCGCCGTATGCCAGACGAGGGAGGCGGGCGTGACCCCACAACAATACTGTGAAGACAAGGCGGCGAAGAGCGGTTCCAGCTTTTACGCCAGCTTCCGCTACCTGCCCAGAGAGCAGCGCGACGCCATGGTGGCGCTGTATGCCTTCTGCCGCGAGGTGGACGACGTTGTGGACGAAATCCACGACGACAACGTGGCGCGTACCACGCTGGCCTGGTGGCGCAGCGAGCTGGCGGCCATGTATGAAGGCACGCCGAATCACCCGGTGATGCGCGCGCTGCAGCCGCAGGTGGCGCGTTTCGACCTGCCGCAGGAGTGGTTTGCCGAGATCATCGACGGCATGCAGATGGACCTGGACGTGCCGCGCTACAACCGCTTTGCCGACCTGCAGCTGTACTGCCACCGCGTGGCCGGGGTGGTGGGGCAGCTGTCGGCGCAGATCTTCGGTTACCAGGATCGCGCCACGCTGAAGTACGCGCATGAGCTGGGGCTGGCGTTCCAGCTCACCAATATCATTCGCGACGTGGGCGAGGATGCGCGCCGCGGCCGGCTGTACCTGCCGGTGGAAGACCTGCAGCGTTTTGGCGTGCCGGCGTCCGATGTGTTCGCCTACAAGGAAAGCCCGCAGTTCGCCGAGCTGATGCAGTTCCAGATTGCGCGGGCGCACGAGCACTACCGCCGCGCCTGGCAGCTGCTGCCGGCGGGCGACCGCAAGGCGCAGCGCATCGGCCTGGTGATGGCGGCGATCTACCGCGCCACGCTGGACGAGATAGCGCAGGACGGCCCGGGCAAGGTGCTGAACCAGCGGCTGTCGCTGTCGCCGGGGCGCAAGATCTGGCTGGCGTGGAAGACCTGGAACTTCGGCTACAAGCCGTGAAACCGCGCGTTGCCATTATCGGCGCCGGCTGGGCTGGCCTTGCCGCCGCCATCGAGCTGGCCGATGCGGCCAACCTTACCGTGTTCGAAGCCGGGCGCGTGCCTGGCGGCCGTGCCCGCGCGGTGGAACTGGACGGCATGCGGCTGGACAACGGCCAGCACATCCTGATCGGCGCCTACCGCGACAGCCTGCGGCTGATGCAGCGGGTGGGGGTGGATACCGACGCCGCGCTGGCGGCACAGCCGCTGCGCTGGCAGCAGGTGGACGGCATCGACATGCGCTGCCCGCCGTGGCCGGCGCCGTGGCAGTTGCTGGCTGGCTTGCTCTCGGCCACGGGGCTGCGCTGGCGCGACAAGCTGGCCTTGCTGCGGCTGTTGACCTGGCTCAGGGTAAAACGCTGGCGAATCGGGCAGGATGTTGCCGCGCTGGACTGGCTGCGCGGGCAAGGGCAGGGCGAGCGGTTGCTGGATTGTTTCTGGACGCCGCTGATCCTGGCCACGCTGAACACGCCACCGGCGCAGGCGTCGATGCAGCTGCTGGCCAATGTGCTGCGCGACAGCCTGGGCTCGCCACGCGGTGCCGACAGCCGGCTGCTGCTGCCGCGCGTCAACCTGGGCGCGCTGTTTGCCGAGCCGGCAGTGCAATGGTTGGCCGCACGCGGCGCCGATATCCGCCTGGGGCAGCGCGTCGCCGCCGTGGACTGGCACCAGCGCCGGGTGGCTGGTGAGTGTTTCGACGCCATCATCGTGGCTACCGCGCCCTACCATGCCTTACCCCTGGTGGATGTGCCGGCGCTGCAAAACTTGCTCAAGGCATGGCAATACCAGCCGATAAGCACCGTATACCTGCAGTTTGCTGACAGGGTAGCCTTGCCGGCGGTAATGACCGGGCAGGTGCACGGGCTGGGGCAGTGGTGGTTCGACCGCGAAGCCTTGAGCGGCGAAGCCGGGCTGGTGGCGGTGGTGATCAGTGCGGAAGGCGGGCATGCCGCGCTGTCGCAGCAGGCGCTGGCGGCGCGCTGCGAGGCCGAGCTGCGCCGCGTGGTGGCGGACCTGCCGCCCTTGCTGCGGTCGCGGGTGATTACCGAGCGCCGCGCCACCTTTGCGGCCAACGTCGCCTTGCCGCGCCCCGATGTGCGACTTCCCGTAGAATCGGGCTATCTGGCGGGTGACTGGCTATGTGCCGACTACCCGGCTACTCTCGAAGGAGCGGTACGCAGCGGCATGGCCGCCGCCGCCGCCCTGATGCAGGACTGGACAACAACATAATGATGCAGACTTTTGACGATAACTATCTGGCCGGCCGCGTAATCCTGGTGACCGGTGCCACTCAAGGGGTTGGCCGCGACACCGCGCTGACCGCCGCCCGCCATGGTGCCACCGTGGTGCTGCTGGCGCGCAGCGTGCGCGGCCTGGAAAAGGTGTACGACGAGATCGTGGCGCAGGGCTCGCCGGAGCCGGTGGCGATTCCGCTGGACCTGCTGGAAGCCAGCGACGATGCCTTCAACACCCTGGCCTACCAGATCAAGCATGCGGTTGGCCGCCTGGACGGCATCGTGCACTGCGCGCAGCACTTCTTTGCGCTGTCGCCGCTGACCGACCAGCGCATCGACGAATGGATGAACCAGTACCGCATCAACACCGTGGCACCGTTTGCGCTCACCCGCGCCTGCCTGCCACTGTTGAAGGCGGCGGACGACGCCAGCGTGGTGTTCGTGGGCGAAACCCACGGCCAGCAGCCGGGGCCGTTCTGGGGCGCGTTTGGCGCCTCCAAGGCCGGGCTGAACTACCTGATGCAGGTGGCGGCGTCGGAGTGGGATGTGTACCCCAACCTGCGGGTGAACCTGCTGGTGCCGGGGCCGATCAACTCGCCGTTCCGCACCCGTACCCACCCGGGCGAGGACAAGAGCGAGCGTGGCAATATCGCCGAACTGATGCCGCACATGCTGTACTGGCTGGGTGCGGCCAGCAAGGGGCGCAGCGGCGAGATCGTCTCGCTGGATCTGCGCAGCAACAAGGCATAAGGACGAACGATGCGGGCATATCTGCTGCTGCCAACCGTGATGTTGCTGACCGGCTGTAACTGGGTCATGAACGTCAGCGGGCTGGCGGCCGAATCCAACAAGGCGATCGGGGCCTCGTGCCGTCAGACCGGCCGCTCGCTGGAGGAGTGCTACAGCCGCAACCCCGAGGCGGACAAGGCGCAGATCTACGCTGGCTGGCGCGAGATGCAGGAATACATGGCCAAGAACAAGCTGGAAACCATGCAGCCGCTGGCCGAACCGGTGGTGGAACCTCCAGCGCCAGCTACCGCATCCGCCAGCCATGCCGAGGCGCCTGCTCAAAAAAAAAGTAGTCCCGTAGCCGGTTCCGCGCCGGCGGTAGCCACGCGCCCGGTGCCGCCGCGGCGCCCGCTGTCGAACGAGGAGGCCGAAGCACAGGCCAAGACCGATCCGCTGCTGGACTCCATCCTCTCCACCGTGCGTGGCGACGAAAAACCCAAGGCGCCGCCCAAGGACGAGCAGGCCGCACGCGACAACCGTCTGCTGAATATCCTCAACACCATCAACAGCAGCCAGCCGGCTGCTTCCAAGACCCAGCCGGCCAAGCCGGCCGGCAGTCATTGAGCTTCATGGCCAAGACCAAGACAATCTATCAGTGCAGTGAATGCGGCGGCAGCTCGCCCAAGTGGCAGGGGCAATGCCCGCATTGCAATGCTTGGAACACGCTGAGCGAAACCGTGGCCACAGCACCCGCGGCCAACACCCGTTACCAGAGCTGGACCGCGCAGACACAGCCGGTGCAGGTGCTGTCCGAAGTGCAGGCCACCGAGGTGCCGCGCGAATCCAGCGGCATCGACGAGCTGGACCGCGTGCTGGGTGGCGGCATCGTGCGCGGCGCGGTGGTGCTGCTGGGCGGCGACCCCGGCATCGGCAAATCCACGCTGCTGCTGCAGGCGCTGGCCACCATCGGCAGCAGCCGCAAGGTGCTGTACGTGTCCGGCGAGGAATCGCCGCAGCAGATCGCGATGCGTGCCTCGCGGCTGGCAGTGGACGCAGCGCGCGTGCGCCTGCTGTCGGAGATCCGGCTGGAAGCCATCATCGCCACCCTGCAGCAGGAAAAGCCGGACGTGGCGGTGATCGACTCCATTCAGACGCTGTATTCCGACCAGGTGACCTCCGCCCCCGGTTCTGTGTCGCAGGTGCGCGAGTGCGCGGCGCAGCTCACCCGCATTGCCAAGCAGAGCGGCATCACCATCATCCTGGTAGGGCATGTCACCAAGGAAGGCTCGATTGCCGGCCCGCGCGTGCTGGAGCACATCGTGGACACGGTGCTGTATTTCGAGGGCGACAGCCACTCCAGCCACCGCATGATCCGCGCCATCAAGAACCGTTTCGGTGCGGCCAACGAGCTGGGCGTGTTCGCCATGACCGAGCGCGGTCTGCGTGGGGTGTCCAACCCGTCGGCCATTTTTCTGTCCAGCTACCGCGACGACGTGGCCGGCTCCTGCGTGCTGGTAACGCAGGAAGGCAGCCGCCCGCTGCTGGTGGAAATCCAGGCGCTGGTGGACGACGCGCACGGCTTCCAGCCCAAGCGCCTTACCGTGGGCCTGGAGCAGAACCGGCTGGCTATGCTGATGGCGGTGCTGCATCGCCACGCCAGCGTGGCCTGCTTTGACCAGGACGTATTCCTGAACGCGGTGGGCGGGGTGAAGATCATGGAGCCGGCCGCCGACCTGGCGGTGATCCTGTCCATGGTGTCCTCGCAGCGTAACAAGCCGCTGCCGGAAAAACTGGTGGTGTTCGGCGAAGTGGGCTTGTCCGGTGAGGTGCGTCCGGTATCCCGTGGCCAGGAGCGGCTGAAGGAAGCCGCCAAGCTAGGTTTCACCCGCGCCATCGTGCCCAGTGCCAACGCGCCGCGCCAGCCTATCGACGGGCTGGAGATCATCGGCGTGGATCGCCTGTCCGAGGCGGTGGATTACTGCATCCGTCGCTGACGCCATGACCCCTGGCGACGCCGATATCGAAGCATAGCGCCGCTAGCTGCTGCGCTACTTCCGTGCCCGGCTGCAGGATGCCCTGTTGGCCGCATTGCAGGGCTGGGCGTGCCTCCGCCTGCGCGAGTGCCTGGAAGCGCACGGGTTCCAGCGGGAGGGAACACGATGCACTGCCGCTAGGCCAGCCGCCTTACTCCCGAAGCCATGGACCTGCCACTGTGCCGCGCGGAACAGGCGCTAAGGGTTGGCCGCAAGCTGTTCTGCTTCCGGGTACCTGGAAAACTCCCGCTTTCGTCGCGACACGGCGTTGCGAACGAAAATTTTCCATTACATATCAAATGCATGCCGCCTGGATAGTTTCGTTCGCGCCTTGTCTCTCCGTGACTTAGCTCGATTAGCAATCAGGGCTTTTCGAGGCGCCGTTCCGTAGCCGGATAAGCGCAGCGCATCCGGGGAGGGGGGGGGCGCCTACCCACATGTCAGCAACCCCGGATGCGCCTGCGGCTTATCCGGGCTACCGGTTGCCCCTTGTGTCGTTACGGCTTCTTCCTAGTGTTTGCGGCGTAATGGTTGTTCGCGCCCGGCGCAGGCATTGGGACAGCTGGCGCACTGCTCGGCCATGCCGGCGCATTGCAGCGATTGTTTCAGCGAGCACACCGAGCGGCGGCAGGCGATGAAGCGGACGTTTTCCTCGTTGGCCAGCTGGCGGAAGTGCTTCATCACGTTGTGACCCAGAAAGTCGGTGAACAGGATCAGCAGCTCGGTGCCGGCCGGCAGGCGGTCCAGCTTGCGCTGGTGGGAGCTGTTGCGGCCGCTCAGGTGCTTGTGGATGTTGATGCCGAAAGATTCCAGGACGCCAGGAATATTGCCCAGGGTATCAGCGCCGACCAGCATTGCGTTCATGGTGTTGTCCCGAAAAGAAGTCATGAAAGAGAAGTGATGGCGGCATGGTAATGCCACATGCAAATCTAATCAAGACTTATTCTCATTGATGGGTTGAACGAGTTGCAGGTTTGCGACTGGGGGAAGGGTGGAGTAGGGAGTAGGGAGTGTCGAAGCGCTCAGCGCCTACTCCCTACTCTCCATTCCCGGTTTTACGCAGCGCCTACTCCCAAGTCCCCCAAACGCTACACCGACACGTCCAGCTGGCCGACCAGGCCGGCACTGCCGTTCTCGTTCAGGTACACCCCGGCGCGGCGCATTTGTGCCAGGGTGGCGCCCTGGGCATCGGTGTGGGCAAACTCGGCGTCGATGCTGGGCAGCAGGATGGCGCCGATGCCCAGCTCCAGCAGCGGTGTCAGCTGGTCCTGCTCGCCATCGCGGCCCTGCCAGAGCTTGAGCTGGGCAAACAGCGGGTCGCCTTCGTCGATGGCATGGTTGCCATCGCCATCCAGCGCTGCCAGTTCGGCAAAGCCGTTGCCGCTTTGCGGGCCGAACAGCTCGCTGCGGTCGTTCACCCGGCCATCGCCATTGCGGTCCAGTACCAGCCAGCCGCCATTGCGCAGCAGCGGCATGGCGTCCTGGCTGCCGTTGCCGTCCAGGTCGAATGCCACCGTGGCGCCGGACAGCGCGCCGGCGTCGTTGCCCAGTGTCAGCATCAGCGGGTCCTTGGCGGCGGCGCCGAAATTCAGGGTCTCGCTGCTGTGCAGCTCGAAGCTGCGCTGCAGGCTGATATCGAGCTGGAAGCTCAACTGGCGGCCATCGCGGGTGGTGATGTTGCCGCTGGCGGAAAACTGCAGCGATTCCTGTTCCTGGTAATGGAATTCGCGCTGTACCCGCATGCCCAGCTGCGGTTCGGGGTTGCTGATGCTGGTGTCGCTGGCGGCAAGGTTGGCCGCAGTGCCGCCGCTGGCTTGTGCGGACAGTTCGCGCACATCCTGCAGCCGGATGTGGATGCCGAAGGTTTTTTCCAGCAGCGAGCGCAGCATGGCCAGCGCCGGGGTGAGCCCCTGTTCGCCCCAGTCTTCATCCTGCTGGCTGGCGGCCTTGCCGACTTCGCTCAGGCTAACGTCGTCACCGGCCGCGCTGCTGGCTGGCGGGGTCTGCCACACGCTGATGTCCTGCTTCACGCTGAGCGATTGCTGGTATTGATGCTGGCTGGCCATGGCCAGCGACATGCTGTCGACTTTCATGATGCCGCTCCGGCTGCTGTCTGCAGCCTATATCGGCATTGGTGGGCAAATGCTTAGCTCAGTTTGTCGCGTTTACTATCAAATATCCGCCTGGAAAGCCAGGTCGGGCCGGCCGGCGCCGTTGTCATAGGTTCTTGCCGGCACGCCAGATCGACCAGATCAGCCACATGCTGTTGAAGAAAGCCACCATGAAGCCGAGAAAGCCGAACAGCGGCAGGCCGAACAGGGTGGGGCCGCCCTTTACCGTCATCACGATGGAAGAGCCGATGATCAGGCAGCCGGTGACGATGCCCATGGTCAGGCGGTTCACGCTCTTGTCCAGCTGGTGGCCGAACTGTTCCAGCCGCTTCAGGTCGAGGTTGATGCGGAACTTGCCGTGACGGATGTCCTTGCCGATGCGGATGATGTCGCGCGGCAGGTCGGCAATCATGCCGAAGCCCTCGCGCAGCGTCTGCTTGCTGCGCATCAGGAAGTTGCGCGGGTCGTAGCGCGCCAGGATCAGCTGGCGCACGAACGGCGACAGGTGCTCCACCAGCTGGAAGTTCGGGTCGAGCTGGCGGCCCAGGCCTTCCAGTGTCAGCAGCGCCTTGAACAGCATGGCCATGTCCGGCGGCAGCACGATGCCGTGATCGCGGATCAGCGCCATGATGTCGTTGATCAGCTGCGACATATTGAGGTTTTTCAGCGGCACGTGGTCGTACTGGAACAGCATCTCGCCGATGTCCTCGGCAAACTGCTCCTCGTCCACCGGCGTGCTGCCGGTCCATTCCAGCAGCACGTTCATCATGCCGCGCTCGTCGCGCTCGGCCAGTGCCGCCAGCAGGTCCACGATCTCGTCGCGGCGCTTGTGCGACAGGCGGCCAACCATGCCGAAGTCGATGAAGGCAATGATGTTGTCCGGCAGGAAGATCACATTGCCCGGGTGCGGGTCGGCGTGGAAGAAACCATTGAGCAGGATCATCTTCAGCACCGCGTCGGCGCCGCGCTTGGCCAGCAGCGCCGGGTCGAGTCCGGCGGCGGGCAGCGCATCCACCGGGGTGGCGGACAGGCCGTCCACGAAGTCCTGCACATTTACCGCCGGGTTGGTGTAGTCCCAGTGCACGCGCGGTACGCGGATATAGGCATCGCCGGCAAAATCCTTGCCGAAGCGCTCCATATTGCGTGCTTCCACCGCCAGGTCCAGCTCGCGGCGCAGCGAGCGCGCGAATTGCTGCACGATTTCCGATGGCTGGAAGCGCCGCGCGTCGGCGAACTCCAGCTCCACCAGGTGCGCCAGGTGTTCCAGGATGCGCAGGTCGGCCTCCACCTTTTCCACGATGCCGGGGCGGCGCAGCTTCACCGCCACCACGGTGCCGTCTTTCAGCACCGCACGGTGCACCTGGGCAATGGAGGCGGAGCCGATGGGGTTGTGGTCGAACTCGGCGAAGATTTCCTCCGGCGGCGCGCCCAGCGCCTGTTTCAGCGTGGCGGCCAGCTGCGCATCCGGAATCGGCGGCACGGTGTTCTGCAGCTTTTCGAATTCGGTGATCCACTCCGGCGCGAACATGTCGACACGGGTGGACAGGATCTGTCCCAGCTTGATGAAAGTTGGCCCCAGCTCTTCGAAGGCGCGGCGCAGCCGTATCGGGGTGGGAATGGCGTTGGCCGGGTCGGGAAAGGGGATGTTCAGCCACTGGCCGGCTTTTTCCACCGCGCGTGGCAGCCGCAGCCGCTGGGCGAATTCCCCCAGGCCATGGCGAAACAGGATGCCGCTGATCTCTTTCAGGCGGGGCAGGTCTCGCATTGCAATCAGGGTTTCTCTGAGCATGGCAGGCCGTTCCGGGCGGGGCGCGACAGGCGCGCAGGTGGCAGAAAATGGCAAACAAGTATCGGGGAATCGCCCCGGCGGCACAATAGCATGGGCAGGCAGCGGCGGCTGCGCGGGCGATTGCGGCTTGGTTGCCGCCGCCGGTGATGGTATTGTGCAGGTCGTTTTGTTCCAACCGGCTCACCCCGCATGCGGGCAGGCGGCAACCGGGCCTGGCCCGGCCGAACCAAGTCCGTCTGGGTTTGTCCCTTTACGCTATGAAATTTTTCCACTATTTGCTTGCCTGCGTGCTGGCAGGCTGCATGGCACTTGCCCAGGCCGCGCCGGACAAGAGCGCCGATGCCGATGGCGGCGACCCGATCGCGCGCTTTGCCAGCCCGGGCGAAGAGGCCGTGGGCGATCTGCTGCTGCAGGCCATGAGCCTCTTGGGCGTGGCCTACCGCTTTGGCGGCAACAGCCCGGAATCCGGGCTGGATTGCTCCGGCTTCATCCAGTACGTGTTCAAGAAATCGCTGCACGTGAACCTGCCGCGCACCGCCGCCGAGATGGCGCAGGTTGGCCGCGAGATCGGGCAGGATGAACTGAAGCCGGGTGATCTGGTCTTTTTCAATACCCGTGGCTTCCGCTATTCCCACGTCGGCATCTATCTGGGCAACAGCAAGTTCATTCACTCTCCCCGCACCGGCAAGAACATCCAGGTGGCCAATATGAGCCAGAGCTACTGGGTGAGCCGCTATAACGGCGCACGCCGGGTGACGCGTGGCGCACAGGTGGCCGAGGTGCCGGTGAGCAGCGTGGCGGAAAAGCCGGCCAGCAGCAGCCGCAAGAAAGTTGTCACCAGCAGCCGCAAAAAGCGCAGCAGCGAGGCGGTGGCCAGCAAGTCCGGCAAATCCGCCAAGTCGCCCAGCAAGAAAAAGCGCGTGGTGAAGAAGCGCAGTTGAGGTGGTGGCAAGCCGCCCAGTACAGACCGGATGCCCGCAGTCGCGGGCATCGACATTTGCAAGGTGAAGCATGAATCTGGAATTGCCGATCTGGCATGCCCCCGATGGCAGCGTGGTGTCCTGCACCGAGAAGGTGAAGGTAATGACCGAAAACATGGAAGAGCTGGCACAGATGGCGCAAGACGCATTTGAAGACGCCATCCTGATGGGCTGCGACGAACAGCAGGTGCGCAGCTTCCTGGTGGCGCTGATGCAGCGGCTGGAAAACCCGTACCAAGGCTGATCCCGTGCATCTGAACTTCGAAGCTTTCATCGGCCTGCGCTATCTGCGCGCACGCCGTCGCAACGGTTTCATCTCCTTCATCTCCCTGCTGTCGGTGATCGGCATCGCGCTGGGCGTGGCGGCGCTGATCGTGGTGCTGTCGGTAATGAACGGTTTCCAGCAGGAGATCCGCGGCCGCATGCTGGCGGTGGTGTCGCACCTGGAGGTGTCCAGCTACGACGGCCGCCTGCCGGACTGGCAGCCGCTGCAGCAGGCGCTGGCCAGGCAGCCGCACGTGGTGGCGGCCGCGCCCTATGTCAACGCGCAAGGCCTGCTGTCCAGCGGTGGCAATGTGCGTGGCGCGCTGGTGCGTGGCATCGATCCGGCCAGCGAGCGCCGGGTGGTGACGCTGGGCGACGAGATGCTGCGCGGCAAGCTGGAATCGCTGCAGCCGGGCAGTTTCAACATCGTGCTGGGGGTGGAACTGGCGCGCGCACTGGCGGTGGAAGTGGGCGACAAGGTGACGCTGATCACGCCGCAGGGCAATGTCACCCCGGCCGGCATGATGCCGCGGCTGAAACAGTTCACCGTCAGCGGCATCTTCAAGGCCGGCATGTTCGAGTACGACGCCTCGCTGGCGATGATTCCGCTGCGCGACGCGCAGGTGCTGTTCCGCCTGGGGCACGATGTGTCCGGCGTGCGGCTGAAGCTGGACGACGCCATGCTGGCACCGCAGCTGAAGGCCGAGCTGGCCGGCAAGCTGGCGGCCAACCAGGTGGCCAGCGACTGGACCGACATGAACAGCAATTACTTCCGCGCGGTGCAGATCGAAAAACGCATGATGTTCATCATCCTGACGCTGATCGTGGCGGTGGCGGCCTTCAACCTGGTGTCCACGCTGGTGATGGTGGTGACCGACAAGCAGGCGGATATCGCCATCCTGCGCACCCTGGGTGCCAGCCCGGCCAGCATCATGAAGATCTTCGTGATCCAGGGCTCGGTGGCCGGGGTGCTGGGTACGGTGGCCGGGGTGGCCGGCGGCCTGCTGCTGGCGTTCAATCTGGGCAGCGTGCAGCATGCCATCGAGCAGATCATCGGCGCGCGGCTGCTGTCCAGTGAGGTGTACCTGATCGATTTCCTGCCGGTGGATGTGCAGGTCACCGATGTCGGCACCATCGCGGTGATCTCGCTGTTGCTGTCGCTGCTGGCCACGCTGTACCCCAGCTGGCGCGCGGCGCGTACCCGTCCGGCGGAGGCTTTGCGCTATGAATAATGAAGTACTGGCCTGCCGCCAGCTGTCACGCCGTTACCGCGAGGGCGAGCTGGACGTGGAAGTGCTGCGCGGCATCGATCTCACCGTTGGCCGCGGCGAGCGGCTGGCGATAGTCGGCGCCTCCGGCAGCGGCAAGAGCACCTTGCTGCACCTGCTGGGCGGGCTGGACAGCCCCAGCAGTGGCGAAGTCCGCCTGATGGGCCAGCCGCTGGCCGGTATCGGCGAGAAGGCGCTGGGCGAGCTGCGCAACCGCCACCTGGGCTTTGTCTACCAGTTCCACCACTTGCTGCCGGAATTCACCGCGCTGGAAAACGTGATGATGCCGCTGCTGATCCGCCGCCTGCCGCGTCATGAAGCCGCTGCGCAGGCTACGGCCATGCTGCAGCAGGTGGGGCTGGGCGCGCGGCTGCAGCACAAGCCGGGCGAGCTGTCCGGCGGCGAGCGCCAGCGGGCCGCCATTGCCCGCGCGCTGGTAACGCGCCCGGATTGCCTGCTGGCCGACGAGCCCACCGGCAATCTGGACCGTGGCAATGCCGACGCGGTGTTCCAGCTGATGCTGGAGCTGAACGTCAACCTGGGTACCAGCCTGGTGATCGTGACTCACGACCACGAGCTGGCCAGCAAGGTTGGCCGCGTGCTGACGCTGGGGCCGGACGGGCTGAGCGCAGCTGCCTGACAACCGGCGGCATCTGATCCCACTAAACCGATAGTCCGATTCACAAGGAGTTTGCATGCTGGGACACGGTACCGAACCGCTGACTTTCGATCGCCTGATGGCCGCCCTGCAGGGGCCGACCGGCTGGCTGGAGCTGGGTATCGCCACGCTGTGCGTGGTGCTGGCCTATGTGCTGAGTCGCCGCATCTACGCGCGCTGGTTCGTGCTGCCGGCTGGCGGCAGCTGGTCGTTCGGCAAATACCTGGCGTTCCGGCTGGTGTTTCCGCTGTCGGCGCAGCTGCTGACGCAGCTGGCCGGGCTGGGCTGGCAGCTGTTGCAGGGGCATCGTTCCGAACTGCTGATCGTGGCCGCCACGCTGCTGTTCTGGCTGTCGGTGATCCGCATCCTTACCGCCGTGGTGCGCCATGCGCTGCCCAGCGGCCGCTTCGAGCGCAGCAGCGAGCACTTTGTCTCCATGCTGCTGTGGCTGGGCTTTGCCAGCTGGGCGGTAGGCATCGATACCGTGGTGCTGGACTGGATGGAGTCGATCAGCTTCCGCATCGGCAAGAACCACATCAACCTGCTGATGATCCTGTCCGCGCTGGTATGGGTGTCGGTGGTGATGGTGGGCGCCATGTGGGTGAGCAAGCTGATCGAGGCGCGGGTGATGCGGCTGTCCGAGGTGGACCTGAGCCTGCGCATCGTGTTCAGCAAGCTGGCGCGCACACTGCTGATCGTGGTGGCGGTGCTGATTGCGCTGCCCATCGTCGGCATCGACCTCACCGTGCTGTCGGTGTTCGGCGGCGCGCTGGGCGTGGGCCTGGGTTTCGGCTTGCAGAAGATCGCCAGCAATTACGTGTCCGGTTTCATCATCCTGCTGGATCGTTCCATCCGCATCGGCGACCGGCTGATGGTGGAAAACCGCACCGGCTACGTGAGCAAGATCACCTCGCGCTACGTGGTGCTGAAAACCGCCGACGGCTCCGAGGCGCTGGTGCCGAACGACACCCTGATTGCCAACACCGTGGTCAACCAGTCCTATTCCGACAAGGCATTGTGGATCAGCCTGCCGGTGCAGGTGGCCTACGGTACCGATCTGCCCCGTGCACTGGAGCTGCTGCGCGAGGCCGCCGAGCACCCGCGGGTGAAGCCGGACCCGGCGCCGGCTGCCTTCGTGGTGGCGTTTGCCGACTCCGGCATCAACCTGGAGCTGGGCATCTGGGTGCTGGACCCGGAAAACGGCATGCTGGGGCTGCGTTCCGATATCAACCTGCGTATCTGGCAACTGTTTGGCGAGCACGGCATCGATATTCCCTACCCGCAGCGCGAAGTGCGGGTGGTAGGCGAGGCTGCCGCGGCAGGAGGGATGTGACATGCAACGACTGGCAGTAATCGACGATGATCTGGCGGTGCGCCAGTCGCTGCTGTGGCTGCTGGAGTCCCCCAGCCTGGCGGTAAGCGGCTACGACAGTGCTGAAGCCTTCCTGGCCGACACCACGGCAGCCAGCTGCAACTGCCTGATCGTCGACCTGCGCATGGGCGGCATGAGCGGCATCATGCTGCTGGAAAAGCTGGCCGCATGGCCGTACTGCCCGCCGGTGCTGATGCTCACCGCGCATGGCGACGTGCCACACGCGGTGGCGGCATTCAAGCAGGGCGTGGTGGATTTCCTGGAAAAACCGTTCGACGACCAGCACCTGCTGCGGCTGGTGGAAGCGTGCCTGGCGCGCGACAGCGAGGCGCGCAGCCGCCACCAGCGCCGCCAGCAGGTACAGGACGCGCTGCAGACGCTGACCGAGCGCGAACGTGAAGTGATGCAGCTGATCCTGGTGGGGCTGCTCAACAAGCAGATCGCCGAGGAGCTGGCCATCAGCATGAAAACGGTGGAAGTGCACCGCGCGCGGGTATTCGACAAGATGGGCGTGAAGTCGGCGGTGGAGCTGGCCGGGCTGATCAGCATCCTCGACAGCCAGGGGGGCAAGGCATGAAGGCGCCCAAGCAGCCGGTGTCGGTACTGGTGGTGATCCACACGCCCGACCTGCAGATACTGCTGATCGAGCGTGCCGACCGCCCCGGTTACTGGCAGTCGGTCACCGGCAGCCGCGAAGGCGACGAGGCGCTGAGCGATACCGCCCGCCGCGAAGTGCTGGAGGAAACCGGCATCGATGCGGTGGGCCTGCATGACTGGCAGCAGCAGAACGTCTACGAAATCTACCCGCACTGGCGCCACCGCTACGCGCCGGGCGTCACCCACAACACCGAGCACGTATTCAGCCTGCAGCTGCCGGCACCGCAGCCGGTGCAGCTGGCGGCGGGCGAACACCTGGCCTGGCAGTGGCTGCCATGGCAGCAGGCGGCCGAGCTGGTGTTCTCGCCATCTAATGCTGATGCCATAAAAAAACTGGCGAAAGCAAGATTGATGACATAGTTGCCACAGTATTTGCTATTAATACCCGCCTTTCTCTTTAGTTATTTCTTATCAATAACCCTGCGGCGCTGGCGGGGCTATCATGACGTCATGAGTAGCAATAAATCTGGAGAGCGTCATGAAGCTTGCTTACGACAAGCTGCGGGTGCTGGTAGTTGATGACCAGATGCTGGTGCGCTCGCTGATTGTCAGAACGCTGCGCGAACTGGGCGTCAGCGAGGAAAACATCCATCAGGCGGTAGACGGCGCCACCGCCAAGCGGGCGCTCGATGCCAAGACCGTGGATATCGTGCTGTGCGACCTGCAGATGGAGCCGATCAACGGCATGGATCTGCTGAAGGAAATCCGCTGTGGCATGACGCTGAATGCGTCCACGCTGCCTTTCGTGTTTCTGTCCGGCCATGCCGAGCGCGAGGTGATCCTGCTGGCGGCACGGCTGCATGCCGATGGTTTCGTCATCAAGCCACCCAAGCCGGCGGAGCTGGAGCGCCACTTGCTGGAGGCCATGTCGCGCCAGCGCCCGGAGCCCGATCCGTTTGCCTATTGCAACATTCCCACCGGCACCCGCCATGACAAGTACCTGTTCAGCGAACTGATCGCCGAGGCTGCCCAGCGCATGGACGACGACCAGACGCCGGTGGAAAGCATGACGCTGGAACAGGTGAAAGCCGGCAGCATTCTGGGCGCCGACCTGCGCAGTCAGGACGGCCATCTGCTGCTGCAGCGCGGCGCGGTGATCACCCGCACCCAGCTGCGGGTGCTGCGCGAATTTGGCGATCGTTTCGGGGTGACGTCCATGGTGCTGGTGCGCCCGCAGGACGGCCAGGGCTAACCGGGCAGCAATGATTACGCCAGCCGCCAGCGCACAGACCAGCGCCAGCAGCCAGACACGCGCCATCGGCCGTGCCATCCAGTTCACCGTGCTGCTGCTGGGGGCATTGCAGCTACTGGCGTCGCTGTTGCTGCTGTGGTCGGACTACGTTGGCTATCGCAAGGCGCAGGAGCACGAGGCGCTTAACCAGGCCAACCAGCAGATGTTCGCCGCCACCCGCGAACTGTCGCGCGAGCATGTGCTGACGCTGGCGCTGATTTTCCGCCACGCCGCTGTCAGCCAGGCGCAGCTGGCAGAGCTGGCCGCCGTACGGCAGCAGGTGGATAGTCAGTTCCGCCAGCTGTTGCCGCAAGCCAATGCCCTGCGCCAGCAACGCATCCAGCCGCAGCTGGACAGCCTGCAGCGATACCTGCAGCTGCTGCGCCAGCGTCGCGAGATGGTGGATCGGCTGCTGCAGCAGACCGGCACCATCGACGAAAATGCACTGGCCGGCTGGCATTACAGCATCGGCCCGCTATTCGATGTGCAGGACAAGATCCTGCAGCAGGACAGCTTTCTGCTGGCGGATGAGTCCGACCCGGTGCTGAACCGGCTGGCCATGCTCAAGTACGAACTGTGGAGCATGAGCTACATGCTGCAGGCCGAGTCCGCCGCCTTGCTGCAGCGTGGCTATTTTGCCCGCCACCTCAACAGCAGCGAGGAATACGAGCAGCTGCGTCGCCAGGAAAAAGGTGCCTTGCTGCTGGTGAGCCTGCGCAGCGGCCTGCAGTTTGTGGCCGACCCGGCGCTGCAACAGTCGCTGCTGCGGCTGAGCGCGGTGATCGACCAGCTGCATCACGCCACGCGGCAGCAACAGCAGCTGCTGGATAGCGGCGGCGCAGGCAGCCTGCCGCAGCAATCCTACCGGCAGCTCAACGCCCGGCTGGGCACTGAGCTGTCGGCGCTGTTCCAGCAGCTGACCACCCGCATGTCGCAGCAGGTCAGCCAGTATCAGCAGGGGTTTCGCAACCAGCTGCTGCTGCATGGCAGCTTCAGCCTGCTGGCACTCGGGCTGTACCTGTATCTGTGGTGGCGCATGCGCAGCAGCATCCTGCGGCCGTTACGGCGCATGCAGCGGGTGCTGGATGCCGCCACCGATGCCATTCTCACAGTGGATGCCGACCGGCGGGTGCAGGTGGCCAACCTGGGGGCGGCCAGCATGTTCGGCCATGCGCGCGACAGCCTGCACGGCATGCCCATTGCCGAGCTGCTGCAATGCCCGCAACTGGAGCAGGCCTGGCTTGCCTCTGCCGGCCAGGGCAGGGCGCTGACCGGCCTTGGCTGTCGTCGTGATGGCAGCCTCTTTCACGCCGAGATCGCCCTGTCGGCGCTGGGCGATGGCAGTGACCGTTTTCTGCTGATCGTGCGCAACGAGCAGGAGCGCCACGAGGCGGAAGTCTCGCTGTCGCGCAGCATGGGGCTGCTGGGCGCCATCCACCATATCCAGAGTCTGTTGTTTGCCCGCCGGCCGCGGCAGACGGTCTATCGCGAGCTGCTGGAGCGCCTGCTGCACTACAGCGCCGCGCCTGCCGGAGTCTTGCTGGTGCTGGAGCAGGATAGTGACGGCCAGCAGCGTTTTCATCGCCGCGCCAGAGTCGGCGATGCCGAGCTACCCGGCTGGCTGCAGCAGCTGTGCAGTCAGCCGACCGAGGCCATCCTGCCGCAGGCACAGCAGCCACTGCAGCAGGATGGCTGGAGTGTGTTGCCGGTCAGCATCGACAGCCGCAATGTGCTGCTGGTGGCGGTGATGCTGCCGGAGCTGGCACCGGCTGCCTGCGTGGCGCTGCAGCCATTGTTGGCCGCAGGCAGCAGCATTGCCGGTTTCTATGCCGAGGAAGACCGCCGCCATGCTACCGAGCGCCACCTGCGCCAGGTGCTGCAGATGGAAGAAGCCATCTACAGCACATCGCCGGTCGGTTTGCTGCGGGTGGATGCCAACCATGTCATCGTGCGTGCTAACCAGGCCGCCTGCAGGCTGTTTGGCGTGGCTTCGGCAGGGCTGGATGGCATGGCCCTGCCGGAACTGCTGGCAGAGGAGACGCCATGGCCGGTACTGCGCGAGCAGTTGTGCCAGCTTGCCGACGGCCTGGAAGTGGAATGCCTGCGTGTGGGCGGGCAGCGCATCTGGGTGCTGCTGGGCGGCCAGGCCTTGCCGCTGCCTGGTGAATCACCGGGCATGATCCTGTCGCTGGTGGATATCACCGAGCGCCGCGCGGTGCGCGAAGCGCTGCGCCTGGCGCGTGATGAAGCCGCCGCCGCGCGGCTGCAGCTGGAGGTGGCGCTGGAATCGCTGGAAGAAGCCTTTGCCTTCTTCGACAGCAAAGACCAGCTGGTGCTGTGCAACCGGCGCTATGCCGAGCTGATCGGCAGCAACGAGCCGCCGGCCAGCCTGCAGGGGCGCAGTTTCGAACAGCTGGTGCGCACCGCCCTGGCGCGCATCGAACATCCGGAAGACCAGTACAGCCAGGAACAATGGGTGGCCGAGCGGCTGCGGCGGCACGCCAGCGGGCAGGCCACCTTCCAGATCAGCATCGGCGAGCGCTGGTACCAGCTGAACGACCACGCCATCCCCTCTGGCGGCTCGGTGTGCATCTACGCCGACATTACCGAACTGAAGCAGCAGGAAATGGAGCTGCTGCTGGCCCGCGACCAGGCCGAACAGGCTAACCGCGCCAAGAGTGCCTTTCTTGCCACCATCAGCCACGAGATTCGCACGCCGATGAACGGTGTGCTGGGCATGCTGGAGCTGCTGTCGCTTTCCGCGCTGGATGCCGGCCAGCGCGATAGCCTGGAAACCATCCAGGACTCGGCGCAGACCCTGCTGCGCCTGCTCGACGACATTCTCGACTTTTCCAAGATCGAGGCCGGCAAGCTGGATATCGTGCCGGAGCCGGTGGAGGTAGCCGGCCTGCTGGGCAAACTGCAGCAGTTCTACCGCGAGGCGGCAACGCGCAAGGGCCTGCAGTGGCAGCTGGAGGTGGACCCGCAGCTGGCGCCACGGCTGCTGCTGGACCCGCTGCGCCTGCGGCAGATCCTGCACAACTTCTGCAGCAATGCGCTGAAATTCACCGCCCACGGCAGCGTTACCCTGCGAGTGCGCTGCCTGGCCGACAGCGACAAGCAGCAGACCCTGTGTTTCGAAGTGCAGGATAGCGGCATTGGTGTGGCGCCGGAGCAGATGGCGAACTTGTTCGAACCCTTCACCCAGGCGGAAAGCAGCACCACGCGGCGCTTCGGCGGCACCGGGCTTGGCCTGGCCATCTGCCGCCGGCTGGCCACGCTGATGGGCGGGCAGGTGGACATGCGCAGCGAGCCGGGCGTGGGCACCACGGTGGCGCTGCAGCTGACGCTGGCCAAGGTCAGCGGCGATGCCGCCGAGCCCGTGCTGCCGGTGCAGTCGCTGCGCCAGCCGGCGGTGCCACGCCAGCTGCCGGTGCTGTTCGTGGAAGACAATCCCACCAACCGCAAGCTGGTCGGCAAACAGTTCGAACTGCTGGGCTACCCGCTGCACATGGCAGAAGACGGCGTGGCAGCGTTGCAGCAATGGCAGAAACAGCCGTATGCGCTGATCCTTACCGACTGCCACATGCCGAATATGGATGGCTACGAACTGGCGCGCACCATCCGTTACTACGAGTCCGCGCTGGAAGATGCCCGCCGCATTCCCATCATCGCCTGTACCGCCAATGCCAGCCAGGAAGAGGTGGACAAGACCCGCGAGGCCGGCATGGACGATTTCCTGCCCAAGCCGCTGGGGCTGGAGTCGCTCCGCAGCATGCTGGACAAATGGCTGCATCACACCGGTTTCGTGCCACAGCAGCCACAACCGGTGCCGCCGCCGGCCGCCGTGACGCCGGTGCTGGACCGCAGCGCGCTGGCCATCTACAGCAATGGCGATACGGCGGTGGAGCGCGAGATACTGGCCGATTTTCTGGATAGCAACCAGGAAGACATGCTCACCCTGCAGCAGGCGGTGGCTGCGGCCAACCCCGAGCGCGCCGCCTTTGCCGCCCACCGCATCAAGGGTGCCAGCCGCATGGTGGGAGCGCTGGCGCTGGCCGAGGCCGCCGCCGCGCTGGAAGCCAGCGCCCGCGCCGGTGACGACAGCACGCTGGCTGCTGGTTGGCAGCAGCTGCAGCAGGCACTACAGCAACTGCAGCACAGCGTGGCCGCGATGGCGGAATGAGATGACTGCTTGGGCGCCTCGAAAAACCCGGGTTTCCAATTGAGATAATGCGGCGAGACAAGGCGCGAGCGAAACTATCGACGCAGCATATGTTTGATATGTAAGGAGAAATTTTCCGTGAGCAACGCGGTATCGCGACGAAAGCTGGAATTTTTCGAGATGACCGTTTGTCGGTGCGCAAGGCAAGCCAGTGCCGGGCAGCTAAGCTGAAAGTCACGGCGGCGCAGCAGCTGCCGCCATGGCGAAAACGAAGCCTGACGCACGGGTGCCCACAGGACAGATCATGAACAGCATCAGCGTAGTCACTTACAACCTGCACAAGGGGATGTCGCCGCTAGGACGGCGGGCATTGATGCCGGAAATCGCCGGCGCGCTGCAGGGGCTGGACCCGGATGTGCTGTTCCTGCAGGAAGTGCAGGGCCGCCATCTCGGGCGCGAACAGCAGCACCGGGGTTGGCCGCAGCACGATTTCCTGGCCGGGCAGCTGACACGCCATGCCAGCTACGGCATGAACGCGCGTTACGACCACGGCCACCACGGCAATGCGGTGCTGTCACGCTTTCCCATTGCCGCCACGGCCAACCATGACCTGACGGTAAACCGGCTGGAGCAGCGCGGCCTGCTGCACACCCTGATCCAGCCGCAGGGCTGGAGCCAGCCGGTGGCCTGCCTGTGCGGCCACTTCAACCTGCTGGCGCGTGACCGCCGCCGCCAGTACCAGGTGTTGCTGCGCTACATCCGCCAGCACATTCCCGCCGACATGCCGCTGATCCTGGCTGGCGACTTCAACGACTGGCAGCGCGAGGCCGACGAGCACCTGAAGGCCGCCACCGGCCTGACCGAAGCCTTTGTCAGCCACACCGGCCGCCATGCGCGCAGCTTCCCGGCGCGGCTGCCGCTGCTGTCGCTGGACCGCATCTACCTGCGCGGGCTGGAGGTGGAATCGGTGGCGGTGTGCCACGGCCAGCCGTGGTCGCATCTGTCCGACCACCTGCCGCTGCAGGCGCGGGTGCGGCTGCGCAGCCGGCATTGAAGCTGGCTCGGGTGTGCTGTGTTTCCTGGGGGGGGCTGATATTTCCCCGGATGCGCTGACTTTCCCCGGATGCGCTGACTTTCCCGGATGCGCTGACTTTCCCGGATGCTCTGACTTTCCCGGATGCGCTGACTTTCCCCGGATGCGCTGCGCTTATCCGGGCTACGAAACCGGGCAACCAAACCGGGCAACCAAACCGGGCTACGAGGCCGGGGGGCGGAGTCGGTTGATGGCGCGTGAGTCTTGCAAACAAGACCTTGGCCGCAAGCCGGTAACGGCATGCGACCAACATGGGTACTTGTAGCCCGGATAAGCCAACGGCGCATCCGGGGAAATCAGCGCATCCGGGGTTACGCAGAGCCAGATTGTCCCTCAGGCTTGCCGCTTCGCCACTGTAGAAGGTCTCTGTGATGGCCACCCCATGCGGGTGGCTTTTTTCATGGTTTCCAGGGGCAAGGAAGTGGGGTTGTTGTCATGTTGCCGGCATGTTTTGCGGCGAAAGTCGGCAAAAAGTGTGTTCGCAATAATTATCTGTCGCTATTTCGTATCGACTTTGGCGCCGGATATCGCCAATGTGTCGCACCCCGCCGTGCGCGGGGTGACAGAGCACACACAAGGAGAAAAACATGCAACAACAGCACAGCGACGCTGGGCTGCGCCGGGAGCTGAAGGCCCGCCACCTGTCGATGATCGCCATTGGCGGCTCCATCGGCACCGGCCTGTTCCTGGCCTCCGGCGCCACCGTGGCTACCGCCGGCCCCGGCACGGCGCTACTGGCTTATGGCGTCATCGGCCTGATGGTGTATTTCCTGATGACCAGCCTGGGCGAAATGGCGGCCTACCTGCCGGTGTCCGGTTCGTTCCAGGTATATGGTTCGCGTTTCGTCGACCCGGCATTTGGCTTTGCCCTGGGCTGGAACTACTGGTTCAGCTGGGCGGTAACCGTGGCGGTGGAGTTGGCCGCGGCGGCCATCATCATGGCGTACTGGTTCCCCGGCGTGCCGGGGCTGGTGTGGAGCGCGCTGTTCCTCGGCATCGTGTTCCTGTTCAACTACATCTCGGTGAAGGGCTTTGGCGAATCGGAATACTGGTTCTCGCTGCTGAAGGTCATCACCATCATCGCCTTCATCGTTACCGGCACGCTGATGATCTTCGGCATCATGAGCGGCAGCCACCCGGCGCAGTTCACCCCGGGGCTGCAGGTGTTCGAAACCGGCGACGCGCCGTTTGTCGGCGGCATTCCGGCCTTCATTTCCGCCGCCATGGTGGTGGGCTTTTCCTTCATGGGTACCGAGCTGATCGGCGTGGCCGCCGGCGAATCCGCCGACCCGGCCACCACCATTCCGCGCGCGGTGAAGCAGGTGTTCTGGCGCATCCTGATGTTCTACGTGCTGGCGATCCTGATCATCGGCCTGATCCTGCCATACAACGATCCGTCCATGCTCAAGACCGGCATGGAGGACGTGGGCGCCAGCCCGTTCACCCTGGTATTCAAGCGTGCCGGCTTTGCGCTGGCGGCAGGGGTGATGAACGCGGTGATTCTTACCGCCATCCTGTCGGCGGGTAATTCCGGTCTGTATGCCTCCACCCGCATGCTGCACAACATGGCACTGCACGGCATGGCGCCGCGCGCGCTTGCCAGGCTGTCGCCGGGTGGGGTGCCGCGCCGCGCGCTGCTGGCCACCACGGCGGTGGCTTCGCTGTGCTTCCTTACCTCGCTGGTGGATGAAAAGGGTGTCTACCTGTGGCTGCTCAACGCCTCCGGCATGACCGGTTTCATCGCCTGGCTGGGCATCGCGGTGTGCCATGTGCGCTTCCGCCGCGCCTATCTGCACCAGGGTGGCGAGCTGCATACGCTGCCGTACCGGGCGCGCTGGTTCCCGCTGGGGCCGCTGCTGGCATTCGGCATCTGCCTGGTGGTGATGCTGGGGCAGAACTATGCGGCGTTCACCGGCTCGCGGGTGGACTGGGTGGGGGTGATTGCCACCTATATCGGCATTCCGCTGTTTCTGCTGCTGTGGCTGGGCTACAAGCTGCGCCACCGCAGCCAGGTAGTGGCACTGCATGAGGTCGATCTGCAGACCGGCAGGGTGTAACTACGATTCACGGTAGGCAACTCACGGCCAGCGCATGTGCGCTGGCCGCCAGGCTGCAGACAAGCTGACTGTTCACGCGTCACCGGACCCGGCAAAGCCGGGCCGCCCCTGTCAGGTGTTTGCATCGGCAGCCTTCCCGTTTACAACGCAACATCCTTTCGCGTGGCAAAAGGATGTTGCCAACCCTCTCACGGCTAGCGCATGCGCGCTGGCCGTTTTGCTTTAGTGATATCCGCAGGCGCATTTTCATGATGATTTATCAAGATGGCCGCATAGACTGAGGAGTGGTGGCGCGCACGGTGCGGCAGCCAGGGGGGCGGGAGGCGGATATGCAGTGGATGAAAACAGCGGTGCGGCGGCTACCGCTGCTTGTGGGTTTGCTGTGCAGCCAGTGGTCGCTGGCCGCTTATGACAGTATCGGCACCATCAAGACCATCAGCGGGGCGGTGCAGGTGCAGCGCGGGGCCGTCACGGTGACACCGGCTCCCGGTTTTGCCTTGCTGGCCGAGGATGTGGTGCGCACCGGCAGCGCCAGTTCGGTGGGCATCGTGATGCGCGACAGCAGCATCCTGTCGGCCGGTGCAAACAGCGAGCTGCGGCTGGATGCCTTCCGTTTCGACCCGCTCAGCCAGACCGGCGCCATGCAGACCACGCTGCGCAAGGGGCGGTTGTCGGCCATTTCCGGCGCCATCGTCAAGCACTCGCCGGAGGCCGTGCAGTACAAGACCCGCACCATGACCCTGGGGGTACGTGGCACGGAATTCATTCTGGAAGCTGAGCCGGGGGAGGACTGATACATGGATGCAGCCGTTGTTGTCATTGCCATCGGCCTGGCCGCCTTGCTGCATCAGCCAGCCAGCGACAAGGTGGTGCTGCTGCCGGCGCCGGATGGCAGTGTGGGGAGGGTGGTGATTACCACCGCACAGGGGGAGCAGGAGATCTCGCAGGCCTATCAGAGCGCGGCGGTACGCAGTAACGGCAAGCTGACAAGCGGTAGCGAAAGCCCGGACAGCGTGGCCAAACGCTATGGGGCGCTGCTGCAGGCGCAGCCCAGGCGTCCAGCCAGCTACCTGCTGTATTTCGAAACCGGCAGCGACATGCTGACGGCGGCATCGCAGGCCACGCTGGAGGCATTGAAGCAGGATGTCGCCACCCGGCCGGTGCCGGAAATCCTGGTGATAGGGCATACAGACCGGGTAGGCCGTGCCGAGGACAACGAGGTGCTGTCCCTGCAGCGGGCGCAACTGATTGCCGACCTGCTGCAGCAACAGGGCGTGAAGCCTGCCGCGCTGGAGGTAACCGGACGGGGCGAGCGCGACCTGCTGCTGCCCACCGACGATGGGGTGGACGAAGCACGCAACCGGCGGGTAGAGGTGTCGGTGCGCTGAGCGGCACCGTGACATCGCCCGCGATCGAGCCTGCCAAGCATGTCTGAAAATTTCACACCATTGCCGCACTGGCTGCGCCGCTGGCTGATCGGGCTGCGCGGCCAACCCTTTGCTGCCGTGCTGTTGCTGCTGGTGTTGCTGCTGCAGTTGGCCAGCGATCTGCCAGGCAGCTGGCAGCAGCGCTTGCCAGCCTCCTGGCAGCCCGTCCTGGCCCGGCTTGCGGCACCAATGTCGACGGCGCGTGGCTGGCTGTTCGACAGCTACCAGGGCCTGCTGCCGCGGCAGCCACGCAGCCAGCCGGTCACCATCGTCGCCATCGATGAGCGCAGCCTGAAACAGCTGGGGCAATGGCCATGGCCACGCGACAGGCTGGCGGCGCTGGTGCGCCGTATCCATGCCGCGCAGCCGGCAGCGCTGGGGCTGGACATCTACATGCCGGAAGCAGACCAGAGCTCGCCGGAACAGTTGGCCGCACGCCTGCCGGCGCAGCAGCAGGCGCTGGCCGGCGCGCTGCGTGCACTGCCCGGCAATGATGTGCTGTTGGCCGAGGCCCTGCAGCAGGCGCCCAGCGTGCTGGGGGCGGCCGGTTTCGATATGCCCGCACCCACCACCTCTGCCGGCATGCGCAGCATGCCGCTGCAGCTGGCGGGCGATGACCCGCAGCCCTACGTGCGCCATTACCCGCAAGTGCTGGCCAGCCTGCCGCTACTGCAGATGGCGGCGCAGGGGCAGGGGCTGCTCAGCCTGGATGCCCAGCGCGGCGGGGTGCGCCGCTTGCCGCTGCTGGCGCAGGTGAATGCGCAGCTGCTGCCGTCCATGACCATGGAAATGTTGCGCGTCGGCAGTGGTGCCTCGCGCATCCAGGTACAGACCGGCCCGCACGGGGTAGAGCTGCTGCAGGTGGCCGAGCTGAGTGTGCCCACCCAGCCGGGCGGCGACATCTACCTGCACTTTGCCCACCAGGCCGCCGGCGCGCAGCGTTACGTGTCGGCGCTGGACGTGCTGCAGGGGCGGGCGGATGCCGCCCTGCTGCAGGGCAAGCTGGTGCTGGTCGGGCCGACCGCTGCCGGCCTGGGCGACATGCACTACACCGCGCTGGGCGAGCTGGTGCCTGGCAGCGAGATCCAGGCGCAGGCAATGGAAGCCTTGCTGGATGGGGATTTCCTGCTGCGGCCGTGGTGGAGCATCTGGGCAGAGCTCGCGCTGACCGCGCTGCTGGGCGGCATGCTGCTGTGGCAGATGCCGCGCGAGGACAATGCGCTGCTGCGGCAGATCAAGCTGCGACCGCAGCTGGCCTTGCTGCTGATCGCGTTGCTGCTGCTGGTGCTGGCCGCTGCTGGCCTGGCGCTGTTCCATATTGCCGGGTTGTTGTTCGATGCCGGCAGCGTCGGCATTGCCATGGTGCTGGTAATCGTCACACTGCTGTTCAGCAATATGCTGGCCGGGCTGGCAGATGCGCGCATGAAGCTGGCCAGCCTGGTGGAAAGCGGCATCGCGCAGGGCAAGCTGCACCAGCGCCAGGCGCTGCTGCGCACCACGCTGGATGCGGCTTGTGACATCACCTGCTGCGAAGGCGGCGCGGTACTGCTCAGAAGCGGGCCCAACAGCCTGCAGTTCACCCTGCATACCTACCCGTCGGCACTGCCGGCACAGCAGGTGCCGCTGACCGCCGATACCCTGGCCGACACCCGTACCGTGCCGGGCGAGGTGGCCGCCAGCGGACAGGCGCTGTTCATCGATGACCTGGCGCTGGCAGCCGGCCCGCTTGCGGCCAACACCCGGCTGCTGCTGGGGACTGCCGGCATCTTCGCCCATGCCGTGCTGGCGGTGCCGATGAAACTGAGCGAGGGCGACATCATCGGCGTGGTGATGCTGTTCAATGCCCGCGACAGCTACAGCAAGGCGCTGATACCGTTTGATCGCAAGCTGTTGCCATTCATGGCGGCGCTGGCCACCCAGGCGGCGGTGGCGATCGAAAACCAGAACCTGGTAGAGGCGCAGAAGAACCTGATGGACGCGATGATCAAGATCATCGCCGGCGCCATCGATACCAAGAGCCCCTACACCGGCGGGCACTGCGAACGGGTGCCGGAGCTGGCATTCCAGCTGGCCCAGGCCGCCTGCGACGAACAGCAGGGGCCGCTGGCCGATTTCAACTTCCACAGCGATGACGAGTGGCGCGAATTCCGTATCGGCGCCTGGCTGCACGACTGCGGCAAGGTAACCACCCCGGAATACGTGGTGGACAAGGCCACCAAGCTGGAAACCATCTACAACCGCCTGCACGAGATCCGCACCCGCTTCGAGGTACTGCTGCGCGATGCCCGGCTGCAGCGCTGGCAGGCGATCTATCTGTACGGCGAGCAGCCCTCCGTCGCCGATGCCCGGCTGGCGGCGCGCGAGGCCGAGCTGCAGCAGGATTTTGCCTTTGTCGCCGAATGCAACCAGGGCGGCGAGTACATGGCGCCGGAACACATCGAACGGTTGCAGCGCATTGCCGCCCAGACCTGGGAACGCCATTTCGACGACCGCCTGGGCTTGTCGCAGGAAGAGCAGCTGCGCCTTGCCGGGCAGCCGCCCCAGCCCTTGCCGGCGGTGGAGCCGCTGCTGGCCGACAAACCGCAGCATCTGGTTCCGCGCCCGCCCAGCAAGGCGCTGGACCCGAAATACGGCTTTCGCCTGCAAGTGCCGCACTACCTGTACAACCACGGTGAGCTGTACAACCTCAGCGTCGGGCGCGGCACGCTTACCGAGGAAGAGCGTTTCAAGATCAACGAGCACATCATCCAGACCATCGTGATGCTGGACCAGATGCCCTTGCCCAAGTCGCTGCAGCGGGTGCCGGAATACGCCGGCACCCATCACGAAACCCTGCGTGGCGATGGCTACCCACGACAGTTGGCCGCAGAGCAGCTATCGATACCGGCGCGCATCATGGCGATTGCCGACATCTTCGAAGCGCTCACCGCGTCGGACCGGCCATACAAGGCCGGCAAGACGCTGTCCGAGGCGGTGGCCATCCTCTACCGCTTCAAGCAGGAGCAGCATATCGACCCGGTACTGTTCGACCTGTTTCTTACCTCCGGCGTGTACCGCCGCTACGGCGAACGCTTCCTGCGCCCGGAGCAGGTCGACGAAGTGGACATTGCCCGCTATCTGGGCTGAGTCGGCCGTTGGCAATGCTGTTTGACCTGTGTCATGGCGATATGGCGTTTGCTGCCTAGATTGAAGCAACCCCGCTGCAGCATGCTGTCTGCCAAGACGGGGAGTGCGGGTTTTGCCTGGGGTCGACTGGCTCGGCAGAGGGGATTTCACGGGAGAACCGATATGTCATCCTCTAGCCTTGCTTTGCGTGTGCTGCTTGGCAGCGCGCTATGTGTCGCCGCTGCACAGGCGGATACCCTGCAGAAAATTGCCGACAGCAACACGATTACCGTGTCCTACCGCGAGAGCGCGGTGCCGTTCAGCTATGTGGTCAATGGCGACACCATCATGGGTTTCTCGGTGGACCTCAGCCACGCCATTGTCGACGCCGTGCGCCAGCGGCTGGGCCGCCCGGATCTGAAAGTGAAATACCTGCCGGTGAATGCGCAGAACCGCATACCGATGCTGGTGGCAGGCAACTACGACCTGGAGTGCGGCTCCACCACCAATAATGTCGCGCGCGGCAAGGATGTGGCCTTCTCCATCAATTTCTTCTACGCCGGCACCCGCGTGCTGGTGCGCAAGGCGGACGGTATCGGCAGCTATGCCGACCTTGCCGGCAAACAGGTGGCCAGCGTGGCTGGCAGCACCAATCTGAAAGTATTGCAGCAGTACAGCGACGAGCACCGCCTGAACATGCAGTGGCAGCCAGCCAAGGATTACGCCGATGCCTTTGGCCTGCTGGCGGCGGGCAAGGTGTCGGCCGTGGCGCAGGATGACATCCTGCTGTTCGGTATGCGCGCCAATGCGGCCAACCCGGAGCAATTCGAGGTGGTGGGCGACACGCTGCAGGTGGAGCCTTATGCCTGCATGCTGCGCAAGGACGACCCGGCGTTCAAGGCATTGGTGGATGGCGCCATTGCCGGGCTGATGCGCTCCGGACGCTTTGCCCGCTTGTATGCCCTGTGGTTCCAGTCACCGATTCCGCCACGGCAGGCAATGCTGTCCATGCCGATGAGCCCGGCATTGCAGGCCAATCTGCGCACGCTAAGCGATCAGCCGGCGCGTTGAGTGCTACCCGCCATGGCCTGGCCTGCTGGCCCCGCCATGGCAGCTAGCCGCCGTCGCCCTCCTTGAACCACAGCGCATCCGGCAGCTGGCCAAACACGCTGCGCAGGCCCTCGCCCCAGCCCTGGCGCAGGGTCTGGAAGTAGGGGTCGTCCTCGGTCACGCGGTGGCGCGGCGCGAAGTCAAAGTTATCGCGCTGCTGCCACAACAGATCAATGGGCAGCCCAACCGACAGGTTGGAGCGGATGGTGGAATCGAAGGAGATCAGCGTGCACTTGATCGCCTGCGCCAGCGGCGTGTCGTGGCGTATCACCCGGTCGAGGATGGGCTTGCCGTATTTGGCTTCGCCGATCTGCAAATAGGGCGTGTCCGGCGTGGCCTCGATGAAATTGCCCTGCGGGTAGACCTGGAACAGCCGTGGCGGCTCGCCCTTGATCTGCCCGCCCAGCAGAAAGCTGCAGCTGTAGTCCACGCCCTGGCTCTGGGTCTGGCCGTTGTCGTCGCGCGCGATCACCTCGCGCACCGTCTTGCCCACCAGCTCCGCCGCCTGGTACAGGCTGCTTACCGTGTGCAGGTTGGCCGCATCGTGGCTGAGCCGGCTTTTCAGCAGGCTCACCACGCTCTGGGTGGTGGCCAGGTTGCCGGCGTTCAGCAGCACGATCTGCCGCTCGCCCGGCACTGCGATCACGTTCATCTTGCGGAAGGTGGCCACATGGTCCACCCCCGCGTTGGTGCGCGAATCCGAGGCGAAGATCAGCCCCTCGTCCAGCACCATGCCTACGCAGTAAGTCATTGCTGATCCGCCTCCGTTACCCGCGCATGCGCCTGCAGCGCCTCGCTGCCGCCGCCACGGCGCACGCCGCGTACCGGGCTGGCATCGGTGTAGTCCAGCCCCACCGCCAGCTTCAGGTGGTGGCGGTCCGGGCGCATGCGGTTGCTGATGTCGAAGCCCAGCCAGCGGCCGCCGGCATGCACTTCGGCCCAGGCGTGGCTGGCCACGTGGGTATCGCGGTCGCTCAGCAGGTAGCCGCTGACATAGCGGGCCGGCAGCCCCAGGCTGCGGCAGGCGGCGATGAACACATGGCTGTGGTCCTGACACACGCCGGCACCCAGCGCCAGCGCCGCGCTGGCGCTGGTCTCCGCCTGGGTGACGCCGCCGGTGTAGGGCATGGCGTCGGCCACGGCCAGCATCAGCGCGGCCAGGCCGGCCTCCGCGTCGGCGGCAATGGCGGCGGCATGGCTGGTCGCCAGCGCGCGGATGGCATCGTCCGGTTCGGTCAGCGTGCTACCGCGCAGGAATACCGGCGGCGGCAGCATCTCGGCTTCCGCCGCCCAGTCGTCGCTGGTTTCCACCACGCCGTGGGCGCGCAGGCGGATCTCGCTGTGCGGGGTGTCCAGGGTGAGCACGTGCAGGATATTGCCGTAGGCGTCGGTACTTTCGCTGGCCGCCACCGGCAGTTCCAGCTGCCAGCTGATGATGCGCTGGTGGCTGCTTTGCGGCGGGGTCAACCGCAGGTACTGGGTGCTGTGGCTGACAGTGGCGTCGTAGCGGTACACGGTTTCGTGATCGATGGTGAGTTGCATATTGCCCCCTGCTAGATAGCGGTCAGTGAAAGTTGCCAGTAGGCTACGTCCAGCCAGCGTCCGAACTTGCGGCCAACCTGCTCAAAGTTGGCGACTTGCTTGAAGCCCAGCGCGCGGTGCAGCGCATCGCTGGCCGGGTTGGGTTGCGCCACGCCGCCGATTACCGTGCGCAGGCCAAGTGCGGTGAGCCGTTGCAGCAGTTCGCGGTACAGCAGCTTGCCCAGGCCCTGGCCCACAGTGGCCTGGCGCAGGTAGATGCTGGCTTCCACGCTGTGGCGGTAGGCCGGCCGCGCACGCCAGCGGCTGGCGTAGGCGTAGCCGAACAGCTCACCGTCCTCGGCTTCGGCCACCAGCCACGGCAGACCCTGTGCCTGGGTACTGGCGATGCGCTCGGCCATGTCGGCCACGCTCACTGGCTTCTCCTCGAAGGAAATGGTGGTGTACTCGATGTAGGGGTTGTAGATGGCGCAGATGGCGGCGGCATCGACCGGGGTCGCCTCGCGGATGATCAATTCGCTCATGCTGCCTCCAGATAGGCGCCGTGCACCGCATCGCCCAGTGCGTGGATCTGGCTGAGAAACTGCGCCAGGTAGGCGTGCAGCCCGCCGGCGAGAATGCTGTCGATCTGGTCGTAGCACAGCTCGGCATGCAGGGTGGCGGCCAATCGCTTGGCGCGGTGGCCGGTATCGCCCTGGATGCGCGGCAGCAGTTCGGCGATTTCGTCCACGCAGGCGCGCAGCGAGCGAGGCACGTCCGGGCGCAGGATCAGCAGCTCGGCCACGCGCCGTGCGCTGAGGCTGTCGCGGTACAGCTCATGGTAGGCCTCGAAGGCGCCCAGCGAGCGCAACAACGCGCCCCACAGGTAGAAATCCGCCGCGCTGTCGTCCAGCTCATGGCCCACCAGGTGCGATTTCACGTCGATCAGCCGCGCGGTGTTGTCGGCGCGCTCCAGGAAGGTGCCCAGGCGAATGAAGGAAAACGCGTCATTGCGCTGAATGGTGCCGTAGGTGGTGCCGCGAAACAGGTGCGAGCGCTCCTTCACCCAGTCGAAGAAGCCAGCCAGCGGGCGGCCTTCGGCAGCCATCAGCCGTGCCTCCAGCCAGCTGGCGTTGATGTTCTCCCACATCTCGCCGGTGATCTTGCCGCGCACGGCGTGGGCGTTTTCGCGGGCGTATTTCAGGCAGCTGATGATGCTGGCCGGGTTGGCCGCATCGAAGGTCATGAAGTGCAGCACGTCTGCGGCGGCAAGCTGCGGGTGGCGGGCGCGGCAGGCGTCCAGCGCGCCGGTGGTGGCCAGCGCGGCGGCAATGTCGGCGCCGCCGCGGGATTGCGGCAGCAGCGACAGGCTGTGGGTCACGTCCAGCAGGCGCGCCAGGTTTTCGGCGCGCTCCATGTAGCGGCTCATCCAGTACAGCTGGGAAGCGGTGCGCGAGAGCATCATGATCAGTCCTCCAGTATCCAGGTGTCCTTGGTGCCGCCGCCCTGGGACGAGTTCACCACTAGCGAGCCTTCCTTGAGTGCCACGCGGGTCAGCCCGCCGGCCACCATGCTGATCTCGCGGCCAGAGAGGACAAAGGGGCGCAGGTCGATGTGGCGCGGCGCAATGCCGGCTTCCACGAAGGTGGGGCAGGACGACAGGCACAGCGTGGGCTGTGCAATGTAGTTGGCCGGGTCGGCAAGAATGCGCTGGCGGAAGTCCTCGATCTCGGCGCTGCTGGCGGCCGGGCCGATCAGCATGCCGTAGCCACCGGCGCCGTGGACTTCCTTCACCACCAGCTCGGCCAGGTTGTTGAGTACGTGGTCCAGCTCCGCCGGGCGGCGGCACATCCAGGTGGGCACGTTCTGCAGCAGCGGCTCCTCGCTCAGATAGAAGCGGATCATGTCCGGTACATAGGGGTAGATGGACTTGTCGTCCGCCACGCCGGTGCCGATGGCATTGGCCAGGATCACGCCGCCGCTGCGGTACACCGACAACAGCCCCGGCACGCCCAGCATGCTGTCGGCGCGGAAGGCCAGCGGGTCGAGGAAGGCGTCGTCGATGCGGCGGTAGATCACGTCCACCTGCTTGTGGCCGGCGGTGGTGCGCATGTACACGCGGTTGTGCTTCACGAACAGGTCCTGGCCTTCCACCAGCTCCACGCCCATCTGCTGCGCCAGGAAGGCGTGCTCGAAATAGGCACTGTTGTGGTGGCCGGGGGTGAGCACCACCACGGTGGGGTTTTCCGCCAGGCTGGCGTGGCGCAGGGTGTTCAGCAGCAGGGTGGGGTAGTGCTGCACCGGCGCCACCGCGTGGCTGGCGAACAGCTCCGGGAACAGCCGCATCATCATCTTGCGGTTTTCCAGCATGTAGGACACGCCGGAGGGCACGCGCAGATTGTCTTCCAGCACGTAGAAGTTGCCGTCGTTGTGGCGGATCACGTCCACGCCGGTGATGTGCGCATAGATGCGGTGCGGCAGGTCCAGCCCCTGCATCGCCGGCTGGTACTGGCTGTTGGAGAACACCTGCTCGGCCGGGATGATGCCGGCCTTTACGATGTGCTGCTCGTGGTAGATGTCGTGCAGGAAAGCATTCAGCGCGGTAACGCGCTGGCGCATGCCGGCCTCCAGCGTGCGCCATTCGCTGGCGGGAATGATGCGCGGCACGCTGTCGAAGGGAATCAGTCGCTCGGCGCCGGAATCGTCGCCGTACACGGCGAAGGTGATGCCGACGCGGTGGAACATCAGGTCGGCTTCGGCGCGCTTGCGGGCCAGGGTCTGCGGCGACTGCGAGTGCAGCCAGTGGGCAAAGTCGCGGTAATGCGGGCGGATGCCGCCGCTGGCGAGCAGCATTTCGTCGTAATGGTGCGCTTCGGGCAAGGTCAGGGCATGCATGGCGCGTTCTCCTGCTGTTCATTGTCAGCAACAGTTCAGCAAGGCCTGTGCCAGTGGGCGGCAACAAAAAAACATTCAAGCTGGCGGGATTTTGCCCCGAAATAAGGCATGCGCACGGGCTGCCGCAATACGGGCGTCATGCTGGTGCAGCATGCCCCTGACTGGAGCAGGGACTTGTCCGGTGAGACAGCTTGTCGCCACAGTTGGGCGCAACGTATATTGATCAAATCTAATTATCGAAACGCAAGACATGTTTTCAGGGAAAACCGTAGTGATGCCAGATGACAAGACCCAGCGCACGGATGGCGTCTACCAGCCGTTGCCCTTGTCTGCGTGGCACACCGCGGCTACCGGCCCGGCACGCTGGCATCTGCTGATGGGCTGGCTGCTATCGCTGGCTGCCTGTCTGTGGCTGGCCATGGTGCAGCTGTATGGCGGCTGGTACGGCTTCAATGCCCGCCTGGGCGAGCTGAGCTTCGTGCTCAGCATCTACCCGCCGCTGACCATCAGCACGCTGTGGGTACTGTGGTTCGGCTATGCCTGGGGCGCGCCGCTGGCCTACCTGTCCACTCTGACCGTGGCCATACTCTCCGGCCTGTCACCGGGCTGGGCGCTGCTGTTCTCCTGCGCCAATCCGCTGGGCTTGCTGGTATTGGCACTGGTGTACCAGCACGTGAATGTGCGCTACGTGCCGTCCTCGCTGTCCTCGCTGCTGTTCTTCATTTCGGTCTGTTTCATTTCCGGCGTCTCCAGCGCTACCGGCTCGTTTATCTGGAGTTATACCAACCAGCTGTCGGCCATGGGGGCGTTCCAGGTGTGGCAGGGCTGGTGGAGCGGCAATTTCCTGCAGACGGTGGTCAGCTGCGGCCCCTTGCTGCTGCTGTGCACGTCCCGACTGCAGCGCTGGCGGCAGCGGCACTGGCCGCAGCCGGCCCCACAGCCGCAGGCTACGCGCTGGGGCTTGCTGGTAGCGCTGGCGTCGCTGGCCGGGGTGCTGGCGTTTCTGTGGCTATCCTTCCTGCTGGCCGATCGCAGCGTGATGACGCTGGGCGGCGACAGCTCCGGCGCCTGGCAGCAACGCGCCATGCTGTACCGCGATTCCGCCTTGTCGGTGTACTGGGTGATGTCGGTGCTGCTGTTCGCGCTGGTATTTCTGGGCTACCGCTTTTTCCACCAGCGCACGCTGCAGCTGAAGCTGGCGGCGGATAGGGTCGCCTACGAGCGCGACCTGGCGCTGCGCCGCCAGGGGGAGGCGGAGGTGGCGCGCAATGCCCTGCATCAACTCAACCTGGAGTTGGCCGCACGCATGGCCGAAGTGGAGCAGCTGCAGACGCAACTGCGCGAGCAGGCCAGCCGCGACCCGCTGACCGGGCTGTACAACCGCCGCTACCTGCACCAGCGCCTGCCGCAGCAGCTGCAGCGCGCCGAGCGCCAGCAGCAGCCACTGCACCTGGTGCTGATCGACCTGGACCATTTCAAGGCAGTGAATGATCAGCACGGCCACGCCGTGGGCGATGCCGTATTGAAACAGTTCAGCGCGCTGTTCATCGGCCTGCTGCAGCCGGAGGACATTGCGGCCCGCTATGGTGGCGAGGAATTCTGCCTAGTGCTGCCGCAGCGCAATGCCGAGCAGGTGGCGGCACTGTTGCGCAAATTGCAGGCCGCCTATGCGGGCATCCGCCTGCAGAGCCACGATGGAGAGTTGAGTGGGCTGAGTTTTTCTGCCGGCATCAGTCTTGCCAATGATGGCGGGTGCAGCGAGGACCTGCTGCTGCAGCAGGCAGACGCCGCGCTGTACCAGGCCAAGGCCGCCGGGCGCAATGGCTGGCGCTGCTTTCAGCCACAACCGGCCTGAGGCAGTGCTGGTGGCAAGCATGCTTGTGTAAAATTCAAACGAATGTTTAACTGTGTTGATAGCCTGCTGCCTAATGCAGGTACAGCACAGACAACACGAGGCGTACACACATGCTTACCGCAACTCCCCGCAGGGTGGCCATCGTCGGGGCCAACCGCATTCCCTTTGCCCGTTCCGGCACTGCCTATGCCCAGCTTTCCAACCAGACCATGCTCACCGACACCCTGAAAGGGCTGGTGGACAAATACGGCCTGCACGGCAAGCTGCTGGGCGAGGTGGTGGGGGGGGCGGTGATGAAACATGCCCGCGACTGGAACCTGGTACGCGAATGCGTGCTGTCGTCCGGCCTGCATCCGGCGACCCCTGCCTACGATGTACAGCAGGCCTGCGGCACCGGGCTGGAAGCGGCGATCCTGGTAGCCAACAAGATCGCCCTCGGCCAGATCGATGCCGGCATCGCCTGCGGCAGTGATACCACCTCCGATGCCCCGGTAGCGGCGCATCGTGGCCTGCAGCGGGCGCTGATGGACCTGAACGCCGCGCGCAGCGGCGGCCAGCGGCTCAAGCACCTGCTACGCGCTCTCAAGCCGGCGCATCTGTTGCCGGAGTTGCCGGCCAATGCCGAACCGCGCACTGGCAAATCCATGGGGCAGCATGCCGAAATCACCGCGCAACGCTACGGTATCAGCCGCCAGGCGCAGGACGAGCTGGCACTGGCCAGCCACCGCAACCTGGCCGCCGCCTACGCGCGCGGTTTCTTCGACGATCTGGTGATGCCGTACCACGGTCTGCAGCGCGACAACAATCTGCGTGCCGACAGCTCGCTGGAGAAAATGTCCAGCCTGCCGGCCGCTTTCGATCGTCAGCAAGGCACCATCACCGCGGCCAATGCCTCGCCGCTTACTGATGGCGCTTCGGCCGTACTGCTGGCCAGCGAAGAATGGGCGGCGGCCAACGGCCTGCCGGTGCTGGCCTGGCTGGTGGCCGGCGAAACCGCAGCGGTGGATTTTGTCGATGAACGCGAGGGGCTGCTGATGGCGCCGGCCTACGCCGTGCCGCGCATGCTGCAGAAACACGGCCTGAGCTTGCAGGATTTCGACTTCTACGAAATCCACGAAGCCTTTGCCGCCGTAGTGCTGTGCACGCTGGCTGCCTGGGAATCCGCCGAATTCTGCCGCGAGCGGCTGGGCCTGCCGGCGGCGCTGGGCAGCATCGACCGCAGCCGGCTGAATGTGGCCGGCAGCTCGATCGCCGCCGGCCACCCGTTTGCCGCCACCGGCGGCCGGGTAGTGGCCACGCTGGCCAAGCTGCTGGCGGAAAAGGGTAGCGGCCGCGGCCTGATCTCCATCTGCGCCGCCGGCGGCCAGGGCGTGACGGCGATTCTGCAGCGTTGACTCCGCCGGGCTGGTCGCCGCCGCAGGTGGCTGGCGGGCAGCGGGCATTTCGGCTAGAATCGCCCCCCTGTCTCACTGCCCCGGTGGTGAAATTGGTAGACACAAGGGACTTAAAATCCCTCGACCTTACGGTTGTGCCGGTTCGACCCCGGCCCGGGGCACCACAGCGACAGACAGTGAAGTATGCAGTTGTAAAAAACCCGCATGGCGCAAGGCTCTGCGGGTTTTTTGCGTCCTGGCGGGCGCAGTATTCACGCAAATCGATACCTTCCGGCTGTGCTGGCTGTGATGCATGGCGACTGGTCGCAAGAACTACGTCTTGTGCCGTATTGCCATGCCTGAACTGGCGCGGAATACTGGTTTCGCTGCCATGTCCGGCAGCGCCGATTCTTGAGCAGATTCTTGTCTGTTTGTATGTCGTGGGGAGGTTCGCATTGCCATCGCTGGCAAACCTGCGAATATTGTTGCCAGTAATGCGCGCAGGGCGCCTCGAAAGCAGGAGGTTTTTTGCGCTGCCCCGTTAGAAAGCCATGGAACTACATGTATTGGTTGGGCTGTTTGGCTCCGCGTGCTATGTCATTGCCTATGCACTGGTGCAGTTGCGCAAGCTGCAGATGACGGCGAAAAGTTATGCCTGCCTGAATATTGCCGGCTGTGTCTGCAGCCTGTACTCCCTGTCCTTTGATTTCAATCTGGCCGCATTCGTGTCGCAGGCCTTCTGGCTGCTGTTTACCCTGGTGGGCATGTGCCCTGGTAATCGCACTGCCTAGCGTCGCAAACAATCCTGTGCCGCCTGATGCCGTTCACTATGGCGAGTGAGCGGCATTTTTGCTGCTCCGGGCCCCGTTGCCCGCTGGGCGGCAGCCTGTGTTGGCAATAGCAACGCCCGGCCAGCGCTGCGAACTGCCAGCGCTGGCCGGGCGTGAAGGCCATGTTGGCCGCAAGGCTGTCATGGCGCCTGTTGCCTGCCGTTACCGGCCACCGATACACCGTGGCTGGTACGGCCGGGGTCAGGCTGGCACTTTCTTGCTGCTGGTGGCGACGGTCTTCGGGTCCAGCAGTTGCAGCAGCGCGTTCTTCGACAACGGCGGCAGCTGCGCCACCGCAAAGCGGTACGGCTTGGCTACCTTGCGCAGCAGCAGCCACAGGTAGTCGGCAAAGCTGCGGCGGATGATCAGGAACACGCCGTCGTCCTCCAGCCGCAGCACCGTGCCGCCAGCCTTGCCCAGCACCGTGCTCACCGCCTGGCCCACGGCCAGCGATTCGAAGTCGTACACCCCCATGTGGCGCAGCACGGTGACGTGCTCGGCTCCGGACAGCGACACGCAGCTCAGCCCGCCGCTGTTGTCCACCGCGTGGGCGAACAGGCCATTGAACGCGGTCTCGAATGCGGCCAACCGTGCGCCCAGTTCGGCACGGCGGGTGACCAGCAGCAGCTCGTCCGGCGATACCCAGACCAGCACGCCGCCTTCGCCGCTGCTGAACTGCCCGGCCGCCGGTACGCTGGCACCGGTCACACTGACGATGGCGGCGGCAATGGCGGCATCCGCCAGTTCGCCGCGAATCGCGATGTAGCCCAGCAGCGGCAGTTCGTTGGCACGCACTTGCTGGCTGTTGTCGGCCGGCACGGTCTCCGCCGGCAGGTTGAAGTTCACCAGCGGGGACTGCAGGTAGGGTTGGAAGTTAGGCATGTTGACGCACCCCTTCTTGATCGACGAATACGGAGGAAACCACTTTGGCCGGGTGCATCTTGCCCTGCGCCCACACATACACGGTGTCGCCGCTGCGCTGGCTGCCACCCTTCAGCACTGCCATGGCAATGGAGCGGCCGAGGAAGGCGCTGTGGTAGCTGGAGGTGACATGGCCCTGCATATTGGCTGGCGGGGTGGCGTCCGGCGTGGACAGGATCTGCGCGCCTTCGGTCAGCACCACTTTCGGGTCTTCGGTATAGAGGCCCACCAGCTGCTTGCGGTCGCTGCGCACGGTGTCGGAGCGGCTCAGCGAGCGTTTGCCGAGGAAGCTGAACGGCTTCTTCATGCCCACTGCCCAGCCCATGGCCAGATCCATCGGTGTCATCGAGCCATCGGTATCCTGGCCGACGATGATGAAGCCCTTCTCGGCCCGCAGTACGTGCATGGTTTCGGTGCCGTACGGGGTGATGCCGAATTCTTCGCCCGCCGCCATCACCTGTTCCCAGATGTAGTGACCGTAGCAGGCGTCGACGTTGATCTCGTACGCCAGTTCACCGGAGAAGGAGATGCGGAACACCTTGGCCGGGACGCCGGCCACGGTGCCTTCGCGCCAGTCCATGAACTTGAAGTTCTCGGCCGACAGGTCGATGTCGCTGCACAGTTTCTGCAGCACGGCACGGCTCTTCGGCCCCACTACCGCGGTGGTGCTCCAGTGGTCGGTGGTGGAGGTGAAGCGCACCTTCAGCTCCGGCCACTCGGTCTGGTGCCAGCGCTCCAGCCAGTTCAGCACGCGGGCGGCGCCGCCGGTGGTGGTGGTCATGTGGAAGTGGTCGTCGGCGATGCAGGCGGTCACGCCGTCGTCCATCACCATGCCGTTCTCGTCCAGCATCAGGCCGTAGCGGCACTTGCCCGGGTCCAGCTTGCTCCAGGCGTTGGAGTAGATGCGGTTGAGGAACTCGCGCGCGTCCGGGCCTTTCACGTCGATCTTGCCCAGGGTGGAGGCATCCATCACCCCCACGCTGTTACGGGTGGCCAGACATTCGCGGTCCACCGCCTGGTGCATCGTTTCCTTGCCCTGGGGGAAGTACCACGGGCGCATCCACTGGCCGACGGTCTCGAACAGCGCGCCACGCTTGAGGTGCGAGGACTGCATGGCGGTGTAGCGGCGCGGCTCGAAGGTGTCGGCCTTGTGGCTGCCGGCCAGCGCGCCGAAGGTTACCGGGGTGTAGGCCGGGCGGTAGGTGGTGGTGCCCACGGCGGAGATCGGTTTGCCCAGTGCCTCGGCGGCGATGGCAAAGCCGTTGACGTTGGACAGCTTGCCCTGGTCGGTACCGAAGCCCAGCGCGGTGTAGCGCTTCACGTGTTCGATGGAGCGGTAGTTCTCGCGCACCGCCAGGTGGATGTCGGCGGCGGAGACGTCGTTCTGGAAGTCGACAAACGCCTTGGCGCCGTGGCCTTCGGCCAGGCCGTCCGGCACGCGGAACAGGCGGCGGGTGGCGGCCACCTCGTGCTCGTCGCCCTGCGGGCAGTCGCCGTGGGTGCTGCGGCCGAAGCCGGCCAGCATGGCGCTGGTGGCGGCATGGGTCTGCGCCAGCGCGGTGGACAGTTCCCAGCGGCCGGTGATGGCGCCGGCACAGCTGATGCCCTGGCGGCCTTCGTCCGGTACCACGAAGGACAGACTGTCCTCTTTCCAGTACGGGCGGCCGGTGTTGTGGCAGAACAGGTGCACGGTGGAGGTCAGGCCGCCGGAGGACAGGATGCTGTCGGCCGACAGGCGCGGGCCCTTGCCACGCACGGTGTTGGTGAACGGGTCCAGCTGTACCAGCTGCGCGCCGCTGACGGCGGTCTTGCCGTGTACCTGGGCAATGCCGTAGCCCAGCATCAGCTCCACGCCGGCCTGTTTGGCCTGCTGCTGGCGCCAGTCGGCGGCACCGCGCAGACGGGTGTCGATCAGTGTCACGCGGCTGCCGGCTTCGGCCAGATCGCGGGCGGCGTCGTAGGCGGCGTCGTTGTGCGTCATCAGCAGCACGTTGCGGCCAACGGCCACGCCGTAGCGGTTGAGGTAGGTCTGGCCGGCGGCGGCGGTCATCACCCCCGGGCGGTCGTTGTTGCCGTAGACCAGCGGGCGCTCGATGGCGCCGGCGGCCAGCACCACGTGGTGGGCGCGGATCTTGTGCAGGCGCTGACGCGGCTGGCCCGGGTTGCGGCTGCCAATCGGCAGGTGGTCCTGGCACAGTTCCAGTGCCTGCACCAGGTTCTGTTCGTGCAGCGCGAAGGCGGTGGTGCGGGTCAGTACCGTGACGTTGCCCAGGCTATCCAGCTCGGCCAGGCGCTCGTTCACCCACTGCATCGCTGGCTTGCCGTCGATACGGGCGCTGGCGTCGGACAGCATCCAGCCGCCGGCTTCGTTCTGTTCGTCTACCAGCAGGGTCTTGAGACCGGCGCGGCCGGCCAGGGTGGCGGCCCACAGGCCGCAGGCACCGCCGCCCACCACCAGCACGTCTACGTGGTGGTGCAGGTGGTCGTAGTATTCCGGGTCGGCTTCCACCGGCGCGCGGCCATAGCCGGCTGCCATGCGGATCAGCTTCTCGTACATCGGCCAGGCGGCTTTCACCGGGCCCATGAAGGTCTTGTAGTAGAAGCCGGGCGGCATGAAGCGGCTGAAGGTACCAGCCAGGCCCTTCAGGTCGAAGTGCAGCGACGGGAAGCCGGTAGTGGTGGTGGCGGACAGGCCGTTATACAGCTCCACCTGGGTGGCTTTCAGGTCCGGCACGGTGTAGGCGCCGGTTTCCAGCTGGATCAGCGCGTTCGGCTCTTCCGAGCCGTGGCCGATGATGCCGCGCGGGCGGCCGTACTTGAAGCTGCGGCCGATCAGCTTGACGCCGTTGGCGATCAGCGCCGAGGCCAGGGTATCGCCGGCGAAACCCTGCAGGCGCTTGCCGTCAAAGGTGAACTGGAGCGGCGACTGGCTATCGATGCGCTGGCTGTTGCGGTGGACACGGTAGGCGCTCATGCTTCGCTCTCCTTCAGGTACTGCGTTTTGCCTTCTGCCAGCGTCCAGCTGCCGGCAATCTGATAACTGGCGGTGTGACGCTTGACGACAAACACCTTGCGGCAGCCGGCGGTGTGCTGCCATTGCTCCCAGAACCAGCCGCGGGTGTTCTTGCGCATGAACAGGTAGTCACCCCATTCGGCATCGCTGGCCTCTTCCGGGTTGGCCGGGCGGGCGATATAGGCCTCGCCGGCATAGCTGAATTCTTCTTCCTCGCGGGTCGCCCCGCAGTGCGGACAGTGAAGCTGGAACATCGGATTCTCCTCGTCAGGCTGGCTCGGCCAGATCCGGCGGGGCGACCAAGGTTGGCCGCATAGGCGCCGGAGTGGCCGCGCGGGCCGCTCTTAGTGGGCTACGCCGGCGGCGCCGTGCTCGTCAATCAGATGGCCGGTGCTGAAGCGGTCCAGCGCAAAGGCGGCGTTCAGCGGGTGCGGCGCATCGTTGGCGATGGTGTGGGCGAACACGTGACCCGAGCCCGGCGTGGCCTTGAAGCCACCGGTACCCCAACCACAGTTGAAGTACAGCCCCTTCACCGGCGACTTGCCGATGATCGGGCAGGCATCCGGCGCCACGTCCACA